>JAILFY010000117.1 GCA_024697285.1 Bacteroidaceae bacterium
CGCAGCACCTCCTTTGTGCCTACTCCTTTCAGTAAATAGCACTGAGTGGCACCATTTCGTTCTTGGAAACGAGTCATGATTTGACGCATCTGCTTGGAGGCACGGAGTTTGTCGCGATTGGCCAAGCCAAGAACCAGGCCAGCACCTACCAAAGCACCGCATGTCCCCTGAAGGTTACCCATTCCCGCACCGAAGGCACCGGCCACATTCATCGCTGTTGCTTCGTCGATGCCGGCAATGTCGGCGTAGGTGTGGAGCACAGCCTGGGCGCAATTGTGGCTGTTGCAGCGTTTCTTCTCAGAAGCTATATGTTTTCTTGTCTCCATAGAATAGTAGGTACATTGAAAGTGAGTCCTTGCGAGGTTGATGATTCCTATATATAGAAATAGGTGTGTGGGGAGGAGGAGGAAAGGCGGCAGGCTCCGAGGGTTAGGGCTCATTAGAGGGCGCCTTCCATCTGATTCCGAATGCAAAATTACGAAAAGAAGGCTAATGCACCAAATTTTCAGAAAGAAAAAACAACGCTCTGGCCGTGTTTCTGTTCCTATAGCGCTTTTCGGAACACCGCAGGAAGAGAGGCAGTGTCTACAGGCTCGCCTGAAAGTCTTTCAGCACCCGTTCCACTTCTGAACTGTCGTCGGACAGAGAGAGCAGTAGGTTCTTGTACTTCCCGGTCTGCATCAGGTGTAGAAGGAGGGGATATACCGGTATCTCCTCGTTCCAGAAACGACAGCCCATGAAGATCATCGGACTGGAGTGTTCGAACGAGAGGTAATGGTTCTGTACGGCGTCCTGGAATATTTCTTGCATAGTTCCGGCACTTCCGGGCGTGTAGATGATACCTCCAAAGGCCATGGTCAGGATGACATCTTCGCGAATGCTGTTCTCGAAGAACTTGGCGATATGGGTTGCAAAAGGCGTGGAGGGTTCGTGTCCGTAGAGCCATGTAGGGATGCCGAGACTCACGTATTCACGTTGGGGATAGCGGCGCAAGACCCTGAGTGCCGACGGGAGCCACTGAGGCTGGGAGAAGCTGTCGGCAGCGGCTATCAGACTTTCGACGGCCTCCCGCGTCTCTTCCTCCGAACGACCGGCCATCCAAGCCCCCAGGTGCGTGGCTTCCATGGCGCCTGGTCCGCCTCCGCTGAGCATGAAGAAGCCTTCTTCCGTAAGGCGTTTGCTCAGGAAGACAATCTGGGAGAACATAGGGTCGGAACGCAACAATCCATGACCGCCCATAATTCCGACACAACGATTGCTGTCGTGCTCCTCGAAGAAGGCGTCCAAGGCCGTCTGTATCCCTTGGTCGTGGAGGGTTCGAGCCATGGACTCGTAGGTGTTTCGAGCATGTTTGCCATACTTCAGATAGTGTTTATAGACCAGGCTGTCGTAGCAAGTGGCCAACGACGTTTGGGAAAGCGCCTCGTCGTCCGACTCGAAGTCGCCATAGAGGTCGCTGGCGGAATAGAGTTCCTGACGAGTCAGGTCGAAGGGCACCTGGGACATCCACTCGGTGGCGCCCTCCAGGGTGTGGAAATTCAAGGATGTTATCATTCAGTGTGGGGGGATAAAGTGATCGTAAAAGGAACTGATGGAAGACTTCTCGGATAAACGAGAAGAAGACAAGGGAATGGAGAGTGGCGGCGGGGAGGCTATCGTTTTCCCTCGTACCACTGACGGAGAACGTAGAAGGCTTTCTTCTTCTCGCCGCGGTCGGAATATAACCCTTTAAGATTGTAATAGTCCTGCACTCCATTGAGAACACGACGTGGCGAACGGAAGTCCTTCAGGATCCAGGGCGTAGTGCCTGCCAATCCATCTATCTTATCCAGCATCTCCACGTTCTGTCGGTAGAGGTTCTCTTGGAACTCTTCAGTCCAGCGTTGGTTCACGGGCCCGTGCAGACCATATTTTGCTCCGCCACCGAACTCGCTGACGATGATGGGTTTATCGTAGGGGATCTCCCACTCCATCTTAGGAGCGTCGTGCACATCACGATACCATCCGATGTACTGATTGAAGGAAACGACATCCACATATTCGTGCATATTGTCCTGAAGGCGATTCCTGAAGTTGGCGGCTGACGTGACTTCCATGGCCATGGAAATCAGCCGGGTGGAGTCCAGCGCTCTGGCGTGGCGGGCCAGACGTCCGAGGAACTGATCGCGCTCGGCAGAATGGGGCGTCTCGTTGGCTATGGACCAGATGATGACATTCGCCCGATTGCGGTCTCTCACGATCATATCCGTGAGCTGCTGTTCGGCATTGCGATAGGTGTCGGGGTTGTCCCAGGCGATGGTCCAGTAGCAAGGTATCTCGCTCCAGACGAGAATACCCATTCTCTCGGCTTCGCGAACAGCATATTCGTTGTGTGGGTAGTGGGCCAGACGAACGTAGTTGCATCCCAGTTCCTTGGCCCAGCTGAGCAGGGTGTGTGCATCTGCCGTGGAACAGGCCCTTCCGCCCCCGTAGGGTTTCTCTTCGTGGATGGAAATACCCCGCAGGAAGATGGGCTGACCGTTGAGTAATATCTGTTTGCCCCGTGTTTCTATCGTGCGAAAACCTATGGAGTCTGTCAGCACTTCGGCCGACGATTCGCCCAATGCCAACTGCACCTCGTAGCGCTTCGGGTTCTCGGGAGACCACAAGGTCAGGCGTTTGGAAGGAACGGAAGCCGTGAGGCGGGCATTGCCTTCGGCGTCGGTGCGGCATTGCTCAGAGATCTTCAGTTCTGGGATAGAGAGCGTCAGCAGTTGACCGGCAGCGGGTTGGTTCAGATGAACCGTAAGGGTGATTTCCCGCTTCCGGGCCTTGGGTTCTGCTTTCTCCAGCTGAAGGCCATAGTTCTCGATGTAGATTGGTGCCACGTCCACGAGGAGCACGTCGCGGGTAATTCCCCCGTAGTTCCACCAGTCAAAGATCAGGGTCGGCACGTTTTCTGCCTTCCGCTTGTTGTCTGCCTTCACCACCACGAAGTTCTCCCCCTCGTGCAAGAGGTCTGTGATGTCGAAGTTGAAGGGGGTGAAGCCTCCTTCGTGGAAACCCGCCTTCCGCCCGTTGACATAGACATGTGCTTCGTAGTTCACCGCTCCGAAATAGAGGAGTGTGCGTCTGCTGGGCTGCGGGTGCCAGTTGAAGGTCCTCTGCAGCCACACCGTTCCTTCGTAGAAGAAGAGGCTGGAGTCCTGGGTATTCCAGTCGCCCGGCACTTGCATCGTAGGTGCTTTGTCGAAATCGTATTCGATGAGGTCCTCGGGACGTTGTGGCTTGGCGTTGCGGAAGAAACCCCAGGCCATGGGTTTCATACGATAGTCGTAGTAGCCTTCTTCTTGTACGTCGATGATGTAGTGCCAAGAACCACAGAGAGAGGCGTTTTTGCGACCCATGATATGGTTCAACTGGGGGACTTCGTTCTGTGCTGCGGCAGGGACTATTGTCGCAAGAATAAAAAAGAAAAGAGAGGCAATTCGCTTCATAGATAATTTGGAGTTATTTGCTGTCGGTCAGGGACTTTGAAAATGGAATTGATTGCAGCTGCTACCGGGAGTTAACAAAAGGGGCAGGTGTGTAGCTGCTCTTGGATGTTTGTTTCTCAGAAGTGCACTCGGCGCTCCGGTGCTGCAAAGGAACAGAAACGGACGGTGGCGTCGGTGATCTGCATCAGGGCGATGTTATCATCGTCGGCCTTGTAAATGAATTTCAGGTCCTCGTTGCGATTCAGGAACTCTTCCTTCAGGGAGATGGTTTCGATGGTCGTCAAGGTACCGGTGATGCGCATCCATTCGGCGTTGGAGGGCTTCAGGGCACAGATCTCAAACTTGCCGTTGGCTGCCATCTGCTTATAGACGTCCTTGACCTTTCCGGTGAGGAGGTAGAGGTTGCCTTCCATGATTTCAGAGACACCAAAAGGACGTACATGTGGCTGATCGCCATCGGTAGTGGCGATGAAGAAGGCGCCACATTCCTTCAGGTAAGCCTGCACTTCTTCCATGGTTGCTTGTCGGAGCTGTTCGTTGACGAACACCACCTCTTTTCCCTCGTATTGTTTGTCCAGGATGATAAGAGCCATCGGCCGGGTGGTGAAGGACTGCTTCTCGCCCGTGGTGATGTCGAAACTATAATACAGCTTCTCGCCTTGCGACTCCACTTTCACGGGAGTGATCTCCGTCTGGACGTCCGTCTGCGGCAATACGACAGCCACTACGAACTGCTTGTCGAAATCTATTTCCGTGGGGTTGCCCTCCTCGCCCATTGTTGTGGCCATACCGAAGAGTTGGTTGAAAGACTCGGCCGTGGTGATTCTGGGATCGAGGGGTAGCTGCTGGTCGTTGTTGAAGAAATAGTTCCGTGCCACCTCAAATGTCACTTCCTGACGCTCTCCGGCGCTGACAGGTTCCTCGGAAGCGGGTACTGTGGACTGTTGGCCGCCGCAAGCTGCAAAGACGAGTGCGGCAAAAGCGAATAACATCTGTTTCATTTCTGTTTTTTCTGTTTTAGTTAGTATTCTGTGTGATGAAGATTGCTGGTGTCAGTTCTCTATTTAAGCAAGTTTGATAGGTTGTATATATTAATTAAGGTGTTATTGTTCGTCAAGAATATAGAACCCGGCTTCCGAAGGATGGTCGAGGACCATACTGTCTGGGTTCTCCTTCAAGAGCAAAAAGGTCATCCAGATATCCCCCGCCGCGGCAGAAATAAAGAAGATTCCCCAGAGAAGGAGCGGCAGACTGCCAATACACAATGCCACGATGGAAGGAATAATGCCTAAGAGAATACAAGGCGACATGGCTCCCCACATATAGGCATGGATGTGCAGGGGCTCGTCGCAATGGCAGTAGGGAGTCAGCAATTTCCACATCACCCCGAAACTGATGCTGTGCCAGCCGTGTTCCGCAAAACAGGCCCAGGTAGCTCCGTGAATCAGCTCGTGGACGACAACACCTATGATTATCGACAGGAAGAAGAGGAGCCAAGTGCTGCCATTACCCAGCAGCACTTCCGTGGGAGCGTCGCTCCATATAAAATAAAAGGGTACAAGAAGCACTACGGCTGCTGCTACAAATAGCACCACGGCAAAGATATTTGCCTTGACTAAATCTATGGCCACTTTACGGCCCTTGGATTCTATGTCTTCTAATGGATTACTCATTGAAATCGTTATTTTAGAGGGTTATTATATAGTAAGAGGGTTATTATATATTATTAGATAAGGTTTATGCAATTATTAAAGTGAATGAGAAATTCAAGGTCAGAAGGAATAACCTCAGGAGGTCACATCAGTTCATAAAGGATTCTGTTCCACTAATTCCAATCGTTTCACAATAGTTTTTGGCTTAAGCAAGGTCCCAGGTGAAAGGACTGCATTGGCTCCTACTCGACAACCATCACCCACGAGCGAACCGAATTTGTGCAGTTCAGTAGGAATGCGTTGGCCATCGATATGCACGAAAACAGAATCATCATCACGTTCGTTGTAGTGATTGGCTAAAATCGCCCCAGCTTCAATATTCACATCGCAACCTATAATAGAATCTCCCACAAAATTGAAATGTGCAATGGCGCTGTTTTCCAAAATAACCGAAGTCTTCACCTCACAGCTGATTCCAACTTTTGCCCCTGGTGCCAAATACACTCCGTTGCGTAGATAGGAGTTTGAACCCACAAAACAATGTGCCGAGATAATAGCAGGTGCTTTGATGGTGACATTATGTCCGATGACAGCCATTGGATGGATGGCAACACCATCTTTAATGCAGAAATCATCAGGTAGGTGCTGTTGCAGTTCACTGATTATCTCACATAAATGTTCTATTATCGTCCATGGCAATTCCTCAGTAAAAAGGAATGACGATGGGTGGGTGATATAAGTGGATAGTAATTGTAACATGATTCAAAGTATTCCTTTTTATTCCATCCTTCCCCATTTCATTTCATCGCCCTGCTTGTCGTACTGCTTGCGTTTGCCTACCGGTGGTTCCATCAAAGTGATGCGCACAACTGCTGTTCGGGAGAGACTACGGCTGACAGCCTCGTCGAACGCCTCCATGTGTTGGGGGAGAAAGCGCTGACAGATAGCCCGTAAGGCTGCAATCTTCTCCTCGTCGTCCTGTACCAGTTCTGCCCGGCCAACAGCAGTGGCTGATTTGTACTGCAAGGTGAAACTGCCGTCCTTGGGGCCTACCGTGGGAGTACAACGGGTGACGGCAGACAGACTCACTATAGGTTGGTGAGCAATACATTCCAGTTTCTCGCCTTCGAGGGCGCAATGGAAGTAGAAGGTCTTCTCGTCTGTTCGTACCAACGACAATGGGATGCCATAAGGACGTCCGTCGGGGCGGGTCATACTCATCGTCACATAGGGAGCCTTGTCCAGAACTTCCAGGGCAAAAGCCGCGTCCATTTCTCTGCTTGCTTTTCTCATATTCGTTCTATGAATGGGAGTTAAACATTCTCTTTGTCGTCTGCTTTGTCGTCTGACTTGTCGTCTGCTTTGTCGTCTGCCTTGTCGTCTGACTTGTCGTCTGACTTGTCGTCTGCTTTTTCTTTCTCGCGTCTTCTCTTTTTGAGTTCGACAACCAAGGAAAGAAAAGCAATGAACACGCCCACCATTCCCACTAAAAGGGTAATGAGGTCGAAATTCTCTTTCGCAAAAGTGATGAGGGAATCCATCTTTAACTACTTAAATATATACTCTTAGGATATAAATATAAAACACTTATTATTTGGTTACTGAAAAACCTACTAATACGGCCAACAGTCCCAAGGCGACACTCGCCAGGACGTATATCGCATAAAGTCCATAGGAGCCCGACTGCAGGAGTGCCAGTCCCTCCTTGGAGAAGGTGGAGAATGTGGTGAAACCGCCACAAAACCCCACGCTGAGAAAAAGCATCAGAGAGGAGGTGGCGTGGAGACTGCGGGAACTCCACCCCCACAAGAGTCCTATCAGCAAACAGCCGAGGACATTCACGACAAAGGTTCCCCAGGGAAAACCTGCGGCTGAACGCAAGATATAAGAAACAAGATAGCGGGCCGAGCCTCCGAAGAAACTGCCTGCTCCTACGAGTAGTATTTCTCTGAACATAGACATCTGAAGTGATAAGATTCATGAACGACCATTTACAGCCTCAGCCATACAGGTATTCAACGATTAATGGTGCAAAAATAATCATTTATTCTGATTTTACCATTGGAAAGGGCTACAAAATCATTTTTTCGTGGAAAGATGGCCCTACTTTCAGTAATTATGTGTATTTTTGCCTCGCACAAAGGCCAGTGATATGGCAAGAAAAATAGCAATCCCTAACCATTCATTTCACATGATATGAAAAAAGTCATCAATACTTCTTCGGCACCCGCCGCTATCGGCCCCTACAGCCAAGCCATCCAAGTGGGCAACTTCCTCTACACCTCTGGTCAACTGCCTATAGACCCAGCCACAGGTGCCTTCCCCGAAGGTGGCGTGAAGGAGCAGACACGTCAGTCGCTGAAGAATGTGCAGGCCATCCTCTGCGAAGCGGGCCTAACGATGAGTCACGTCGTGAAGACAACGGTCTTCCTCGCCGACATGAATGATTTCGCAGATATGAACGGCATCTATTCCGAATTCTTCGAAGCCCCCTACCCTGCCCGTTCCGCTGTTGCCGTGAAGACCTTGCCCAAGGGAGCCCTCGTGGAGATTGAGGTCGTGGCAGGGAGCCTCACCCCCTAACCCCCTCTCCCATGG
Source organism: Bacteroidaceae bacterium (assembly GCA_024697285.1). Lineage (GTDB taxonomy): Bacteria > Bacteroidota > Bacteroidia > Bacteroidales > Bacteroidaceae > Physcousia. Next base: position 7,727 of record JAILFY010000117.1, read on the forward strand.
GCGAGGGGGAACGGCAAAGCCGCGGGGTAATCAGTTCTTCAGACTCGCTATCGCTCGATTCACACTTGAAGAACCTGAAACCTGAAGAACCTGAAACTTGAAACTGCAATTCTAACATACTACTTTCTATGGCAAAAATAGCAAGTCAACTTACGGAGCTCATCGGCAACACTCCCCTCTTACAACTCCGCCGTTTCTCTGATAGCCAAGGTCTCGCCACTCCTCTCATAGCCAAAGTGGAGTCCTTCAATCCCGGCGGCAGCGCCAAGGACCGAGTGGCCCTGGCCATGATTCTTGATGCAGAGAAAAGAGGTGTCCTCCAGCCAGGAGCCACCATCATAGAGCCTACAAGCGGCAATACGGGAGTAGGACTGGCGTTGGTGTCTGCCGTAAGAGGCTATCATCTGATTCTGACCATGCCCGACACGATGAGCATCGAGCGCCGCAACCTCGTGAAAGCCTACGGCGCAGAGGTTCGTCTGACTCCAGGTGCCGAAGGTATGGCCGGTTCCATCCGCGAGGCAGAAGCCCTGCGCGAAGCCATTCCGGGGAGCGTCATCCTCCAGCAGTTCGAGAATCCCTCCAACCCCGACAGTCATTACGCCTCCACAGGACCCGAGATATGGCGGGACACCGACGGAGAGGCGGCTGTCTTCGTGGCCGGAGTGGGCACCGGAGGTACCATCTCTGGAGTGGGTCGCTATCTGAAGGAGCAGAATCCCGACATCAAGGTGATAGCAGCCGAACCCCTCTCCTCGCCCGTACTCAATGGTGGTCCCAGCGGTCCTCACAAGTTACAAGGGATAGGTGCAAACTTCATTCCGAAGACCTATGACCCTAAGGTGGTGGACGAGGTCATCGACGTGGCAGACGACGACGCCATCCTCGCAAGCCGACAGGTGGCCCAGCAAGAAGGATTACTTGTAGGTATCTCCGCAGGGGCCGCCCTGGTTGCCGCCGTGGAAGTGGCCAAGCGACCCGAGAACAGCGGTCGGACTGTGGTGGTTCTGCTTCCAGACACCGGCGAACGTTACCTTTCCACTGAGTTGTATGATTTTGAGGGGCATCCCTTGTAAAGTAGTTATGACTGAAAAAGAAAAATTACTGGCCGGAGAGATATACGACGCCACCGACCCGAACTTGATGGCAGAACTGGCTGTAGCGAGGGAACTCATCTTTGATTACAACGCGCTGCGCCCAGCAGAGAAACAAAAGAAACTGGAGATCCTGAAGCAACTGCTGGGCTTTGTGGGCGACGACCATGTCATCATCAATCAACCTTTTTTCTGCGATTTCGGGAAAAACATCCGAGTGGGTTGTCGCCTTCTGGCAAACTTCAACCTGACGATTCTCGACGAAGCGCCGGTGACGATTGGCGACGACTGCTTTATCGGACCTAATGTGGGACTCTACACCGCCTGTCATAGCACTGACCCTGTTGTCCGCAACAGCCGACAAGAATGGGCCAAACCCATCCGTATCGGGAATAACGTATGGATTGGCGGTAACGTGACCATTCTGCCAGGAGTGTCCATAGGCGACAACACGACTATTGGCGCCGGCTCGGTGGTCACCAAAAGTATCCCAGCTGGCTGCATTGCCGTGGGCAACCCCTGCAAGGTGGTGAAGTACCTCTCTGACAAGGACTGAACTACCAGCTATGGGCTGCTGCCAGAAGAGGACATACAACAATGACCGAGGCAGTGGGGGAGAAATCTATCTGACGAGTTTTACGGTATGCTGACGATCACCCCATTTCCAACTGACAAGATATAAGCCACGAGGCAGGTCGGCAAGAGTTATTCCTTCTGAAGCAGGGAAGGTCCGGACGAGATGACCGGCCGCATCTATCAGATGAACATGGAAACGAAGTTGAGTGAGATCGTCGGCACCGAAGTGCAGACGACCGCTTGCGGGGTCATAAGCCAGCGCATAGTCTATCTCCAAGGGATCCACATCATCATAGGGCTCAACCACAGCTATGGTATCTGCAGAGGATAGCTGCCACAAGCGATTGGCCGAAGTGGCGTTGCGCTCGTTGTTGGTGTAGCTCAGGACAGGAGTACCATCTGCAGCTGAACCGCCGCTGAGATTGGCTGCATGTTGCGAGAAGCGGTTGATGAGGTTGAAGCGCTCGCCGCTCTGCGCCACGAAATCCCATTGCTGGCGCAGGTCCGTGGAATCACCTCGCACCGTATTGAAAGTAGTGCCCACGAGCGTGGTGGCCGTGGGTTCGCCTTCCGTGGGGTCGTTCAGCGCCTGCCCCGTGACGCGGTTGAGCACATACAGATACCCGTTGGACAATGGAACGATTCGCCACAATTGGCTCTCAGACAGGGTGTCACGCGCGTTGCAGATAATTTCATCACTATTCATGTCCACATCCACGCAAGTTCCCGTTCCGCTATTGGTGATTACATAATACAGGTCGGGATCTGCATTGAAATCCGGCGTCTTGGCTTCGGGGTCGGGGTCCGGGTCAGGGTTGGGATCTGGGTTCGGTTCCGGCATATAATCCTGGAACGCCTCTTCGAGGAAGGCCAGATGGTTATGGATGTAGGCACGGAGGTCCTCGATATATTCGTCGTAGGTGGAGTAGAGGACTCGTTCGCGAAGAGTGCGTGCATCAATTTTCCACCTCAAGTAGTTCTGCTCCACGGAGGCCGAGAGCAATGTCGTCAGGCTGTCGATGCATGTATTGAGATAACCTTCTACATCTCCGTCCAGCAACTCCCGATAGCGACGCCCTATCAGGCTCGTGAACCACGGATCGTGGTACATCCTCTGCATCCACGAAGTCACTTTCCCGTAGCCGGCGTCCTTCATGAGCTGGCGTTCGGTGTTGTCGGTGCCTGCGCGGTAGCGATTGTCGTTGTTGTAGGCGATGTCGTAATCCCACAGCGGTCCCCAGAAGATGCGATTGTCCTGGCGCTCCTTATAGAAATAGGTGCTGTAGAGTCCATCCACGTTACCACTTATCTCCGTACACAGGTACCAATTGGCCAGGGTCAGCGAATCGACATAAGGTCGATAGCCTGATGTGGGGCTGGTGAAGTCGGCCCCGTAGAGCCGGTTCTCGAATTCGGCGATGAAATCCTTTGCATAGGCTATCTGACTCTCCTGCAGGCAGTCGGATTCGGGATAATGAATGCGGATGGGCACCGAACCGAGGGTGCTATAGAAGCCATCGGGATTCAGGTTGGCTTGGGCCTCGTTGTCCCAGTAGGTGCTGGTATGGAAATCTCCCGAACCGTCGGCCTCGAAGAGATAGCCGCCGCTGACGTCTGATGTTTCCGTCGGAACGGCATCTTGCTCGGTGAGTTCCACTCGATGGGGCCTCACGTCCACTTGGTCAGAGAACTGATAGTTCCCCACGTAAGCATCATTGAAAGTGAGGTCCACGAACTGTGCAGCGGGGTTGAAGGGCAGTCCCACGTACTCGCCCAACTCTCGGGTGAGGGCGTTGCGGATAAGGCTCTTGTCGCCATGGTTGGCCAGCAGCGTCCATTTCTTGGCCTTGGCATAACCCTTGCCAAGCAGTTTTGTCTTCTCCTTGAACTTCAGCTTATAGGGTTTCTTGGCCAGCCCCCAAGTGGCATTGCCTCGGCCGCGTATCTGCAGGGAGTCGTAGAAGGTGACTTGGTCATTCTCGTCTACATACCACATCCGGGCAAGCACGTAGGAGGTCTTGCTGGTGATGCTCCGCCCATTGAAGGTGTTGATATAGACATGGGGGATATTTGTCAACCGTTGCACCTCCTTCTCGGATGGATCTATAGGGTCAATAGGGGTCTCGATCTGTTCCAGTCTCCATGTGAACAGGGGATCCAGGGAGTAGTCGGCATTGGGCAACCCGTCGTCGTCGGTATCTGGCAGAACGGTCCAGAAACTGTTGGCGCCCCATGAATCGCTGACGGAATTGGTGGCCCTGACAGCATAGACATCCCCTTGCCTATACCACACCTGCCCCTCCCAGTTTGGGCGTGCAGAACCTGCGTTTGTACGGATGTAACCATAATGATGCATCCATTCCGTCTGTCCGTTCTGGCAGTTGGGGTTCGTGAAACATTGATCGACTTGCCATCCGGGAGAACGGAACAAGTCGTAGCCCTCTATCTGACGGAAGGTGAATTTACCCGCCGACGACTGCTGATCCGTGAGACGACCATCGTCGGTGAGATAATAAGGTACAGGAGCTTCTTCCCAACCATTATGGTAGGTCAAAATCCGGTAGGTGGCGTCTGCCGCAATGGTCTTAAGCGCATCTTGATATTGCTCATCTGTAACCCATTGGGCCCTACCAGCCAAGGGAAGAGCCAACAGAAGAAAGAAGGCTAACAGGGGCCTCACGAATACCGTAATATGGTTGTATATTGATTGTTCCATCACATAGTGGTATTGACATACTTTTAGTATTGACATACTTTTAGTCTTGCAATCTTTTTAGTATTGACATACTTTTAGTGTTGCCATCGTTTCTCTCCCTTGGGGAAGAGGATAGCTCGGTCGCGGGCTAAGGCGGCAGGCGCCCAGTCGTCCGGGACGAACCGCCAGTTGTTGCGTACACGGATGGTCACCGTCTTCTTCTTCCGAATCATCTCTATCAGGTGATAACGCAGGTCGTGATCCGTGGAGGCCACGACACGTGCCGGCAGTTCAGACAAGGGGATTCCTGCACCGCGCGTGAGCAGTTCGCCGCCGCCATTGCCCCGATAGCTGTTCAGGGCTACGAGATAATCTTGGTTCTCGTCGAAGGGTGTTCCGTCTTCCATCGAGAGGATGGTGACCTTCTGACCATTGGGCTTCGAGGCATCCACCGTGTAGCGAACACCTGCTGCGGAGTCGAAATTAAAGGCCATATTCTTCAGCCCCAACCGTTTGCCTCCGTCGAGGACGCTGTCCATCAGCATGATATGATCATCGGAGGATTGCATGGTGTTGCACCAGAGGTCGTAGCTCATCTCCAGGAAATCATGCACTTCGCGTCCCGAGAGTCGCATAGTATAAAGCAGGTTCTCATATTTATATAAGGAGAACATATCGGACACGTGTGTCATTCCTGCCTGGATAGTGGCATCGAAGGAGAGTGGGGCTGCAAAGGAGATGACGGCGCCCTGGCTGAGTTCCAGCTGCAGGTCGTGGATAAGATCGATGAATGCAGAAGGACCAAAGAAGGCGTCGCGCTCATAGAGTGGCGATGAGAAGACGCCCACTGGTTGCTGCAAATAGTCAGCCACCGACTGTCGCTCGTCCTCAAATTCCTTGTCGAAAGTTTCTCTCACGCCGAGGTCGCCAGCGGAGTCCATTTCGTTGCTATCTACGTGTTTGGCCTCTATATGATAACCCACTACCATAGGGCGCTCCTGGGACTCACGCACTTCTTTGTTCTTGCGGATTTGCACATCTATGTCCACCTGACAGACGCAAGCGCCGGTGCTCGTGGGTCCTATGCAGAAGATGCTGTCGCCATCGGGGGTGGCCACTCGCTCCAGATGGCGCCGATGGTCGTGACCATACAAGATGAGGTCGAAGCCCGACACCTGTTGTGCCACGAGTCGTGCCTCGTTCTCGCAATAATCGTCTGTTCGTATACCTTGTTCTTCCTCCACTCCGGCGTGGAAGAGTCCTACAAGGAGGTCTGGCTGTTCGCGTTCTTGGATTATGGGCACCCATTTTTGTGCTGCCACCACCATATCCTCAAAGCGAAGTCCCGACCACAGATTCCGGGGCAGCCAGTTGGGGATGGCGGGGGTGATAAGTCCCAGAAAGGCGATTCGCAGGCCCTGACGTTCGATGACCGTGTAGGGCTGCAGGTAAGGTTCGCCGCTCTGCTCGTTGATGATGTTTGCTCCCAATACGGGGAACTCGCACTGCCGAATCCAGCGGTCATAGACGGTATGCCCAGTCTCCACATCATGATTGCCGAGGGCTGCCATATCGTAGTCCAGGCGGTTCATGGCAGCAGCCACCACGTGTGGCGACAGGGTGTCGATGAAGTTATAGTAATACGCTGCAGGATGACCTTGCAGCACATCGCCTCCGTCGGTGAGGATCACTCCGTCGGGAACGGCCTCCCGCGACGCTGCTACGTAGGCTGCAATGCGGGGCAGCGAGTCCAGCACATGACCATGGACATCACTGGTGTGGATAATTCTGAGATGTATGGTCTCCGTCTTTGGTTCATTCTTGCATGACGTCATACTCAGCAATAGCGCAAGGAAGCCGCCAAATGCGGCCAGTAAGTTATAAATAAGTTTCATGGATTTTCTGTGGGGTTCAGGACAACGAGTGTTGGTTCATCCACGTGTCCAGGCTGGGTCGGTAGTTATCTCCTACGCTCAGTTCCATCCCGTCGGAGAGCAACAGACGTCCCTTGGCCACTTTGCGGATGTGACTTAGGGCCACTATGGACGAGCGATGTATTCTCATAAACCTGTCGGAAGGCAACCGTTCCTCCATGGATTTCATGGTGGCCAGCGTCACGATGGGTCGGGGGCGGTCTGTCGTGTAGATCCGCAGATATTCCCCCATTCCCAGCACAGCGCGGATAGTGGACAGCGGCACGGAGATGTCCATTCTGTCGGCTCTCACGTAGATGACGTCCTCGGGGTCCACTTCGTCCGCCGCCTTAGCACGTTTCTGCAGCTCCACTCGAGCGCTGAGTCGCTCCACCGTCTGGGAGAACTCCTTGAAGGTGTAGGGCTTCAGCAGATAGTCCACGGCCTCCACCTTGAATCCCTCAATGGCATATTCTGAATAGGCAGTTGTGAAGACCACCAAAGGAGGATTTTGCAGCATCCTCACGAACTCCAGACCATTCAGGTCGGGCATATTGATATCACAGAATATGGCGTCTATCTCATCTCGGTCCAGAATGTGCTGGGCCTCTATGGCGCTCAGGCACTGAGCGACCAGTTGCAGGGAAGGCACCTTATTAATATAGGATACTATCTGCCGAAGGGCCAGGGGCTCATCATCTATAGCAATAACTCGGAGCATGATGTGAAAAGGATTATTAGTGAGATATTTAAGTCGTGAGCGGGATGTCGAGATAGATGGCATAGGTGCTTTCCGTCTCTTGTATCACTAACTCATGATTATTCGGGAACATGATTTCCAGACGTTGTCTGACATTGCGCAGTCCCAGCCCACCGCTTATGGCGTTTGTCTCGGACTTGGGAAAAAGGCTGTTGATACAGCTGAAATGCAGCCGTCCGGCAGACTCCTCGGAGAAGGTGATATGCACGAACGAGGGTTGCTGATAGCTGACTCCGTACTTGAAGGCGTTCTCCAGGAAACAAGCATAGATCAACGGTGGGATATTGCCTGAAGGCAGAGGGGTGCTGACATTGAACTGAATATCGACCTCGTCGCTGAAGCGGATGCGCATCAGTTCCAGGTAGTTCTGGATAAAAGCAACCTCCTTCTGGAAGGGGACGAAAGCATGTTCTGCGTCATACAAGGTGTAGCGCAACAGCCTGGAGAATTCCACAATGGCAGTCTGCGCACGCTCGGGGTCTACATCTATGAGTGAATGGATGTTGTTGAGAGTGTTCATGAGGAAATGTGGATTCACCTGAAAGCGCAAGTAGGACAGGCGCTCCTCCAGATTTTTGTGCTCCAGTTCCTTCAGGTCAGCTTCTTGTATGCGATGGCGGAAATAGTACTTCACACCCATGTTGGCAGCGAAGATGAGGATAAGCACAGTCACCGCAACCATATCATGTTGGCCCACGAGCAGGGGAGGACGGTGGTCCTCGGGCGAACGCCATTTGGGCTGGTCTGCTCGGCGAAGGGGAGGACGATCAGCAGGAGGGCCCTCGCCCACCTGTTCCATGGGTGGGGGATCACCATTCATCATTGGGCGTTCATGCGGTTTGTTCTTGTATTGATAGAAGCCGAAGAGAACAATAAGCAGGGTGGTGCAAAGAAAATAATAGCCTCGACGATGATAACGGGTCAACAGGGGAGCCAGCAGCCAGTTGTGCACACAGAAAAGAATACAATACGAAAGAAGGATTTTCCATACGTGGAACACACGGTGCCACTCAAAGGAAACATTGTCTCCCGTCCAAGCCAACAGCCACTCCAAAAGCAAGGGAGAAACCAGAATAACGGACCAAATGAGCACATAGGTCAGCGTTTCCTGTAATTTATAAGTATGTTTTTCCTTCATATCGTCGTTCAAAAACGTTACAAAGTTATGCTTATTTTTTCATCGAAACAAATTTTTATCCACGAAAGGTGCGTTTTCTTCAGTAAAATTGGCTATCTTTGCGCCCGAAATGAGAAAGAACAATAAATTAATTAAAAAATAGCATACAATGAACAACGAATGGTTTGAGTGTAAAGTCCGCTACGACAAGACAATGGAGACGGGACTGCTGAAGAAAACGACGGAGACTTATCTGGTGGAGGCACTGAGCTTTACGGAGGCTGAACGTCGATTCATCGAGGAGATGCGTCCTTTTATCAGCGGTGAGTTTGTGGTCACAGATATCAAGCGCAGTCGTCTGGCAGAGATTTTCGAGAGCATAGACTCCGCCGCCGACCGCTGGTTCCGTGCCAAGGTGTCCTTCATCACATTGGACGAGAAAACCGGTGCCGAGAAGCGCACCTCACAGAACATCCTCGTGCAGGCCACTGACTTCCGCGACGCCGTCAATGGGCTGGACAAAGGCATGGAAGGTACTCTCGGAGACTGGGTCATTGCAAGCATGACGGAGACCGCAATTATGGACGTCTACCACTATAAGCAGGCTTCTGAGAAACCGGAATTCGAACAATAGTCGATTCTTGTCTTGCACATACACATGATTTCTGAAGAGATACATCTTATCACGTCCTCTCTCCCAGATGGTGTCCGCCTCGTTGCGGTTTCCAAGTATCATCCTTCCGAGGCCATCCGCGAAGCCTTTGCTGCAGGCCAGCGTTTGTTTGGCGAGAGCCACGCCCAGGAGTTGCAGCGCAAGCACCAGGAACTGGCAGACCTCGCCACTCCGTCGGCGGAAGCCACCTCTCCGCTGCAATGGCACTTCATCGGGCATTTGCAGACCAACAAGGTGAAGTACATCGCTCCTTATGTGTCGCTGATTCACTCCGTGGACTCCCCTCGCCTCCTGGCCGAAGTGGACAAGCAGGCCCAGAAAGCAGGGCGCGTCGTGTCCTGCCTCTTGCAATTGCATGTGGCTCAGGAAGAGACGAAGTTCGGATTCACGCCCGATGAAGCACGTGCCTACCTGGAGAGTGGCGAGTGGCAGGCCCTGCAGCACATCCAGCTGGCAGGAGTAATGGCCATGGCCACGAACACCTCCGACACGTCCCGCATCCGCAGGGACTTCCACAGCGCCCGTCTGTTCTTCGAAGAAGCTCAGCGCACCTTCTTTCCTCCCATCGGTCCGGACCACTCCTCTCCGTTCTCGGAACTCTCAATGGGAATGAGCGACGATTGGCATATCGCTGTAGATGAAGGGTCCACCCTCATACGTATCGGAACGAGGATATTTGGGGAAAGACAATATTAAGGTGCGGGGAAAAACCCGAGAAGACGTAAAGCAATCCCTACCACTCCTTCCTCTGAAGGACGAAGCAAAGCACTGGCAGAACTTATACTCCTTCCTCTGAAGGACGAAGCAGAGCATTGGCAGAACTTATACCCCCTCTCTGAAGGGAGAAGCAGAGCACTGGCAGGACATAATATCCTGCAAGACTGATCACCCACACATAGAGAATGCGAAGGTGGTGACACAGAACATCTCGTTCTACCCTTGTCACCACCTTCGTTTTCTTGCTTTCCCAACAC
>JAILFY010000118.1 GCA_024697285.1 Bacteroidaceae bacterium
TGGCCCCCACCTTCCTGGGACATCCCGAGGCGCAGCGGCAGCACGATCACCTCTACTGGGAATTCCATGAGACGGACATGATAGGCTTGCGCCAGGGCGACTGGAAGTTGGTAGTCCGCCGAGGCACTCCCGCCCTCTACAACCTCGCTTCCGACCCCCACGAGGACCATGACCTTTCAAAATCCCATCCCGATCTACTCCGCCAACTCATCAAGAAAGTTCATGCCGACCACACCGACCATCCCCTCTTTCCTGTAACCCTGCCCACACTGGTCCCATAAAACGCCAGCCTCACCCCCATTCATCATAACAAAGGCCGACACCCTCGTGCCGGCCTTCATTATTGGAATATGTAATATACCTTATGCAACTTTCTCCAGACGCTTCATCATGGAGAACATGAAGAGGGCGCTGAGGAGACAGAGGCTGGCAAAGACAAGCCATACGACGGTAAGGGACAAGCCTCCCCAGAGAATACCACCGACGCTGACGAGGAGGTTGCCGATAGCCGTAGCCACGAACCAACCGCCCATCATCATACCTTTATACTTCGGGGGCGCTACCTTAGAGACAAAACTGATGCCCATGGGCGACAGCAGGAGCTCTCCGAAGGTGAGGATTAGATAGACGCTGATGAGCCAGTAGGGAGAAGCCGGATAGGTGGCGGTGCCGGCTTCGATGGCGGCCTTCTGCTCGTTGGGAGTCAACAGCCCCTGGGAGGCGAAGATCATCACGCAGAAAGCAACGGCGGCCACAATCATTCCGTAGGCAATCTTGCGGGGAGCCTTGGGTTCCTTGCCCTTGGCAGCGAGGCTACCAAAAATCGCCATGGAGACCGGAGTCAGAGCAACCACATAGAAGGGGTTGAACTGCTGGAAAATAGGAGCACTGATTTCCACGGAGCCAGTGGCCTGTCCATACTGATAGCCAAGGAAGCAACCTGCTACTGCGACGACGACGCCTGCAACGGCCTTGCCCTTGGTGGTCTTGCTCTGGAAGAGAGAGAAGAGGCCATAGACGATGAAGATGATGGCCACCAGGTTCCAGACGTTGAACGGCATTGTGTGAACGCCCTCGGCCGTCTTCTGGGTGAACTGATTGGCGAAATAGGTGAGCGAGAGACCATTCTGGTGGAAAGCCATCCAGAAGAAAATGACCACGGCAAAGACCAGCACGAGGGCCGTGATGCGCTGACGAGTCTCTTCGGGAGAGAGTTCCTCGGAAACAGCTGCACCCGCAGCAGCATCTTTCTTCTTATCGCCCTCCACATGACGGAAGGTGCCGCGGAAAGCATAGTAGATGGCGATGGACAGGATGAGGGACACACAAGCCACGGCGAAGGCAAAGTGATAGGAGTCTGCATGGCTGAAGCCCAGAGACGTCTCCGCCCACTTCATGATCTCCACTGCGGCTGTAGGTGCAAAGAGGGCACCGATATTGATAGCCATGTAGAAGATGCTGAAACCGGAGTCGCGCTGGGTGGCGTACTGAGGATCGTCATAGAGATTGCCCACCATCACCTGCAGGTTGCCCTTGAAGAGACCGGTGCCGAAAGAGATGAGCAACAGTGCTGCGAACATTCCAGCCAGAGCCACACCGCCACTGCCCAAAGGAACGGCCAACAGCAGATAACCGAAGAACATGATGAGAATGCCGATGGTTACCATCCGGCCGAAACCAAACTTGTCTGCCATGATTCCTCCCACCAAAGGCAGGAAATAAACCAGGCCAAGAAAAGCACCATAGATGATGCCTGAAACAGATTCCGAGAGACCAAAGTTCTCACCGAGGAAGAGGGCGAAGACAGCTATCATCGTGTAGTAGCCAAAACGTTCGCCCGTGTTGGCCAATGCCAGTGCATAGAGGCCCTTAGGTTGGTTTTCGAACATAAGCGTGTAGAAATTTTATGTAGGTTTATAAATAATTATAGAGGTAATGGGGAAAGGGCAGCTACTTCTGCAACCGCAGAGCACCCGTTCTTCGGCGGCGCAGCGACTTTTGCAACCGCAGAGCACCCTTTCTTCGGCAGCGCAGCTACTTCTGCAACCGCAGAGCACCCTTTTTCGGGCACAAAGGTAAGGAATAAATCAAGAAATCGTGCACGTTTGTCGCGTTTTTCTCGTTATCATTTCCAAAAAAACGTATTTCGCCGTACCTTTGCAACGATTTTTCAGGAAGACACATGAAACCATCCCTCATAACAAGCCTAAAAGGCTACAACAAAGAGACCCTGACGAAAGATGTCATGGCCGGTATAATCGTGGGTATTGTTGCCCTGCCACTGGCCATCGCCTTCGGTATCGCTTCCGGCGTGACTCCCGAACAAGGTATCATCACCGCCATCGTGGCAGGACTGATCATCTCCCTGCTGGGCGGCTCCAAGGTGCAGATAGGCGGTCCCACCGGTGCCTTCATTGTCATCATTGCCGGAATCATCCAGCAATATGGAATGACCGGACTGACCGTGGCCACTGTCCTCGCGGGCGCGTTCCTTATATTATTAGGCGTTTTCCGGTTGGGCACTATCATCAAGTTCATCCCCTACCCCATCGTGGTGGGTTTCACCAGCGGTATCGCTCTTACCATCTTCACGACGCAGGTGAAGGACCTGCTGGGGCTGAGCATCGATGGTGCCGTGCCTGCCGACTTCCTCTCGAAATGGGTGTGCTACGCCCACAACTTCGGGAGCATAGACTGGTGGAGCACCGCAGTGGGCGTGGGCAGTGTGATCCTCATAGCCTGCTGGCCGATGCTGAATCGCATCAAATATGTCGGTGGCAAGGCTTCCGCCCTCAATAAAATACCGGGCTCGCTGGTTGCTATCATCGTCATGACCATAGGCGTGCTGATACTGAAGAGCTACGGGCTGGCCGAACACGTGGACACTATCGGCGACCGCTTCCGAATCAATGCCTCGCTGCCCTCGCCCGATATCCCAGACCTCTCATGGGAAGTGGTGCGACAGCTCTTCGCTCCGGCGCTGACGATAGCGGTACTGGGAGCCATAGAATCGTTGCTGTCCGCCACAGTGGCCGACGGTGTCATCGGCGACCGCCACGACTCCAATCAGGAACTGATAGCCCAGGGCGTGGCTAATCTGGTAACACCCATCTTCGGAGGTATTCCCGCCACAGGAGCCATCGCCCGCACGATGACAAACATCAACAATGGTGGGCGCACTCCCATTTCAGGTATCATACATGCTTTCGTGCTGCTGCTCATCTTCTTGATTCTGATGCCCTATGCTCAGTATATCCCTATGGCTTGTCTGGCAGGCGTGCTGGTGATAGTTGCTTACAACATGAGCGGTTGGCGCACCTTCAGGCAGTTGCTGAAGAACCCGAAGTCGGATATCAGCGTGCTGCTCATCACCTTCCTGCTGACAGTTGTCTTTGATCTCACAGTGGCCATTGAGGTAGGATTGATGTTGGCTTGCCTGCTTTGCATGCGACGAATGGCAGAAACCACGCAGGTGAGCGTGCTCACCGATGAAATAGACCCATCCACCGAGGTCGACTTCGAGTCCACAAACCTGGAACACTTCAAGATTCCAGAAGGATGCGAGGTCTATGAAATCAACGGACCCTTCTTCTTCGGTATCGCCAACCGATTCGAGGAAATCATGGGACGGATGGGACAGCGACCGAAAGTGCGCATTATACGAATGCGTAAGGTGCCTTTCGTGGACAGCACCGGCATGCACAATCTGGAGAACCTCATACAGATGTCCCGACAGGATGGAATACACGTGATTCTCTCGGGTGTCAACCCCAAAGTGAACGAGGTGCTGATACGCAACGGATTCGGAAAGTTGCTGGGAGAACAGAATATTCAGCCTCACATAAACATGGCACTGCAACGTGCCAAGGAGGTACTGAAGAATTGATATAAAACAAGAAAATGCGGACTGCTGGAATATCTTTTGCCAGCGGCCCGCATTTGTCTCATATAAAAGCAGTAATTTCGCGGCGAGGTGCATTTCAGGCGCCTCCTCGCTTTCTTTTCACTTTACACACACACCTCATGGGCGGTTTCTTCGGAACTATTTCCTCTTCACGGTGCATCACAGACCTCTTCTACGGCACCGACTACAATTCCCATCTGGGCACCAAGCGCGGCGGCTTGGCCACTTACTCTGCGGAGAAAGGTTTCTATCGCAGTATCCACAATCTTGAGAATCAGTATTTTCGCACACGATTCGAGGCCGAACTGCAGAAGTTCCCGGGCGAGAGTGGCATCGGCATCATCTCTGACACCGACCCACAGCCTATCATGGTGAACTCACATCTGGGCAAAATGGCGGTGGTCACAGTAGCCAAAATCAACAACCTGGACGAACTGACACGCGAACTGCTGGACGAAGGCGACCACTTCAGCGAGATGTCCAGCGGAAAGACGAACCCCACGGAACTCGTAACACTGCTGATAGCACGCGGAAAGTCGTTCGTAGAGGGCATTGAGAATGTTTTCAACAAAGTGAAGGGCAGTTGCTCTATCCTCATCCTCACCGAAAACGGCCTCATAGCAGCCCGCGACAAACTCGGACGCACACCCATCGTGGTGGGAAAAAAAGAGGGCGCGTGGGCCGTGAGCAGCGAGACGACGTCCTTCCCCAATCTGGGATATGAAATAGAACACTACCTGGGGCCGGGTGAAATCATACACCTCACCGAGGACTCCATGAAACAGCTGCGCAAACCCAACGAGGAGATGCAGGTGTGCTCCTTCCTCTGGGTTTACTATGGCTTCCCAACATCGTCCTACGAGGGACGTAACGTGGAGGAGGTGCGACACACCAGCGGAGTGCTGATGGGACAACAGGACGACACGCAAGTGGACAGCGTGAGCGGTATTCCAGACTCTGGAGTAGGTATGGCTACGGGTTACGCCGAAGGCATTGGAGCGCCCTACCGCCGAGCAGTATCGAAATACACACCCACGTGGCCACGAAGCTTCATGCCGGGCAACCAGCTGACGCGCGACTTGGTGGCCAAAATGAAGCTGATTCCCAATAAGGATATGCTCGATGGCAAACGCTGCCTCTTCTGCGACGACAGCATCGTACGTGGCACACAGCTTCGGGATAATGTGCGCGGACTCTTCGACTTAGGAGCCAAAGAGGTACACATGCGAATAGCTTGTCCACCGCTGATATATGGCTGTCCATTCATCAATTTCTCGGCCTCGAAGACGGATATGGAACTGATGACTCGACAGGTGATCCACGACCTGGAGAACGATCAGGACAAGACACCCGGCGGAATAGGCGGAGAAGCCACTACCCTCAACGACGTGCTCAAAGAATATGCACGCACCGACAGCCCGAAGTACCGAGCCATGGTTGAGGAAATGGGGCGCCGACTCGGACTCACCACTCTGAAGTTCAACACCTTGGAGATTTTGGTAAAGGCCATCGGACTCCCCAAATGCAAGATTTGCACCCACTGCTTCGACGGTAGCAGCCACTTCTGAAGATAATTCTGAAAGACAGCAGCAGCCACTTCTGAGAAAGGTCGCCAGCAGTCCTGTCAAAAGATTTCTCTAAGGGCCATCAATAGCCCTATTTACCACTTATACAAAGAATAAAGGCCCTCTCTCTCGGGGCCTTTATTCTTTATATTACTGACAGGTAAAAAAGTATACAGAATTATTGTTGTCCGGTAAAACTTTTTTGGAAAAGAATTTAGAGAGGTTACTTACATGAAGTATCAGCCCTTTTGATTATCTTGTCATCGACAACTACACGCGTTTATCAACACGAAACTTCGTATTCGTCAACACGTACATACATCTTTGGCAACACGTACGTACATCTTTGGCAACACGTACGTACATCTTCGCCAACACGTACGTACATCTTTGGCAACACGTACATACATCTTTGGCAACACGTACATACATCTTCGCCAACACGTATATACATCTTCGTCAACACGTACGTACATCCTCGCCAACACGTACGTACATCTTCGCCAACACGTACATACATCTTCGTCAACACGTACATACATCTTCGGCAACACGTACGTACATCTTTGGCAACACGTACGTACATCCTCGCCAACACGTATATCCAGCTTCTCACTTCTCTTCGCTCCACAGTTGCTCCAGCACCTCTGGGAAATGAGCCATCTCGAGAACATGGACCTTGTCGGCTATTGTCTCTGGGGTGTCCTCCTCCGTGAGCGGTGTGCGGAACTGAGCGATGATCTCGCCCCCGTCGCAAACAGGCGTGACGTAGTGGATGGTGATGCCCGTCTCGGTGTCGCCGGCCGCTTTCACGGCCTCATGAACATGATGACCCCACATCCCCTTGCCCCCATGGCGCGGAAGAAGAGAGGGATGAATATTCACAATGCGACGTGGATAAGCCTCAATGAGGTAGTTAGGAATCATGGGCAGGAAACCGGCCAAGACAAGGAAATCTATCTCATTGGCACGAAGCAGGGGGAGCATCACATCTGGATTGTTCAAGTCGGCTTTGGGGACTACGGTGGAAGGTACGCCCAACCGACGAGCACGCTCCAGTGCAAAGGCATCGCTACGGTTGCTGATGACCAATTTGCAGCACACCTCTTCTGAGCCTCTGAAATGACGGATGATATTCTCGCAGTTGGTGCCGCTGCCCGACACGAAAATGGCTATATTCATCTTTCCTATTGCTTTCTGTTGGATTTATGGCCACAAAGTTACGACAATTCTCCGACAAAAACCTTCTCCACAGCAGAAAACATCATTTTTTTGGCAGGAAATAGTTGGAATACGTGTATTTTTTACTACCTTTGCCCTCACATAAGGCTCTTTACCAGACAACATGCAAACAATTTATACGTTTCTACGACAAATTGCACAACATAACGACCGCGATTTCTTCCACGCCCACCAGCCCGAATACAAGGCGGCTCGCAAGGCGTTCGAGGACATCACTCAAGAACTGATTCTACGCATCTCACAATTCGACTCCAGCGTGGCCTATCAGAGTCCTAAGAACTGCATCTTCCGCTTCGCTCGCGATATCCGTTTCTCCAACGACAAGTCGCCCTACAAGCGCCATTTCGGCACCTTTATTTGTTCCCACGGCCGCAAGAGCTATCGTGGAGGCTACTACCTCCATCTGGAACCCGGCAACACGATGGTGGCAGGTGGCTCCTGGTGCCCTCCCGCACCGCTGCTGAAACATATCCGGGAGACCATAGTAGAGGATATAGACCACTTCCGGGATATCGTGGAAGAACCGCGCTTCAAGGAGCTCTTCCCCGTAGTGGGAGAGGAGCCCGTGAAGACCATGCCAAAAGGGTTTCCTAAGGACTTCGCCTACCCCGAATATCTCAAACCCCGCCTCTACACCATTTACCACCCCCTCCCCGACGACTTCCTCGATCATCCCGTAGCCATGGATCAACTGGAAGACCTCTTCCGCACCATGTTCCCCTTCAACCACTTCCTCAACGACATCTTCAACGACTACGAATAATCCTTCCACCCCTGCCCCCTCTCCCCGCCGCTCCCTCCACTCAACGCTGCTTCCTCTATCAACGCTGCCCCTTCTCTTCCCCCGTTCTGTCTGTTGCAGCGGTGCTGCAACTCCCCCCGCTGCCTCCCCGCCGCCTCCTCTCTCCCCCTCCCCGATTATCTAACTCCTATATTAAATATGATCCACATCATTTTTTCTCCTCTCAAATTCATTCTACTAATAGTCCTCTTGGCCCAGCCCTTCGCCCTGAGAGCCGAGAACATCGACATTTTATGGCCCGTGTCCGACAAGGACAACCTCACGGCCGTAACACTCCCCTCGGGCGCCGAAGCATATCTTACGCCCGGCGTCACCCTTGGCGCCAACCTCGCCGCCACAGCAAACATGACTGGCAGCAACGCGGACTCGGGCTACGAGGCCGTGGCCTATGACCCCAACTTCGTGCAGCTGACTCCTTCCACCCGCACGACCGGCAAAACGGCTGGCCACTGCATCGCTTTCACGATAAAGGCCGCTACTTCCCATACCTTCAAGCCTCTGACCATCGATTTCGATGCCGCCAAATGTGGCACGGACGGAGGCAATTTCGATGTCTATATCAAGAACGGCTCTGCCGCAGAGACTGCCGTGGCCACGGCCGTAGCTCCCCTGCGCAACAAGGTGACTGAAGGCAACGCCAATGGCTACAGCCACCACAGCTACACCCTCTCCGACGTCCTCGTCCAGTCGGAACAGACCTTCCAGCTGCTCATCTACATCTACAACCTCAATGGTCAGGACAACGAGAACCCCAAGAGCATTGCCCTGCGCAATGTGACCATCAGCGGTGCTGCAGACGAGCCCATCTACGACGCCTCCCACTACTTCACCGCCGCTTCCTGTTCGGCCGGCGACTTGCTGGAAGTCATCAAGAACCTGAAGAATGGCGAAAGCACCTCCTGGGCCGAGAAACTTTATGCCGAACCCACAGACCTCAGCGTCACCGCTGCCGAAGGCTACACCGCCACCATCGAATACAGCAATAAATACATCACGCTGACTGCCCTGCAGGATGGCAAAGAAGTCTTCTCCGTTTCCGTCCGCTTCGTCGTACGTATCATCCCGCCCAAACCCGAAGCCAAGTCCCTGAACCGTGGTCTCTTGGCTGTGAAGATCAGCTCCGGAGTCCTCGTAAGCTGGCGCTACCGCAAGGCCGACAAGGCCAACAGCACCCGTTTCCGTCTCTATCGCGACGGCAATCTCATCGGCACCAATCCCATCACCGAGCGCACCAACTATGTCGATGCATCCGGAAGGGTTACCAGCCTCTATCGGCTGGAAGTCCTCAACGCTGCAGGCGAAGTGGTGGAGTCACAGGAAACGACAACGTGGCAGAACCAAACACAGTATATCACCCTCGAGGGTGGCGCTCCCACCGACCCCACCTCTGCAGGTGCCACCTACACTCCCAACGATGCTTCCTACTGCGATATGGATGGCGACGGCGAGTACGAGTTCATCCTCAAATGGGCTCCCTCCAACGAGAAGGACGCCGCCAGCAGCGGCACCACCTCACCGGCCTTCTACGCTTGCTATAAGATGAATGGCACCCGCCTGTGGATACTCCACACGGGTCCCAATATGTTCAACTCCGCCCACACCACTCCTTTTATCGCCTGGGACCTCGATGGCGACGGTTATGGTGAATTCATGGTGAAGACGGCCCCCGGCGCCATCGACGGTCAGGGCAACTACGTCCTCTTGGAGGGCGACGACCCCACAGCGAACCTCAAGAGCGGCCGCGGCAAGCAAGACCACGGGCCCGAGTACATCACCGTATTCGACGGAATGACGGGTGCGGAACTGCAGACCATCCCCTACCACACCGCTTACCAGGACGAAACGACCTCCTTCTGGGGCGACAGCAATCAGAACCGCTCCGAGCGCTATCTGGCGGCCATCGCGTGGCTCGACGGCGAGGACAAGAACCCCTCAGCAATCTTCGCCCGCGGCTACTACAGCGGCTGTAAAATAGGAGCCTACGACTGGGACGGAACTGAACTCACCCTGCGTTGGCTCCATCGCGGTCCCTCCGCCACCAGCGGTACGGTGACCTACGCCAATGGCTCCAAGAAGACCCTCAGCACTTCCGTCTACGGAGAAGGAGCCCACTGGATCAGCGTGGGCGACGTCACCGGCGACGGCCGTCAGGAGATTCACTACGGTTCCGGCGCCCTCAAGCCCGACGGCACCACCCTCTACCGCACCGGCTTCGGCCACGGCGATGCTATCCACCTCAGCGACTTCATCCCCTCTCGCCCCGGACAGGAATATTTCATGGTCCACGAACATAAGCCCTACGGAGCCGACCTCCGCGATGCTGCCACGGGCAAAGTGCTTTGGCGCACCACTGCCGACGACGACACCGGACGCGGCATCATCGGACACTTCAACCCCGAGGCCGACGTTGCTTACTGGCAGTCCAGCGCAAATATGTCCACGATTTTCGACACCGACCAGAACGTAGTAGCTTCCAATATCAGTCATGGCGGTGGCGCCTCGCTGAACAACCGCCTCTACTGGAACGGCGACCTCGCCGACGAGTTCTATGACAAGTCCGTCATCGAGTTTTGGAATGGCAGTGGCTTGGGCCGCATACAAGTCAATGGCGGCAACTATACTCTGGGCACGCTGAACAACTATACGAAGTACAATCCTTGTGTACTGGGTGACCTGTTGGGCGACTGGCGCGAGGAGATCGTCACCTGGACACAGTCCGGCAGCGACTACCAACTCATCGTCCACGCCACCAACTACAAGACCGACTACTGCCTCCCACACCTCATGGACGACTACGCCTACCGCGCTCAGGTCATCAACCAGAACTGCGCCTACAACCAGCCGCCTCATCTGAGCTTCGACCCAATTGACACCTACACAATCCAGCGCCAGGTGCCCGCCTCCGGTTGGGATTTGCTCTACACACCTTATCCCGTCAGTCTTCCGGAAGGAGTCATTGCATACCAGGTGCGCGGCGTGAACTCAGAGGCCGACACGGTACGCTATGTTCGTCTGGCCAATAAAATCACCATTCCAGCAGAAAGTGCGATACTCTATCGCGCCGAACCCGGACAGACGGTTCGCTTCCGCCCCAGCACCAAGAATCCTTCTTCCGTAAGCAAGATTTATCTCAAAGGCTGTTCCGTGGACACCGTGCTGACCTGCAACGAAGAAAACTTCGAGGCTTTCTACACGCTCGTCACCGACGAGACGACGGGAGATGTCACCTTCAATAAGGTGGAAGCTGGAACTACGGTGAAAGGCGGTACGCCCTGGCTCTATGTGAAGGGCAGCGAGGCCAATCCTCCCCTCCCCCTGTACTTCCTCTCGAAGGGCGGAACAGATACGGCAGTGGACAAACTCGATGCATCCACACCAACTACTTCCGGAACCATCTTCGACCTCGACGGACGAGTCGTGGCACCCGAAAAGATGCAAAGCGGAAAAGTATATATCCTCCATGGAGAAAAAGTCATCTATTAGTTGACGAGTAAACAAGTTCTTGAACCCTCAAGCGAGCGGAGCTCAAGAGGACTTCCCCCGCCCAGCCATATTTATTATTTCTTATTTAATATTTCTTTCCCTAAAAATAACCTTCTTATTAACTGACATTTATGACACTAAGAAATCTGCTCCTCGGCGCAACCTTTGCGCTGGCCGCCACTCCTCTCTTGGCGGACAATGTTATCAACGTGAACGCCAAGAAGATTGGCGCACCCATCCAGTCCACTCAGTGGGGTATCTTCTTCGAGGATATCAACTTCGCTGCCGACGGCGGCCTCTACGGCGAACTGCTGAAGAACCGCAGCTTCGAGTTCACTCCCGACCACCTCATGGGATGGCAGGCCTTCGGAAAAGTGGAGGTCCGCAACGACGGTCCCTTCGAGAAGAATCCCCACTACGTCCGCCTCTCCAGCGCCGGTCACCGCGACCTCTGGACCGGTCTGCAGAACGAAGGTTTCTTCGGAATCGGCCTTCAGGAAAATGCCGAGTACCGCTTCTCCGTCTGGGCA
The DNA here is from genome assembly GCA_024697285.1 of Bacteroidaceae bacterium. Lineage (GTDB taxonomy): Bacteria > Bacteroidota > Bacteroidia > Bacteroidales > Bacteroidaceae > Physcousia. The sequence goes on from JAILFY010000118.1 coordinate 11,527, forward strand.
CGCGTGCCTGATGGCAACCCCCAGTACCTCTGGATCACCTTCGTGGACCAGAACACCATGGAGGAACATCAGGAGTTCACCAACACGGACCTGAAGGTCGATTCCCGCGAATGGAAGAAGTATACCGTGACCATCAAGTCCCCCCGCACCATAGAGAAGGCTCAGCTCCGCCTCTTCCTCTGCAACGAGAGACGTCGTTCCGGCTCCGGCACCATGGACGTGGAACATATCTCCCTCTTCCCCGTGGACACCTACAAAGGTCATGAAAATGGTATGCGTAAGGATGTAGCTCAGGCGCTGGAAGACCTGCACCCGGGTGTCTTCCGCTTCCCCGGAGGCTGCATCGTAGAAGGTACCACACTGGAGCTGCGCTACCAGTGGAAGAACAGCGTTGGACCCGTGGAGAACCGTCCCATCAACAAGAACCGCTGGGAGAACACCTTCACCTATCGCTACTACCCCGACTACTTCCAGAGCTATGGCCTCGGATTCTTTGAATACTTCCAGCTCGCTGAGGAGATTGGCGCAGAGCCCCTGCCCGTGCTCAGCGTAGGTCTCGCCTGCCAGTTCCAGAACGACCGCGAGGACCAGCACGCCCCCTGCACCAAGGAAGGCCTGCAGCAGTTCATCGACGACTGCATCGACCTCATCGATTTTGCTAATGGCGACCCCGCCACTAATAAGTGGGCAAAGTTGCGCGCCGATATGGGTCATCCTGCTCCCTTCAACATGAAGTTCCTCGCCATCGGCAACGAGCAGTGGGAGAAGCCCTACTTCGACCGCCTGGCTATCATCGCCCCCGAAGTGCGCAAGGCACATCCCGAAATCAAGCTCATCGGCACCAGCGGCCCCAATGCCGAGGACGACCACTTCC
>JAILFY010000156.1 GCA_024697285.1 Bacteroidaceae bacterium
CCTCAGCAGGAGCCTCGGCAGCCGTGCTGTCCTCAGCACTCACGCCAGCAGCAGCAAGCTTGCTGTCGAGAGAGAGAAGATAAGGAGCAGCCTCCGTAGTGGTATAGGTCTCCCAGAACTCGAGGTTGGCAGAACCTTGGAGGAGCTTACGAACACGTTCGGGTTCCTTGATTCCAGGAAGCTCAACCATGATGCGGCCTTCCTGACCCTCGAGTGCCTGAATATTGGGCTGTACGACACCGAAGCGGTCGATACGAGTGCGAATCACATTGAAAGAGTTATCGATAGCAGCTTTCACTTCCTCGCGCAGAACAGCCTCTACTTCACTGTCGGTGCTCTTGGTGTTCACCTTGCCACGCATCTGTTGAGTGGCAAAGAGCTCAGATAGGGTGCTGTTGGGAGCAAGAGCCTTGTAATCCTTAACGAAGAGAGAGATGAAATCGCCTTCACCCTGCTTGGCCTCTTGCTTGGCCTGAGCAATAGCTTGCTTGAAGTTGGGATCCTCCTTGTGGTCGGCCAGTGCTTCCACGACGTCAGGAACACTCACTTCGAGGATAACTGTCATACCGCCCTTGAGGTCCAGACCAAGACCAATACCCATTTCGCGGCACTGCTTCAGGGTCCAGGCGCCAAAATAAACCTTCTCGTTCTGCAACGAATCCAGATAATGCTGTCCGGCCTCTTCACCCTCTACCGCTGCAATCTCTTTAGCCTTGTTGTCGTAGTGACGAGTCACAAACGAGAAACTCAGGTAGAAGATGCAAACGAGGGTAAGTAAGACAGCGAAAACTTTTACGAAACCTTTGTTTTGCATAATAGTTGTTTTGTTATGAATGATTATTATTATTTTAACGATTAGGTTCGAGATAAGAAATCTCTAGCAATGTGTCTTCACGCGTTTTAGCGCGCAAAAGTACGATTTTTTTTTCAAACGAAAGGACTCTTTGGCCAATTATTTGGTCAAATAAAGCGTTTTATGAGTGTTTTCTGCTATTTTCGAGTCAATTTTGTGAAAATAGGGTAGTGGTCCGAATAATCCAAGGACTTATCTACATAAGTATGATGACTCTTCCATCTGTCACCGCTGAATAAAATATGATCTATTCGTACTGGAAAACCGCGTTCGTGGAAGGTGAAACCCAAACCCGTGCCGCTTTGGCTATAGGCACTTGTAAGCCTTCGGGTGAGTTTGCACAGAGGATAGGACACAGGAGTATCGTTGAAATCTCCCATGACGATGACCGGGCGAGGCAGCCAGCGGTCGATAACCTTAGCAATGCTATCGGCCTGCGCCGCACGCAAGGGGGCAGCCACCGAGAGAAGATTCACCACTGGAGAGAGTTCCCGACGCAAGGTGTCGCGATTTTCACTATTATAGGCACTGCGTGCATGTTTCTCCAGCGCCTGACGATAGTCATTCTTCAGCACATCCGTCAGATGGTTACTCTCGAAATGGTTGTTTATGAGCATAATTGTATCATTGCCATCCAATAGTTTCAGGCAGATACCGGAATTGGTGCGAGTGGGAAAGGAGAGGGTGTCTGCCTCAATAATAGGCAGACGAGAGAAGACCACAACACCTTTATGATTATAGTTGTGGTACCCCAGCGAGTCCATATTTTTCCTGACCTTATTGAAGTTTGAGCCGCCGCTATGCGATTCTTGCAAGCAGATGATATCTGCATCGGAAGAATAGATGAGATTCGCAACGGCATTATTGCCAAGGCTGTCTAGTGCTTCTTTGCCTCCGAAGCCCCGGGTATTGTAGGAGAGAAGCTTTAGATAACTTTCATCCTTGGCTACATCGTCAGAAAAATTCATAGGACAATAGTCCCATATAAAACTGCCACAAACTACGAAACCAAGGAGGGGAAGCCAAATACGCTTGAACTTAAAGATTAACCAGAAAGGGATGAAGAGTAAGTTAATGATAACGATAATCGGAAAAATCAGCGTAAGCAAAGACAAACGCGGGAACGTGGCAGGATCCAGATAGGTCACCCAACAACACGCCCACATCATCAATATGGTGGCAATATTGATTCCAGCAAAGAGATAGCCACCAACGTTTTTAAGCCATTTCATAGATAATAATCCCTGAGAAGATTAGGAAAAAACAGCCTCAACTACCTGGTGTTTTCGAAAAGAGTCCGTTTCTCTTCTGAGGTCAGACTCTCATATCCGCCCTGTTTCACCTTGGCAAGAATACGATCCACCTCAGCTTCTTTCTCCTTCTGCTGGCGGTTCCATTCCATATCATCGCTATGTTTGCCTCCCACGTGAACTTCCATCTTAGGTTTGCGTCGGAATAGTTTGGCAATACTACCTTTCAAGTCGGTGAACCACTGCTGAATACTATTCCATAACGAACCTCGGGACGAGGTATTGGTGACGTCTTCGTAACGAGTGTAGTAGTTATCCGAACCGCCATAGCCTCCGTAACCGCCATAGCCTCCGCCACCGAAGAAACGACCGCTGCCGCCGCCGGGGTGCTTGCGCCAATAAAGAATCAGCGCCAAGCCAAACAACATACCACCCAGATGTGCCATATGGGCCACATTGTCTCCAGGATTTCCCAGCGCACTCATCAACTCGATGACGGTGAAACCCAAAACAAACCACTTAGCCTTGATAGGGAAGGGGATAGGAATGATGAACATGCGTTCGTTGGGGAAGGTCATTCCGAAGCTGAGCAGGACACCATAGATGGCACCCGAGGCACCCACCGTTGTCCATTGATTCAGATAAGTGTCCATGGGAATAGAGAGTCCACCCACATTTACCAGTTCGAAATTGGCCAGACCCTGATACATATACTCGATGTACTGCACTCCCTCTTGCATCAAACCGGCACCTACTCCACAAAACAAATAATAGAAAAGGAAACGCTGAGAGCCCATCACCTGTTCCATCATCCTTCCGAACATCCACAGCGTGAACATATTGAAAAAGATATGATCCAGACCGCCATGAACAAAAAGATAAGTGAACAGCTGGTAGAGCTTGAAATCTGAAGCCAGAAAAAAGTGGAGTCCCAACAGGTCATCAAAGGATATACCATAGCGTGCAGCAACGACCTTGCCAAGGTACATCAAAAGATTGATGATTATGAGGTTCTTCGTTATAGGAGGCGTATTAAAATTCATAATAGGTGGTTACTAAAATAGATTATAGAGACGTTTGAGGCTGCAAAAATAAGGATTTTTGGTGGCAAAAGGGCTGAAATAAGGGTAAAATAACGTGAAAATACATTTTTTTGCTAAAAAAACTTTGTGCAACAGAGTTCTTTCCTTACTTTTGTACCAGAAAATCAACTGAATTGTATCTTTTAACCTAATAAAGATTTTCATTAACTTAAAAAAATTTCATTATGAACAAGACTGAATTGACAAACGCAATTGCAGCTAAGGCTGGTATTACAAAAGTCGATGCAAAGAAGGCGCTCGATGCAACCATCGAATCCATCACCGAGGCTCTGAAGGCAGGTGAGAAGGTTACACTCATTGGATTTGGTACCTTCGCCACCTCCGAACGTCCCGCTCGTCAGGGTGTGAATCCCCAAACAGGTCAGACTATCAACATCGCTGCAAAGAAGATTGCCAAGTTCAAAGCTGGCGCAGAACTCGAAGAGGCTGTGAAGTAATTCCACACTTCTTTCTCTGATTAAAAGAAACGATGCTGTCTCACGCTTGAGGCAGCATCTTCTTTTTTATGGAAAAAATAGTCTAATTATCCGACCAGAGGAAAAAAACTACGGACAGCGAGACAAAAACTCTAATCTTTTTACTACCTTTGCGCCCAAATTTCACATATTATATATTATAAGGTATGTCTATCGAACAGATTATCACTCAGGCAGTGCTCACTGCTGTGAAGGAATTATATGGTCAGGATGTGGCTGAAGCACAAGTGCAACTCGGGGCCACCAAGAAAGAATTTGAAGGGCATCTGACCCTGGTGGTCTTCCCCCTGCTGAAGGTCAGCCGCAAGAAACCGGAAGACACAGCCCAGGAAATCGGTGAATATCTCACCACGCATCTGCCTGAAGTGGTAGCAAGCTACAACGTTATCAAGGGCTTCCTCAACCTCGTCGTTGCTGACTCCTGTTGGGTGAAGTTGCTCGCTGACATCCAGCAAGATGAGCACTTCGGGCTCACTCCCGTCACCGACGATTCTCCCCTGGTGATGATAGAATATTCCTCGCCCAACACCAACAAGCCCCTGCACCTGGGACATGTGCGCAACAACCTCCTGGGTTGGGCACTGGCACAAGTGATGCAGGCCAATGGCAAACGGGTTGTGAAGACCAACATCGTCAACGACCGCGGCATCCATATCTGCAAATCCATGCTTGCATGGCTGAAGTGGGGCAATGGCGAGACTCCCGAGAGCACCGGCTTGAAAGGCGACCACCTCATCGGCAAATACTATGTAGCCTTTGACCAGCACTTCCGCGCCGAGCGCCAGCAACTCATGGAACAGTTCATGCAAGAAGGTATGGGCGAAGAAACTGCCAAAGAGCGCGCCGAGAAGGAGAGCCCCCTGATGCAGGAAGCACGTGCCATGTTGGTCAAGTGGGAACAGAATGACCCCGAAGTGAGGGCTCTCTGGGAGAAGATGAACAACTGGGTGTATGCAGGTTTCGACGAGACCTACCGCGCACTGGGCGTAGGGTTCGACAAGATATACTACGAGAGCCAGACCTACCTCGAAGGCAAGGAGAAGGTGGAAGAAGGCCTGCAGAAAGGCATCTTCTACCGCCGCGACGACGGCTCCGTATGGGCCGACCTCACCGCCGAGGGACTGGATGAGAAGCTGCTCCTGCGCTCCGATGGTACCAGTGTTTATATGACTCAGGATATCGGAACAGCCAAATTGCGCTTCCAGGATTTCCCCATCGACCAGATGATTTATGTGGTGGGCAACGAGCAGAACTACCACTTCCAGGTACTCAGCATCTTGCTCGACAAACTGGGCTTCCGCTGGGGCCGCGACCTCGTGCATTTCTCCTATGGCATGGTGGAACTGCCCAACGGAAAGATGAAATCCCGCGAAGGCACTGTCGTAGATGCCGATGACCTCATTGCCAAGATGATCAGCGATGCCCGCGAGATGAGTCGCGACAAGGTCAATAAGCTCGAGGGTCTGACCGAAGAGGAGGCACAAGAGATAGCCCGTGTGGTGGGATTGGGCGCCCTGAAATATTTCATCCTCAAAGTAGATGCCCGAAAGAACATGCTCTTCAACCCCGAAGAGTCCATCGACTTCAACGGTAACACAGGTCCATTCATCCAATACACCTATGCTCGCATCCGAAGCATCCTTCGCAAAGCGGCAGCCACAGACGTATATACCTCTTTGGCTACACGTATAGACGAAAATGCCAACACGTCTATACGTGTGAGCGAAACCGACCTGTTGTCCGAAAAAGAGATAGCACTGATTCAGCAACTGGCAGCCTTCGGCGCTTCCGTTCGTCAGGCTGGCTCGGACTATAACGTCAGTGTCATTGCCAACTACAGCTATGAACTGGCCAAGGAGTTCAACGGTTTCTACCACGATTTCCAGATTCTGAAGGAAGAGGACGAGCAGAAACGTTGTGTGCGCCTCGCCCTCTGCGAATGTGTCGCCAAAGTCATCAAAGAGGCCATGGGCCTGCTTGGAATAGAAGTTCCTGAGAGAATGTAAGTCACCTCCAAACTCATCCATCCCTCATCACCTCCCGTCGGGGAGGAGGTGAGGACGACGAAACGAGGCAGTTTTTCATCCATCACCTATCTTCCTACGCTCTTCACTCATGTCTTCACTAGTCAATCCTCCCGACTACCGCCACGACACGGTACTCCCATTGCCCATGGAAGTGCCGGCAGAGGCCATTGCCGTAGATGCTGCTTGCAGCGGCAACCCAGGCCCCATGGAATACAGAGGTATCTATCTGAAGACAGGACAACAGATTTTTCATTTCGGTCCCGTCCACGGAACAAATAATATCGGAGAGTTTCTGGCCATCGTTCACGCCATGGCGCTGATGAAGCAGAAAGGACTGTCGATGCCTATCTACAGCGACAGCCGCACAGCCATCATCTGGGTGACCAAGCACAAAGCCAAGACCACATTGTCTCCTACTCCCAAAAATGCCCCCTTGCTGCAACTTGTGGCTCGGGCCGAGAATTGGCTGAGGACCAATGGCACTCCTTTCCCACTCATCAAATGGGACACCGACAACTGGGGAGAAATACCTGCTGACTTCGGCAGAAAATAAGTTATACCACGTGTTTTCACTAATAGTCTATTCATGAAAGAGTTCCTGAAAGTCCTGCGGCGATTTGTGCCTCCCTACAAGAACTATATCATTGGGGCAATTATTATAAACCTGCTCTCTGCAGTACTCAATGTGTTTTCCTTTATGAGTATTATGCCCATGCTGAATATGCTTTTCGGTATGGACACCACATCTTATGAATTTCAGCCCTGGCAACTCGATGGCATAAAGGACATCATCATCAATAACCTCTACTACTACACAACCTTGCTCATCGGTCGCTTCGGCAATCAGAATGCGCTGCTTATCATAGGGCTCTTCCTGGCTGTTGCCACCTTCTTCAAGACCATCTGCTACTTCATGGCTTCATCCATGATGATTCCTTTGCGCACCGGTGTAGTACGCGATATCAGAATCATGGTCTATGAGAAAGTGCTGCACCTGCCCCTGGCTTTCGTCAACGACGAGCGCAAGGGAGATATCATAGCCCGAATGAGCGGCGATGTCACGGAAGTAGAAACGAGTATCACCTCCTCGCTGGATATGCTCATCCGCTATCCCATACTCATCATCTTCTACTTTTCCACCCTCATCTTCATCTCTTGGCAACTCACGGTTTTCGTCATTGTCACTATTCCGGGACTCGTCTGGGGAATGGGAACCATAGGCCGCAAGCTGAAGGCGAAGAGTCTGGCAGCCCAGAACAAATGGAGCGAGACAATGGCTCAGCTCGATGAGATGCTGGGAGGTCTACGTATTATCAAGGCATTCATCGCAGAGGACAAGATGCTCAACCGCTTCCGTCGCGTCTCCAACGAGTTCCGCGACGCTTCCAACCGCGTGGCTATTCGCCAGGCTTCGGCTCATCCCGTGAGTGAGTTCCTCGGCACATGCATCATCGTTCTCGTACTCTGGTTCGGAGGCATCCTCATCTTCAGCGACCATTCCCCGATAGATGCGCCCACCTTCATCTTCTATATGGTGATACTATACAGCGTCATCGACCCACTGAAGAACCTCTCCAAGGCCAGCTATGCTATCCCCAAAGGATTGGCATCCATCGAGCGCATAGACAAGATACTTAATGCTCCCAACCCCATTCAGGAACCATCCTCACCAGTTTCTCTCAAAGGACTGAACGAGAGTATCGTCTTCCACGATGTTCATTTCAAATATTCCAACAACCCCCTGGAAATCATCCATGGAGTAAACCTTGAGGTTCCACGCGGAAAGACCATTGCATTGGTGGGACAATCGGGCTCGGGCAAATCCACTTTGGTGGACCTTCTGCCTCGCTACCACGACGTAACCTCCGGAAGTATCACCATCGATGGCACGGATATTCGTGAGTTCCGCATCAAAGAACTGCGTTCACTCATTGGCAACGTGAATCAGGAAGCCATTCTCTTCAACGACACCTTCTTCAATAATATTGCTTTCGGAGTTGAGAATGCAACGATGGAACAAGTTGTTGAGGCCGCAAAGATTGCTAATGCCCACGAGTTTATTCTGCAGAGTGAACATGGCTATGACACCTATGTAGGTGACCGCGGTTGTCGCTTGAGTGGTGGTCAGCGCCAACGCATCAGCATCGCCCGTGCCATTCTCAAGAATCCACCCATATTGATTCTTGATGAAGCCACCAGCGCCCTCGATACCGAGAGCGAACGACTGGTGCAAGAGGCCTTGGAGCGACTGATGAAATCACGCACCACCATCGCCATTGCCCACCGACTCTCCACCATCAAGAATGCCGACCTCATCTGTGTGCTCCACGAAGGTAAAATTGTAGAGAGAGGCACCCACGAGGAACTACTGGAATTGGGAGGCTACTACAAGCATCTCAATGATATGCAGCAACTATAAAGGCGAAAAATAACTCCTTGTTAGCTCAGGACTCCGCACTATAGATGATATAGATGATATAGGCTCTATAGCATTAATAGACTCTATAGCATCTATAGACTCTATAGTTTCTATAGCATCTATAGCATCTATAATCTCTATAACATCTATAGAGAATTTAGTCTATAGTTCTATCTGATGATTAATCTGAGTTTAATCCTCAAAGTCGTAATGATCCAGAAGTTTTCCACATTTGGAGCAGAATACTTCGTGTTTATAGATAACATTGCCACAATCATTGCAACGATAGGTGCGCTCTTCCTTCTTGGATTTGTCGTTTGTTTCCATCTTGTAATTCAGTTAGTTATTACTTGTTTATTTCTGTAAGTGATTACTCTTGGTCAAAATGTAAGTAATTGAGTTTTTACTTGTCTACTCGCCAACTTGTCTACTCATCAACTCGTCTACTCAAGAATCTACTCGTCAATCAAATACACGAAATGTATATCCCTGTTCCAACAACCATTCCAAGGCTGCAGGCAATATTTTATGTAGTTTATCTATGCTTCTGAGGGAGTCGTGGAAGGTGATGATAGAACCATTGCGAGCATAGTATTTCACATTCTCAAGTACCTCCTCGGCGGTAAGTCTGCAACTGTAGTCACGTGTCACTAAATCCCACATGATGATGCGGTAGCCTTGGCGGCGAATAATGCGGTACTGCAGAGGTCTCATCCATCCATGTGGCGGACGGAAGAGGGGGGATAGGGAATTCTCTTCGCCTATCAATTCCTGAGCCTTCAGCGTATTGGCCAAATAGTTTTTTGACAACCAACGGAAACCTCCTACATGGTTGAAGGTATGATTACCTATTCTATGACCTGCAGCCACTACTTGCTGGAAGACGTCCGGGTGTTTTCGGATATTGTCTCCCACCATGAAGAAGGTAGCCTTAATATCATAGCGGGCCAACGTTTCCAGCACATAAGGCGTAGCCTCTGGGATGGGACCATCGTCAAAGGTCAGATAGACTGACTTTTCCGTAGGATCCATTCGCCAGATAGCATGAGGATATAGCCATCGAAGAAATCGAGCGGGTTGCTCTATAATCACGTCCTTAAGGAATAAAAGGAAAAAGTTGATTATGTATCACTAAGCGACTGTCCGGAGAATGCTTTTCCTTTCTAGGCAACTTAATCACACATAATCAACTATTCCTACATTAATATTCTGACCTTTGCTGGAACTCGTCGAAATAGGTTCTCAGAGCCATGTCATAACTCTTACTCTTTTCGGGGTCGCTCTCATCCAGTATCTTCAGGGAATTGGAGAGCTGAATGAGATAATAGTAACATTCTTCGGCGCTGATCTGGAGATTATGGTCATTCAGACTGATATACCAGGCACAGTATTCCGAAGCATTCTTTGCCACAGCATCTGCCAACTCAGTAGCTTTCTGTTTGTTGCCTAATGTCAGCCATGCTTGTGCCAACTCCAGCGAACCACTCTGATAGGTGTGAGGAACCGTGGTGCTGGGAATAGCCGTCTCTGCGCGCTCCAGCACTTTTCTGGCCTTGTCCTCCTTACCTTCTTTCAGCAGTTCGTTGGCCAGTTGCGAGAAGATGCGACGATGAGTCATGCACATTCTCATCACAGTCTCGTCTAAGTAGATATCCGGATTCTCCAGGCCACCAAACTTGAAGCGGTTCATCACATTATCGTACAGCTTCTCTGTATCAACCGTGCGGCCAGAAACCTTCGTATTGAAAGGAGTGATACGATTGACAAGACCTTCCTGAACAAAGTTGTCACCCAGATTGCCGTAGTTGTCGCGACCTACCGTCATAGCAACATACAGCGGACGCTCCCAGTTGCAACGAGCCAACATCTCATACATCATCATCTCACTTTTGTAAACGGCCCGTTTGCCCTTCAGACTGATATGCATCACATCAGGAATACTGTCGGCTGCAATCATCATTCCGGAACGTTTCACCGCTTCCTTGTCAATAGTGATGACAATGCTGTCGGTGGGGAATATCTGCATATCCTTGTTCTCGTTGAGAATCCACTTGTCGATAATCGTAGAGAGTTCATAAGGATTCTCACCCAACAACTGATGCATGGTCACAGGATCATCCTTGTAGTATTTGATAGCTTGCTCCAAAGTACCGGGACTCACACGGATGCCCTCTCGAGTACCAGCCACATATTGCAATCTGGTCCAGGAAATAGGCACACTGGGAGAATCGTAGGCAGGACGCTTCATCTGGTCGATGTACCAGTCGGTCTGCAGGTACGAGAGGTTACAGACGCGTGCGTCGGTGCGCACTCCTTCGGTCTCTTGATTATACCAGAGCGGGAAGGTGTCGTTGTCACCATTGGTGAAGATAATCGGATAACCTTCCTGAGGCAGACTCTGCAAGTAGTTCTGTCCGAAGTCCCTACAGGTATAACGACCCGAGCGGTCGTGATCATCCCACGTCTGGGACACCATCTGCACAGGCACGAGCAGACAAATCAGCGACACTACAGCCGCCATCACAGCTTTGCCAGTACGTTTCTCCAACCAGTCGGCAATAGCCAGCGCACCCAGACCAATCCAGATGGCAAAGGCATAGAAAGAACCGGCATAGGCATAGTCTCGTTCACGAGGCTGTTGTGGCGTCTGGTTCAGATACAAGACGATAGCCAGACCTGTCATAAAGAACAGGAAGAATACCACCCAGAACTGCTTCACTCCCACGGGGTCACCATCACGCTCCTTCCAAGCCTGCCAGCACAATCCGAGCAGACCCAGCAGCAAAGGCAGACAATAGAAAACGTTGTGCCCCTTGTTCTCCTTCAGTTCCGAAGGCATACGGCTCTGGTCGCCCAGACGTAGATTATCTATAAAGGAGATACCTGTGAGCCAGTTGCCATGTTCCAGTTCACCATTTCCCTGGATATCATTCTGCCTACCGGCGAAGTTCCACATAAAGTAACGCCAGTACATGAAGTTAATCTGATAGGAGAGGAAGAACCGTATATTTTCCAGCTGAGTAGGCATTTTCACCATAATGGCTTCGCCACAACGGTCGTAAGGTATTTGTGTACCCTTCACTCCACCCAGCCACGATTCGTAGGCTTCTGCATGACGATCGCTGTACATTCTCGGGAACAACATGTTCTGTGCATAGACATACTCCAAGTCATAGCGCTGAATCTCATAGCGGTCTGGTTCATCGGGACTGACCTTCTCCTTCCGCTGATAGACGGGAGCACCTTCCTTAGAGACTGGTACACAGTAGTTACCATCGCTGCGCAGCTTCACCTGAGAGTTATACGAAGGACCGTAGAGCAGAGGGCGCGTGCCGTACTGTTCGCGATTCAGATATGTTCCAAGTGTGAAGATATCCTCCGGGGAGTTCTGGTCCATCGGCGTGTTAGCCGTAGAACGAATGACAATGACGGCATAGGAAGAATAACCTATCATGATCATCAGCATGCAAAGCAGCGACGTGTTCATCAGTCGTGCAGATACCTGCAACTTGCCATCGCGCTTCCACACGAGCAGGCCATACAGAGCACCCAGAATGATGACACCTATTAATATACTCTGCCAACCATATCCGTAGAAAGGAATACCCAACATCGCCACACTTACCAAATAGGCTATGTTCATGCGCAGCCGGCTGTGCTCGGCCATGGTTTCCCAAATAGCCCACAGCACCACACCTACCAGCAGGAAGATGTAAACGATGAGGCCGGAGTTGAAGGGCAGATTCAAGCTGTTCACGAAGAGCAACTCAAACCATCCACCTACTTTCACGATGCCTGGTACTATTCCATAAAGAACGGCAGCCACCAGAACGAAAGATCCCAGCAGGGCATAAATTGAACCTTTCAGATTCGCTTTCTCCGAGCGCTTATAATAATATATAAGTACCAGAGCGGGCAAGCACAAGAGGTTCAGCAAGTGAACACCTATGCTCAGTCCGGTGAGGTAGGCTATCAGAATGAGCCAACGGTCGGAATGAGGCTTGTCGGCATTATCTTCCCATTTCAGCATCAGCCAGAAGACTACTGCCGTGAACAGGGAACTATAGGCATATACCTCTCCCTCTACGGCAGAATACCAGAAGGTGTCGCTCCAGCAATAAGCCAGAGCACCTGTCATAGCAGCTCCTTCGATGGCTATCAGCTGAGCGGTGGTCTGAACCCACCCATCCTTGCAGAATAACTTACGTGCCAAGTGCGAAATGGTCCAATAGAGGAACATGATACACAGCGCACTCAACAGCGCATTCATGATGTTCACCATAAACGCCACCTGAGAGGGATCAGAGGCCAACTGGCTGAAGAGATTACCAGTAAGCATGAAGAAAGGTGCGCCTGGCGGGTGACCTACTTCCAACTTGTAGGCAGTAGTGATAAATTCAGGACAGTCCCAGAAACTGGCTGTAGGTTCTACGGTGGAACAATAAGTGAAGGCGGCAATGGCAAAAGCCAACCAGCCCAACAGATTGTCCACAAGACGAAAATGTTTCATGCGTGACTTTATAATTTTATTTGACTTTATATGCTACTTAATGCACATAATGCGGTGCAAAAGTAACTAATTTTTGGCGAAAGAACGAAGAAAAAACAAAGTTTCTGTTCTCATATCTTCATTTATAAGCAAGTTTCACATTTCAGCAAGTGATGTTCACCCTTGCATCTTTATATTTATAGGTAAAAGCATCTTTATAAAGAGATTATTCACCATTCATTTCTGTTCTTCTTGGCGTTTGCTAAATGGTATAAACAGGATTGCAGGAATAATACCAACAAAACCTATGAAGCAAGGAATGGGTGCTGCCCGAATGCGCCGAGCATCGAAAGCGCCCGGACCTGGAGCTGCAGCATAGCGTCCTCCCACCCGATTGCGCACATCCTCCTCGGGCAACATCATTATCAGACCCGAAATGATAAAGGATACACAAACACCTATCAGCGCGAAATTCTGCCAACCGAAAGCGCATCTCATCGTTTTCTTTCTCCCTGTGGGTTCGCTACTCTTGACAAACAGTTTCTTCTCTGTTTTCTCGTCTCTTTTCATTCTTTTCTCTTTCATGTTTATTTTTATTTTTTTGTATGGTTTCCTTTCTTCTTTTGCAGAAAGAGCTCACCTGTAATAGCTCCTGCTGTGAGGAAGAATGGTTTTTCGGCAGCAAAGGTACTGCCTTTCATCATCATGAGCAAAAAAGAATACTGACATTTGTCTGACATTCTATTTATTACTGTATGACCTTTTACTTATAATATCTAAAAGATTTAAAATCAGAATTAAAAATGTGAAAGAATAAAAAAATAAGTAAGAATCCTTCGGTAGATAAACAGCTTTTTCACTATTTTTGTGTCGTTATTATTCTGTAAGAAAAAACATAACTATGAAACCCCTCCACGCATTTCTCGTCTTTCTGCTGCTCACTCTCTCTTCTATTGCTGCCGGCATAGATAGTCTGCGACGCACCAACTACCACGCCCAGTCAGTTGCCGACCAAGCATTGCAACTCACCTTGCGACAATGCGAAGCCGACAAGATAGACGCCGATACCATACGTGTTTATCGCAACCTTATCACTCTGTCAGCTATTCAAGATACAGCTTATATAGCAGTCAGTTTTGACAGGACTATCAATCAGCCCATACTCAAAGCCCACACAGGCCTCACCTTCCGTCGCCTCTGGCACCTTTCCGACCAACGAGCCTCCGCAAGTCTGGCCTCCCTGGCGCTGTTGTGGCTCGTTATAAGTACAGTCATTATCAGCCGAAGAAAGAAAAGTCAACCCACCTATCTGCAGATAGGACTCTTGCGATATAATCCCGACAATAGGCGTTTCTCAACGGAAGACAGCGAAGTGCATTTCACTCCCCTACAGCATACCTTGATGGAACTCTTCCTTCAGGCTCCATACCACCGTCTCCTTCAAAAAGAAATATGCGATACTCTGTGGCCCAAGAAACCCGATGCCTCTGCCACCCTCTACACCCTTCTTCGCAGACTCCGTCCCATCTTGGAAAACACCGCACATCTCACCCTCACCTGCGAAAGAGGTCAAGCCTATCAACTCACTCAAAAACCATAATTC
>JAILFY010000063.1 GCA_024697285.1 Bacteroidaceae bacterium
AAATCCGAGAACAAGCCCAGTCGCTACAGCACACCATCTCTACCTACCGCAAAGAAGTCATGGATTCTATGCAGCAAAACACGTTGAACATCGAATCCACCACCCTCTTCCTGAACATCCTACAGGAATCACAACAAATCCTCAGCGGCCTGAGACATTTGCTCAGAGGAATGTCTAAGCTATGATGCAGCGCTTATAGGATTTCCCTCGATGGCAGGAAACAGCTAACTCCACAGAAATCACCTTGCAAACAGAAAACTTTTAGCTATCCTTTCTATCCCGGGAATCCTTTCCTGAATGTAAAAGCGAAGGCCCTCCCCAAGCACTTCATTATATGGATGTTTGGAGAGGGCCTTGAAAGGTCCTGGAAGAGCTTTTGCTACTCCTCAATACAGGCGCACCACCCACCGTTGCGGGCCATGTGAATGGGCAGTGTGGTGGTACTGCTGACCTTACTCTCCTTGCGAAGGTAGTCCATGGCGATGATATGCGCATTCACACCATCCTGGAAGCTGGTCATCCGGTACTCCTTGCCGGATGTCAGGAAGTCGAGGGAGAGGGTGAGGTCACGCTCCGTGTTGTTCGTGATACCACCTACGAACCACTTGTTGCCTTTGCGCTTGGCTGTCACACAATATTGTCCGGCTTCGGCGGCCAGCACCCGTGTCTCGTCCCAGTTGACAGGCACGCTCGTGAGGAAGTCGCGGCAGTCGGGCCACTGGTCGTAGCGGCAGGGATTATCCATCAGCATCTGCAGGTTGCTTTCGAAGAGGACGAAGACGGCCATATTGAAGACCTTGGTGCCTACGCCCGAACAGATGGGACGCCGACCGTGGTGGCGCTCCGGCTGGTAGTTGAGCATGGAACCGGGAGTGTAGTCCATGGGTCCCACAGCATTACGGATGAAGGGCAACCAAAGGCTGTTCTCGGGCTTGCAGTTGCCATTGTATTCCATGCCCCGCACTCCTTCGTAGGTCAACACGTTCGGGTATTTATAATCCAGTCCACTGGGATGGAAAGCACCATGGAAGTCGATGAAGATATGGTGCTTGGCGGCCTCTTTTGCCACCCGCTCGTAGAAGTTGATCATCCACTGGTCCTGACGATCCATGAAGTCGATCTTCACGCCCTTGATGCCCCACTGTTCGAACTTCTCGAAGAGATCCATGTGATGCTCCACCGTGAGCCACGGCAACCAGACGATGATACCCACGTTCTTGCTGGCGGCATAGGCGATGAGTTCAGGCAGATGCACTTCGGGATTGGTCCTGAAGGGGTCGCGGGTGTCGAGCGCCCAACCCTCGTCCATAAGCATATAGCCCACGCCGTTGCGGGCCGCGAAATCCACAAAATACTTGTAGGTATCGAGGTTGATACCCGACTTGAAGGTCACGTCGGGACCGAAGGGGATTCCATTGAGCCAGTCCCAACAGGTCTGTCCCACCCGAATCCAGTCAGTGGGGCCGATGGCGTTGGCGGGAGCCAACCGTTCAGGCATGGTATTCAGAGGCAGTTGGGTGTCGCTCTGTGTGATGTACATATAGCGCCAAGGGAAGGAACGTGTGCCGCTGGTCTTTGCCACATAGTCGGCTTCCTTCAGGATCTTCTGGCGGCGGTCACCGTCGTCCTCTGCCTCCAGCGGTGCCTTGGGCTGAACGATGGAGAAGGCATTTCCCTCGTTGGACCGGAGGAAGGTGCCTGGATAGTCGAAAAGATCGAACTCGGAGATGAGCACCTTTTGCTGCTGTCCCATGACGAGGATGGGCAGTTCACTCATCTTATCGCTGCTCTTCCATTCGTTGCTGGCCACGACGGAATAGTTCTCCTCACAGCTGGTCATAAAGCTATTGGGCTGTTGCAACACGAGTTGACAGGGCGCTGCCAACTGCCACGTGCCGTCTTCGCTCACGACTTCGACATCGCCCTTCAACTCCGTAAGGAAGCGGTAGGCCACGCCGTCGTTGTAGACGCGCCATTCCACCTTGTAACCGCCACGCAGGGTGAGGGTGAGCAACGTGTAGTCATTCTCCACCCTACTGGATTTCAGCGGATGAATGGGAGTGATGATTTCGCTGACCGCCTTCACCTTCTTGCCCTTGAGGGAGGGGTCCTCGCCCAAGGTGCGGTCCGCGAGGGTCAGACCGATGTGGCATCGTTCGAAGAGTTTCTCGCCATGACTCTCCACATCGTAGTAGATACGGTCTGAAAGAGTGATGGTCACCTTCGTCTGTTTGTCCGGACTCGTAGCGCTGACTTGTTTCTGCGCCTGGATTGCGGTGCCAAGAAGCAACAGCACCGTCAGAGTAAGAAATTTGTTCATAAAAGTAATTATTAATGGTATTGGTTGGTTTCGTGGGATGTTTACTTTGCTGCCACATAAATATGCAACAGTCATATCCCGTTTCTTCTGGGCCTCACGGAAGAGGTTCTTCTGTCGACGCCTTCTTCCTTCTGAACTGTTCCTTCAGCCTCTTATAGCCCTCAACACCCAGTATCGTGAGACCACCATACTGGCACGTCTTGGCCAACCCGAAGAGGACAGTCCATAGGACACCTTTGGCTGCTGCACTGATGGGAAGAAGCATCTGAGCGAAAGACAGGATATAGAAAGGGATGCAACTCATGAGAACGATGACCCCCGTACGGAAGGACAACGACTGCAGCCAGGACTTCAGTTTGCTGAATACAGGGATGGAGTTCGGTTTCTCTTGTTTCATAGTCATATCTTCAGGTGTACGATTTTGTGTCACGAGGGTTGTATTATGATAAAATGATGTAAGGAACACCTTGACTGCTAAGGAAAAATATATAGTGTTGCACAGAGGTACTCCTCCATAATTGTAAAGCGAGAGACCTTATAATAATTGAACGGAAGAACTTGTAATGAGAGCTTATGAACAGCCCAAAGTATGCTCCTATTAACTTAATTATATAATAAGGTGTACGTCATAATCTATTTGTTGTGCGCAAACTAATTAAATACTTCATAATATTATGA
>JAILFY010000191.1 GCA_024697285.1 Bacteroidaceae bacterium
GCTCGAGAGTGATGCCGAAGCTATCATCTTGGTGATTATCTACTCTGCATCCATCTTCTGCAACTGCTTCGTGGTCATCCGCAACTACTTCCTGGCCATTGTGCAGAACGAGTATGTCGTGAAGTCCGAGATTATGCGAACCTTACTTGGCAGTTGCATCAAGCTGGTTTTGCTATGGTTCCATGCCTCGCTTTTGTGGTTCGTCGTAGCCTCTGTTTTTGATTTTGTGCTACTCTCAGGAGGCTACATCGCCGCTTATCGCAAACACATAGGCAGTTTGCGCGACTGGAGCTTCGACAAAGACTACGCACGCGTACTCTTTCGTGAGGGTTTGCCCTTATTGCTGACTAGCGCCGCTGTCATAATCTATCAGCGCATCGACCAGATCATGATAGGCAACATGATCGACAAGACCTCTGTAGGATATTTCTCCACTGCTTCCAAGTTTGTTGAAGTTCTGATTTTTGTGCCAATGATGCTGGCACAAACCATTACTCCTGTGCTTGTCAATAAACGTAAAGAAAATGAGTTGGAATATCGTCAGAAGGCTCAGATGTTCATGAATGTTACCTTCTGGGTAAGCGTTATTCTTGCCATCCTCGTCTCCGTCACCTCCTATTGGGTCGTTCTCTACACCTTTGGTGAGAAGTATCTCCCCGCCGTAGCCGTGTTACAAGTCCTCGCATTCAAGGCACCTAGCGTAGCTCTCTCCAGCACCGCAGGCAGCATGCTCATCATAGAGGGGTTACAACGATGGGCTGTAGTGCGTGACATTATCGGTTGTGTCGTGTGTATTGGTCTTAACTACTATTTTTTGCCCCAATATGGCATCATGGCAGCTGCCTTCGTAGCCATCTTCAGCAATCTAGCTGCCGGCTACCTTGCCGATGCCTTCATTCCCGTCTATCGCCATCTCTTCATCCACCAGACACGTACTTTGCTCTTTGGATGGAAAGATCTCATCAACCTGAAACAGTTTCTTCCTCACACGTCCCACGAATGATACTTGTCCCTTTTCTCCTCTTCAGTTTCCTGACAGGTTACTGGTGGTACAAGCACGGTAGCTTGGATGTGTGTGTCTACATGGCTGGCCTCTACGCCTTCACCTCCCTACTAGCTATCATCGTTTTTCTCGCTGAACTTATGGGCGAAGGAGGCATCCTCTTCGACAACAGTAATGCCCATTTTGGTTTTGTTCCGACACTGCTCTACTGCACCTGCATCACCCTCGCTCTCCTGCCCTTCTCCCTCATCTATGGCAAAGACCTCAAAAAGATAACCCTTAATGCCCCCTGGGCCATCGATGCCCTTTCATGGATGCTCATAGCCCTCGCTTTTCTTAATCTGTACCTTGTAGCAGATTCCACGCTGGACATCCTTCAAGGCGATCTTGGAAAGATTCGCAACGATGCCTACGCCGGTGTGGACTCCCCTGCCGCCCTAAAGGCAGAGACCATGCCTTTCATTCTCAGATTCTTCTACTATTTCAATCCCGCCACATTGTTGGCATTGCCCATCTTTTTCTACAACATCTGTTTCAGAAAGAAACATTGGTGGTTCAATGCCCTATTGCTCTTTGCATCGTTGAGTATGTCCATTGTTGGCATCCAGACTGCCGACCGTACAGAACTCGTCTTTTATGGCCAGATGCTCTTGTTCTGTCTCATCTTTTTCCACCGTTACTTTACCCCGAAAATTAAGTGGACCTTGGCAGCTGTAGGACTCCCTCTCATCATTATTTCCGTGACGTACCTTGTGGCAGTTTCACAAGCACGCTTCGATGATAAGACATCTTCGGATTCTGGTAATCGAGCCATCCAATATGGCGGTCAAGGGTATATCAATTTCTGCTATTTCTATGAAGAAGGGAAATTCGAATACCTGAGTACGGAGCGTGTTTTTCCCGCCATCAATCACTTTATCTTCAAGAAAGATTCCAATATGGAACGCCGTGAAGAACGCAACGGCGAACAGGGATTTTTCATGAGCGTCTTTCCCACCTTCATCGGAGACCTAATGCTTGATATCTCTCCCCTCGGGATGGTCCTTTGGATTATCTCATACTTTCTCCTCATGATGCTTACCATCCGACAAAGCCATCGGGAGGAGTTTGATTTCAGCGAAGTGCTGTTTATCTTCCTGATGGCCATCATTCCCATTTTCGGAATCTTCTATTATCGTTTCTTCTTCTTTGCCTGTACGTTCACCCTCGTGCTCGTTATTGGCGTGCTGATTGCCTCTCATTTTAAACTTGTCCTGAAATGAACATCTTCGCCATCATAGTCACTTACAATGCCATGCACCGCAGCTGGATAGACCGTTGCCTCCAGAGTTTGAAACGGAGCACAACGCCCGTCATCCCGATTGTGGTTGATAACTGTTCCACCGACGGCACCCGTGAACACGTTCCTTCACACTATCCCGATGCCATCTGGTTACCGCAGGACCATAACCTCGGTTTCGGGCAAGCTAACAATGCAGGTATCCGTTATGCCTTAGACCACGCTGCTGACTACGTTCTTCTACTGAATCAGGATGCAGCCATTGCGCCAGATACCATCGAACGTATGCTGGCCGTCAGCGACGGCGAATCGCTGATTTCTCCTTTGCATCTCAATGGCGACGGCACCCGCATCGATGAGATGTTCCGAATTTCCCTCAAACTTTCAACAAACCAGATGCTCGACGACCTGCTCATCCGTAAGACGCTGTCCGACAGCTATGAAAGTGCTGAAATTTGTGCCGCCTGCTGGCTGATGCCCATAGCCCTCATCCAGAAAATCGGTGGTTTCAACCCCCTCTTCTTCCACTACAGCGAAGACAACAACTACTATCACCGCATGATCTATCACGGTGTAAAGACCCTTCTTGTCCCCAAGGCACAGATGTACCACGACCGCCTGCTTCAGGGCAATATGCAAGCCTTCAACCGCAAACGCCTGCGCCGCGACCTCGTCCTCGAAGCCACCAATATCGATCTCTCCTTCGCAAAACGATGCACCCGCTGGCTAAAGGTTCTTTACAAGTGCTACACCCGTGACCTCCTACAACATAGCTACATCCCTGGAGCCTGGTGCGTGGAGATGGGGTGGCTACTGCTTCATGCTCCTACCATCCATCATTCTCGCAAACAAGAGAAACAGATACAACCTAATTGGCTATAGCCTATGAGACTACTCCTTGATTTTATTCCTTTCCAGCACAGAGGAGGCGTCGGTGGCGCTCCCAGTTTCGCTAAGGCTGTCTATGACAGAGTGTTTGAGCAATGCGACACCAGTCTTCAGCTGTATGCTACTTATGATGCCTCTTTGCCTGTGGGAAAGCAATACGACTACCATCAGATAGCTGAGCAGCACGGTGTACAATTGGTCGATATCTCCAAGACGACTGTGGCAGAACAGATACAAGCACTCCAGATTGATACCTTTTTTATCGCTGTCGGTCAGTTCTACGCAGAGCATCCATTGGGCGACATCAGCTGTCGGGTCATCATGTTCATCCATGACATCTACGATATAGAGCGAGGAGACAACTGGGTAGATTTCCACCTTTACGACAAACACATGGGAAGCCGATGGCAATGGATAAAATATGCCATCAACTCGGTTTCCGGGCGCTGGCAACGTCAAGCGCAAAAGCTGTATGCACAAGTCATGCCGCTTTATGCTGGTTCAAACACATTGGCCTACACCGTCTCGGAATACTCCCGACAATCTCTTCTATACTATTTCCCGGAGCTCCAGAAAGAGATTCGTATATGCTATTCTCCCCATAAGCAGGCCATCTGCAATGAAGAAGTCGAGAACCGGCAGCTACAGGAACTCATCCAGAGCGAGCAACCTTACTTGCTGATGATTGCCGCCAACCGCCGCTACAAAAACGCCGCCACACTGACCAAGGTCTTCTGCCGCATAGCAGAGGAATATCCCGACTTACATCTGGTTACACTCAAATACGGAACAAGCGCCCATGAACGTCACCACGATATCGCATTCCTCTCGGACTCTGACCTAGAGAACGCCTACAAACATGCCCGTGCACTGGTCTTCGGATCCTTCTTCGAGGGTTTCGGTTACCCACCCGTTGAAGCTATGAAATATGGTACTCCCACCATTGCTTCCAATGTGACAAGCATCCCAGAAATCGTAGGTGATGCCGGTATCTATTTCTCTCCATACTACCCGGCCGACCTCTATAGGGCCATCAAGATTGCCCTTACAGGATACTTCCCATCCCAAGAGCTGATGAATCGCCGCCTCGAAGAGATTACAAGTCGGCAAGAGAATGATCTGAAACAACTTGTCAATGAACTATTAACAATATGAAAGCAAGAGTCATCGCATTATATCTCCCGCAGTTCCATCCCATCCCTGAAAACGACGAAGTGTGGGGTAAAGGGTTCACGGAATGGACGAACGTGGCCAAAGCCAAGCCACTCTTCCGAGGTCACTACCAACCTCGCATCCCTGCCGACCTCGGTTTCTACGACCTGCGTTTGCCTGAAGTGCGCGAGGCACAGGCAGAGCTAGCACGCGAAGCGGGCGTTGAAGGCTTCTGCTACTGGCACTATTGGTTCGGAGGTGGCAAGATGTTGCTCCAACGCCCATTCCAGGAAGTACTGCAGAGCGGACATCCTAACTTTCCCTTCTGCCTTGCCTGGGCCAACCACGATTGGACCACTGGCACTTGGCAGAACGGCGGTGGCACCCAGATGATAGCACAACAGCAATACCTCGGTGACGACGATTATGTACAACATTTCAACTACATCCTACCCGCTTTCCGTGACCACCGCTACATCACCGTCGACGGTTGTCCTCTCTTCGTCATCTACGATCCCTACCGCGTTCCTGATGTCAGCCATTTCATCCGACTCTGGCGCTCCCTGGCCCAACAAAACGGACTGCCTGGTATCTATTTCGTAGCACAGACCAACAATACCAGTACCATACGTCGCCACAATGATGGCAGCGTGGAGCGCGTACTTCCCGATTTGCAGAGTAGCGCTGGTGTTTTCCGACCCTTTCTAGACCTCGGTTTCGACGGTATCATTTCCAACGGAAAGGCCCGTGCGGAGATGCTCTATCTAGGTAAGTACCGCAAGGTTGTTGAGCGCGTGCTGCGTGAGCACATCTCATGGCTTCCAGCCCTGAAACTTGACTACCCCAAGGTCGTAAAACATTTCTTCGCACCTGAGGACGCCTGGGAAAATGTCTTCCCCATCATCATGCCGCAATGGGACCGCTCCGCCCGCACTGGCAGCTCCGATGGTATTTATGTCAATGCCACACCCGAGAACTTCCGGAAACATATTGAACAAGCCCTCGAAGTCATCAAAGGGAAACAACCCGAGCACCGCATTCTCATTCTCCGTTCTTGGAACGAATGGGCCGAAGGCAACTACGTGGAACCCGACCAGCTTCATGGTCATGGATTCCTCCAGGCCATCTACGATGCGATCCACTAACCTTGCCCTCGTTAGCTATGAAGTCCATCATGTACATCAATCCTCAGTCCATGAGGAATCTCGCCATTTACGACTACAGTCTGCTCACACATCTGCAGACGGATGTATACTATGTTGGTTCCGTTCACTACGACTACAAGCCCCTGCCTCCCCACATCCATTTCCTCCCTCTTTTCCGCTACAATGAGTTGCGCTACAACTGGGCCAAAGCACTCAGCTATCTCTTCACCTACCTGCAGCTCTTCTTCCTCATCCTACGCCTGCGCCCACACGCCATCCATATCCAATGGTTGCGTCTGCCCACCTTCGACGTTCTCTTCTTCAGGATCATAAAGCGGCTCACTCGCTGTCAACTCATCTTCACTGCCCACAACATTCTGCCCCACGATACAGGCAACCGCTACCTGAAGAGCTATCGTCGTTGGTATCAGCAGACAGACCATATCATCGTTCACGCCAAGGCCACTAAGGCAGAGTTCCACACGACCTTCCCAGATATCCCCCTGCAGAAAGTAAAAGTCATCAGCCACGGAATACTGCAGATGGACTACGATCCTGCAGCCCTTCGGCAAAACAGTCCTGATTACGATAAACACTACGGTCTGTCAGACTGTATGGTATTCTCTGCCCTTGGTTACCAGTATGCATACAAGGGTGTAGACCTCTTGGCAGATGTGTGGGCCACTACGCCCGCCCTCCGGGACAACCCACATCTCAAGCTTCTCTTTGTGGGTAAGAACAAGGGCGCAGACCTCTCTGCAGCCCAAGGCATTGATAATGTAATTATTGAGGATCGGCTCATCCCCGACGACGAATTCTACTACTTGCTGAGCCACACCGATGTCTATCTCCTGCCCTACCGCGAGATCTCGCAGAGCGGCGTCCTCCTCACAGCCATTACCGAAGGCATCCCAGTACTGGCTACAAATGTAGGTGGACTTACCGAACCCTTCGAGATAGCCCCCATTGGATGGACCATCCCCTCTGCCGATAAGGAGCTGCTCCGTAACATCCTTATCCATCTCGCAGAACACCCCGAAGAAGTTAGTCAGAAAAAAAACGACACAGCCATGTGGACCAAAGTCAGAGAATATTATGGTTGGGAACGCATTGGACAAAATACTCAGCAGCTTTATTAAATCATCTTTATCATAATATTGTTTCCTTTGTACAGAACCCTATTCATCCTACTCTCACTCTCCATCTCCCAACTTCTGCTGGGCCAACCCGTTACATACCTTTGGGACCAGTCTGAACTTGATTCCATACGCCTATATCCCACGTCCTCTGAGTATTTGCAAATAGTGTCCCAAGCACGAGCCCGTATGCGGTCTGGCATCGTTGCTGTGACCGATAAGACCACCAGCATCTCTGGCGATTCCCACACCTACGAGAGCCTGTCTGTCTATTGGTGGCCAGACCCCTCCAACCCTAATGGTCCGTATGTAGCACGAGACGGACAGTTCAACCCCGAGTACAAGCGCTACGACTATCCTCGTCTCCTCGCCATGGTCGCCAATGTGCGTGAATGCAGTAAAGCCTATTACATCACCCACGACATCACCTATTACGACTTTCTCTGCCGCCAACTCGACACATGGTTTATCCACAAGGACACTCGCATGTATCCCCATTTCGACTATAGCCAGTTCATTCCAGGGCGCAATGCCAATCGCGGCAATCCCCAGGGAATGATAGATGCATATAACCTCAACGATGTCCTCGAGGGCATCAGACTCGCCCATAGCGTCAAGCGCTTAGGACGCAAACGTATGAGAGCACTACGCTCCTGGTTCCGCGACTTCGCCCAATGGATGCAAGAAAGTTCTTACGGGCAGACTGCAGCAGCCTATACCAACAATCAAGGTACTGCCTACGACGTCACCCTCTACAACATCCTCCTCTTTGCCAAGAAGAAATCAGCCCGCAGAGCTATTCTTAGTTCGTTCTACGAGAAACGACTCCTTCAGCAAGTCGACGCTGAAGGCAAACAACCCGAAGAGCTAAAACGTACCCGTGCCTATTTCTATTCCCTTTACAACCTAACCCACCTTGTTGACTTCTGCGTCATGGTTAGTCGCGACGGACAAGCCCTTCCAGAACCTATCAGGGCCAAAGTGCATCAGAGCCAAAACTACCTCTCTCGTTTCGTAGACCAACCATCCACTTTCCCTTATCGTGAATCTGGTGATTGGGATGAACTGAAATCTCAACTTAAACGAGAACAAAGACGATTGGGAAAAATGCCGATGAGGGGACAATAAAAAACTTAATTCATAGATTAAGTCAAAATCAATACATTTTTCTTTTTTGGATTATTCCTTTTTTTTTATCCACCGCACAAGTATCTCACAACCAATAATACACATATTAAAGGTTAGGAGATTTGAGTATATATCCTTCCCACTGTGAACGAAGGCGACGGCGATTGAAGCTATTCGTGATACGCTTGATGAAATAGGTGGGAAGGAAGAAGATGAAGAGAAATGCGTAAGATTGGAATATAGAGTAGCCGAAGACGTGGCGATAGACAGCAGCATTGTACTTCACGAGCGACCATTTGTTGTGGGAAATACTGTTGGAACGCTGTCGATAGATAGCCAAGGGCTGACGCAAGGCGTAGGAATCTCCCACCTGCTGCTGAATCATCAGTACATAGGCGTAGTCTTGGCGTTTACGTTGCAGAGGCATCAGGAACTTTGGGCAGTGAACGGTGTCGTAGATAGCAGTGAGAAAGCCTATCTTATCGTCACATTTGAGTTGGAATAGTGTCAGTCGCTCGGGGGCAAGAATGATTCCATTGGTGTTTCCATCTTCATCACAAGTGTAGTAACTTGTGAATGTGAAAGCATAGTTGTTCTGCTGCATAAAAGCAATCTGGAGTTCCAACTTCTCCGGTAGCCAGCGGTCGTCGCTGTCGCAAAATGCTATATAACGTCCACGAGCATTCTCTATGCCCTTGTTGCGGGTATGACCCGCACCCATATTTCCTTCTTGCATAAAGACACGAATGCGAGCATCACGACATGCATAGTCCTCCAAAATCTGTTGCGTGTGATCGGAAGAACAATCATCGATAAGCAGCAATTCCCAGTTCTGATAGGTCTGGGCGAGGATGCTCTCGATGCTGTCGGCCACATGCTGAGCAGCATTGAAGGTAGGCATGATGATGGATACAAGTTCTTGTTGCATGAAGGCTTCTTACGCTTAAACGGGTGCAAAGGTAGTCATTTTCTAGGTAATAATACTCAAAAAATGTAAAAAAATCAAAACTTCTCTACTTTTTGCAATCTTTTCGCTCTTACAAAAGAAGTGAAGTAATACATCAGAGGGAGAAACGAAATCCGTAGCTTACACGAAGGCGCCAGCGATCGTGCGTAGTACGCACATCACCAACATATCCCAGAAGAGTATTACTGATGACAAAGGTAATACCGGCAAAATGTTGTTCGTTGAAATAGTGAAGGATGGCCACACGCTCCGTCAGAATGAACTTGGGGAAGGTATATGGCACTTTTTCGAGCTCGCCGTCGAGCTCAAGGCGGCTAAAGGAACCTACGACAAGGGTCGGAAGGGCAGAACCATGGAGGAGCCAGTTGTGAGGAAGTACCCAATTATAACCATATCCGCCACCTACTCCGATATCACCCAACCTCAAACGAATTGCAGGATTCTGAATGGTAGCATCGTGTCTTGCGTTTATTTCTCCTGCAAGACATGAGAAGGAAAGCATCCATGATCCTGCATTGCGAAGTTGAAGATAGCTCTGTGTAAACGCGGCCGGAAAGGAAAAACGGCGGTGATTGAAGACGTAGTAAGCGTTGAGATTAAGGAGTCTGGAGGTTACCACATCGGAAGGAAAGTCGGTACGCTGACCAGTAATCTCACTCCAGCCATGATAGTCACGGGCATCCTGATAGGAGGCTTCGAGGCCATAGCGGTTGTTATAGAAACTTATATTGAATTCGGTATTACGGTTCTTGCCGGATAGCTTGGAGGGATTGAGGGATAGGGCTAGGGAGATGCCTCTGTAGGTAATACCAAAGCTTGTAGTGATGTTGTGGTCGGTCTCTAAACGGTTATTGAACTCATTGCCATTAAAGGTACCATAGGTGTCAATGCCATTACCGGAGGTATTCATACGAGCCTTGAAGGTGAAGTCCTGAACGGGACGGGCAAGGTAAGTCGTGTCATAGGTGAGACGATTGTATCGGGCAAGAAGAAGGCTATCGGCAAGAAGAATACGCGAAGTATGGGTACTGTCGAGGTGCAAGCGGTCGACAATGCGGTCGGCTTGCGCCATTAGGTTTAGGGTAGGGACAAATGCCAGTAAGAGAAGTGTTGAACGAAAAGACATGCAGCAGATTATTCGTGGATAAAACGGATGCCATTCCAACGGAAAAGCTGTGGTCGCAAGAAGGGGGTCATGGCTGTACGTTCGTCAGTGGCTAGATAAGCCAGCTGTAACTCGGCGATAAGCGTGACATCATCAGCAGATAGGGTCAGACGAATGGGGTGAAAGGCCTGTAGAGAACGGCGTGCTGCTTCTATAGCAGTACTGGTCGAGACGTTCTCATCTGGTGCCGGAGTGACAGCGGTGCCGTCGAGAGTCCCCGATAGAATGAAGTCATCGAGCTGGGGTTGGGTAAAGTATGCAAAAGAACTGTCAAGTGGAGTCCAATCAGGTTTAAAGAAACGGATATTGCTGTCTTCTAGACGACGGGAGGTGTCAGGCTCACCAGTCTGTGCCGTACGCACCATACAAAGCACTGAAGTGCTGTCAGTCTGGGGCAGGAGTTTCAGTTCCAAGAAGACCGAAGTGCTCGTTCGAAAGCGGGCGTAGTCAGCAGTGAGTGCTTCAAGTGTGACGTACTCATCGAGGACATTGCGCACACGTGCTTCCATATTATTCTCAATATAGTCAATGCAGTCGAGACGATTGTTGCGGCTGACCATGGGAGCTATGGAATCTGGCATAGTAGCAAAGACTTCACGCATCAATGGCTGCTGTGCAAAGCATGTAAAAAAGGAGGAAGCAGTAAAGAGGATGAGAAGGATTCGTTTCATGCGAAAGAATTTATTTTGAACCAATATATAGGAATATCATGCTTAGCAATACGAGGGCAAGGTCCACAACCTTGTAACGGAGATTCTTTTCGTGAAAGGCTACTGCGCCTACGAAAAAGGAGACTACGACACTGCCACGCCGAATCATGGATACTACAGCTATGAGCGACGTGGGAAGACTAAGGGCATAGAAATAAACAAAGTCGGCAGCACATAGAAAAATGGATATCAATGGGATAGACCATCTCCAGGTAAAATGAACGTCAGAAGGGCGACGCCGCATCACCAACAGCACTATAGCCATCATCATGAACTGATAGAACATAAAATAGCTCTGAACCACCATATGGTTTATCCCTAACCCACCTGAAGTGGCAGGCGCGAGGAGGAACTTGTCAAAAAGTGCGCTGACAGCACCCAAGGCAGAGGCTAGTACTGCGAGGAAGATCCATCTGTTATGGCGGAAATCAATACCCTCTTTCTTGCCACTGCGGCTGAGAAGGTAGAAGCCAAAGATAGCACAAAGTACGCCAACCCATTGCCAGAGATTCAGTCGCTCGCCGAAAACAAGAATGGCACCCAAAAGCACCATCACGGGACGTGTGGCATTGATGGGGCCGACGATGGTCAGTGGCAGACTCTTCAGAGCGAAATAACCACATAGCCAAGAACCAAGGACGATGACAGCCTTGAGAAAGACATATTTCTGGACGTCCCAGCCACAAATGGGCACGTACATCAGGGAGTCTGCAGACAGATGACCGGTGGCAGAGAGGAGGACAAAGGGAAGGAAGATAAGAGACCCAAAAAGGGTATTGAGCGTTAGTACAGACACAACATCATTAGCCTTCAATGCATGTTTCTTGAAAACATCATAGAAGCCAAGTAAAGCGGCGGATGTGAATGCTAATAGTAACCACATAAGAAGACTCACCACTCATCCTTCCTGGAAGAGGGGAGATTATATCGTTAATTGATTATTTAGGAATTGTATTATTGTTAGATATCACGTCTTCTCTCAAAGGGAGAGTGAGATCTTCGTATTCTACATTTTGGAGAAACAGGCCCCTCGCCGGAACACTGTCTCCTGCTGCACTTCGGTTTTGTTGCTCAATTACCTTGCGAAAGCCTTCTAGGGTAAGCGAGCCTCGACCGACTTCCATGAGCGTCCCCACAATTGCACGAACCATATTACGGAGGAAACGATCTGCAGTGATTTCAAAACGCCATTCATAGTCTGAAAGCTGTACCCAGCGAGCAGCACGGACATGGCAGATATTTGTCTTTGTGTCGGTATTCGTTCGAGAAAAACTGGTAAAGTCCTCATACTCCAACAGCAAGGCTGCAGCACGATTCATAGCATCGAAGTCGGGGATGGTGACCAGCCGCCAGGAATAGTTGCACAAGAAGGGAGACTTGAAAGTGTGGACATAATAATAATAAGTACGTGAACGTGCGGAAAAACGAGCATGTGCATCTGAAGCTACAGGCACGATTTGCTGAATTGCTATGTCGGATGGCAACACCCCATTCATTCGATAGACCAGATATTCCAGAGGAGACTGACCATCACGGGGGCTATTTGGGAACATAGTTTCCTCCGCATCGAAATGAGCCACCATCATCGTAGCATGCACACCCGCGTCGGTACGACCAGCACCGGTGACTGTCACCTCATGGTGTAGCAGCAAAGAGAGGGCACGCTGCAGAGTACCTTGCACACTCTCACCATTGGGCTGCACCTGCCAACCGTGATAGGCAGTGCCGTCGAAGCTGAGATAGATGAAATAACGCATGGACGAGAACAAACTGTTAGCGGACAATCACTTTTTGCGTCTGTGCGCCCACACGAACCAGATAAACACCACGACGAGGAGGCACACTATGACCCAGATAGCGGCCTTGCCCGTCGAAGATGAGCCGAAAGGAAGGCGAATCGGAGGGGGCTGAAACGCCGTCGGGCTTATGGAATGTGACGTCGAGGCTAGAGATCCGGGATTGAAGGCTGGCCCAGCAAATGAAAGGTTCCATAGAACCGTTCCAAGTAATCTTTCCGTCTTGGAAGTAATAGTCCTCATCCTCGATAACGATGGAGCAACCATCTTTGGAACCATCGGACTCGTAGAAGACTACTTGCTCCACATCAGCACCTGAGATAATGAATACAGAGCCATCGTAGAAACGCAATTCTGTGGTTACCATGAGCGGAGTCACGGTGGATCGATCCTTGTAATAGCTAAATGTCAATCCATTGGCAGAAGCTGTGAAGCCAGGACCATAAGTGGGATGGGTATCCGCCTTCCAAGTCAATTTGGAAAGGATGATGGACCCGGAAACGGGTTCGTCGGGATCGTCAGGGTCATCGGGATCATCAGGGTCGTCAGGGTCGTCAGGGTCGTCAGGGTCATCAGGATCATCAGGATCGTCAGGGTCGTCAGGATCGTCAGGATCATCGGGATCCACACCCCCACCACCATTCACCTGGAAGGCATAAGTGATGCTGTCGCCCCACACATATTCACA
>JAILFY010000194.1 GCA_024697285.1 Bacteroidaceae bacterium
TACCACCCTCCCCCTACAAGGGGAAGTGAGGAGGGGGTCCGCCCTAAATCTAATTTATCATGGCAGGAAAGAAAGTACAGTACAGCGTAAGTCTACGCCCCAATCCCCAACATGAAAGTGATCCTTGGAAAGCCTATGGCATGATTCAGCTCACCGGCAAGTACACCACCAAGGACCTCTGCGAACACATCGCCGCTCACAACGGCATCTTCAGTCGTGCCGTCGTCGAAGGCGTACTCATCCAGCTCGGCAGTTGCATCCGCGAGCTCATCCTCCAAGGCTACTCCATCGTCCTTGGCGAACTGGGAACCATCACTCCCACCATCAAGACCCAGGGTGCCACCACCCGCGCCGACTTCAGTGTCGACGACATCACTGACATGGACGTGAACTTCACTCCCGGTGAGGTCTTCGAGAACCTCCGCGCCGACGCCGAGTTCGAGCAGACCAGCACCCGCGCCGCTCAGGCCGCCGCACTCGCCGCCCAGAAGGAAGGTCTCACCTCCGCCGACTGGAGCAACACCAACAGCGAAAGCGGAAGCGACAGCGGAAGCGGTGACGTGCAGGAAGATCCGGAGCCCTAAGCCCACCTCTAACTCCTCCCCAAGGGAGGAGGACTGAGGCCCACCTCTAACTCCTCCCCAAGGGAGGAGGACTTGCAGCGCACAAGGCCTCCCCTGAGGGTGGGAGTTAGATTAGAGATTAGAGAATAGTATTCTTGAAACGTGAAACTTGAAACCTGAAACTGCGAGCTCGGCTCGCCCCGATTATGAATGAAAACAAAAAGAAGACGATTAAGCGAATCGTTGATGTTATCATCACGATTCTTACTGCACTGGTGACGACCATCAGCGCCAATGCAGCTGGAATAGTCCAGTAGTGAATATAAGTGTTATATTAGGTCATTGAATTTTTTGGTTAATGATACTAAATTGCTCCCCACTTCGTCGTGAGACGCGGTGGGGATTTCTTTTGGAAGTGATATTCATCACTTCGAGGCAAGTGGTCGTCTCTTTCGAGTCTTCCGATGTTCTAACCTCAAAACCTCACAACCTCAAAACCCAAAACTCACAGCTTCCCCAATATCTTGTCCATGACCCAGTTGGCGGGGGTGGCGGAAACGCAGTCCATCTGGCAGATGCGTTTTCCCTGCAGGTGTTCTACCA
Source organism: Bacteroidaceae bacterium (assembly GCA_024697285.1). GTDB lineage: Bacteria > Bacteroidota > Bacteroidia > Bacteroidales > Bacteroidaceae > Physcousia. The sequence goes on from JAILFY010000194.1 coordinate 1,167, forward strand.
CCTCTTTGATAAGAGGCATCTGCACATGGGGCGGATTGGGGATGACGATTTCCTGGCGCCCTTCCTCGGTTATCAATTCTATAGGTTCGTAGGTGAAGACGGAGAAGGATATCTGGCCTTGGTCACCGATGATCTGAATGCGGTCCGTCTTCGCAGACTCGTGAGCGCAGAAGCACCAGGTGCCGCTGCCTGGCAGACCGTCGGGAAACTGGAAGGAGGCGCTGACGGTGTCCTCTGTCTCATAGAGCCCTGCCCGGTTGCTGCAGAAGCCGTTGACATGGAGGATGGGGCCAAAGAGCTGCTGGAGCAAGTCGAGCTGATGGGGTGCCAGATCATAGAAGTACCCTCCACCAGCAATGTCTTTCTGCACGCGCCATGGGAGTTGTGTCTTGTTGTAGTCCAGATCGCGTGGCGGCGCGGCAAAACGTATCTGCACCCCCACAACCTTACCGATACTTCCCTGCTCCACAATCTGCTTCACCCGTTGGAAATAGGGGAGGTACCTCCTGTAGTAGGCCACGAAACAGGGCATGCCTGTCTCCTTGGAAATACGATTGATGCGCAGACACTCCTCGTAGGTGGAAGCCAGAGGTTTCTCCACATAAACGGGTTTGCCTGCTTTCATAGCCATAATGGCATAAGTGGCGTGGGAAGAAGGCGGGGTGGCGATATATATGGCATTCACCTCGGGGTCGTCCAGCAACTCTTGTGCATCGGAGTACCAGCGGGCGATGCCGTGGCGCTCTGCGTAGCTGCTGGCACGCTTGGCGTTGCGCCCCATGACGGCTACAACAGAGGAGCCCGGCACTAAACTGAATGCCGGGCCGCTCTTTTTCTCTGTTACTTCACCACAACCGATGAAGCCCCATTTGATTTGTTTGTCCAAAGGAAGTGTTGTCTAAGTGATGTTCAGCTTCTGGGGCAACAGAAGCACATGTTTTATTTCTTGGAGCCTTGCTTCCAGAAGTCTTCCTCAGCCTTGATTTCGGCCTGCTGACGATCGTACTCTGCCTTCTGACGAGCATACTCGGCGTTGTGCTGCTCCACGGTGACGATGTTCTGCTTCAGACGCTGAGCCTGACCCACAAGGGTGATGTCAGCAGCGGCAGCCTTATCGCAGTAAGCCTTGGCCTCGCCATATTTCTTCTCGCGAGTGGCGATGTTGGCACGCTGCATGTAGCACTTACCCTCGAGGTCGGGGTTGAGCTGGGCAGCCTTGTCCAGATAGGAGTAAGCGCTCTGGGTGTCGCCACTCTTTCTCATAGCTGCAGCCACGCGCAGGGCGATGTTGCCTTTCTGGATGTCGCTCTGGCAGAGCTCGATGGCACGGTTGTAGTAGTTGATGGCCTCGGAGTGCTTGCCATCCTTATAGTTCTTCTGGGCCAGAGCGATGGCGGACTCGAAAGTGGGCTCGATATTGAAAGCGTACTCAGCAGCCTTGTAGTAGACGGGAGCGTCGTCGCAGTCGTTGGCAGCCATCAGCGTCAGGGCGTTCTTCAGATAAGTAAGGTTATCCTTGTTGGCCTCGATTTTGGGAGTGAAGATGGCAATGATTTGCTCGCGGTCGGCAGCCTTGGACTGAGCGAAGATACCTTCGATATTGTTCAGGGGCTGGTCGTACTCTGCCACGATCTTGTGGGCCTTGACGGTGTCGGTCTCTTCCTTAGCCAGCTGGAGCATCTTCTCGCAGAGGTCCTTGCTGTCGAGATAGTCCTGGAGGAACTGCTCGCGGAAGCCGTTGTTGTCGGCCTGGTATTTGGCATAGCTGATGCGGAAGAAGATGTCGAGCATGTAACCCTTCACCTCGCGGCCGCCCTGCTCTTCCAACAGACGGTTGGCGGCAGTGAACATCTCGTAGGCCTTGTCGTGGGTGTACTCGCCGGGGATGGCCTGCGGACCATAGACAGCATAGAAATAAGCCTTGGGATAAGCGACGTCGCCCTGAGTAGCCTTCAGACGCTCGCTCTTGGCGAAGGAGTTCAGGCCGTCGAGGTTCTTCATGCGCAGATCCTGCAGAGCCAGCAGCTCCTCGAAGTAAGCTTTCTTGCGAGCAGCATCGGTCTCCTTCTGAATCAGCATCTGGAGCATGTAAGCACCATCGGTGTAGATGCGGAGGTTGGCGAAGGGTGCCTTCTCGATGACGGGCTTCCAGGACTCGTAGGCCTCGTCGAAGCTATTGTTGCGAATGGCGATATTGAACATACTCAGGTTCTGACGAGCATGCAAGCTGTCCTCGCCCGTGCCTATACGGTCTTCCCATTCAGTGCCTTCGTACTGAGCCATTGCAGGGAGGCTGAGGGCAGCGACTCCCAAGAGGATGAAGATTTTTTTCAGTTTCATAATCGTATTTTTATTAGTGATACTTATTACTTTAGTTCTCTTAATATGTGTGTGGTTACTGTTTAGACATCGAGTTGGTCATAGGGTTTAAGTCCGAGGTAGGCGAAATGGAAGTTCTTGCCCTTGGCCGAGGGGAACTGACTCCTCACGTCGATGTCCGAGCGGGTGCGCAGGTGGTCGATGATGCGGTTGTAGCAGTCCATGCCGCTGTAGGCCTTCACCCGAGCCACGAACTGCGTGTCTACGTAGTCGAATTTTCCCGTGGCGGGGTTCTTGACCACCCGCTTGAAGTTCACCTGTCCCTCGTACCATCCCGGGGCTTGGTCGTTCAGCAGCATCAGGGCCTGGTCTTTGGGGCGCATTACGGAGCGAGAGCGATCGGCGAATTCGGCATACACGCCATCGGCTGGCGCCTGCACTTCCGCATTGGCCTCGTCCTGAGCCAACTTGCCATTGGCCTTGAATTCCTCGAGGCTGGCTGCCATCGTCTTGATGACGATGAAATAGACCCTGGCGCGCACCTTGTAGCGCTTGGGATAGGGCATGGGGCCCTCGACATACTGGCGGAATTCTTCCTCGAACTTGGGCGTGATGTTGAAGCCTGGAATATGGCCAACGAAGGACAGGGCGTCCTCCACACTTCTGACGACAACCTCATCGTCGAAATATCTGATGTAAAGATTCATTCTCTTATATACCTTTTTTTAAAAAACGCGTGCAAAGATACATTATTTCTTTTATATTTCTATCTTTTGAGGGCTGGAATACGTCATTTTGCTGCAAAAAATCACACTTTTTTTATACTCTGGCGCCCAAAGTTGGAATCTGTTATCTTTTTTTTACATTGTCCGCAGGCTTTCTGCCGGCGCCGGACAGGCCCTCTCCTACCCCTCTATCTCCGATAGTTCCAACCACCGGAGCTCTTTCTCGTCGAGTTCCTGGGCCAGCAGAGGCAACCTCTTGCTCATCTCGGTGAGCTCGTCCACGGAGAGTGTTCCGCTGCAAAGCGCCTCTTCCAGTCTGGCTTTCTCCTCCTCCAGCCGAGCCATCTCTGCTTCGAGGCCTTCCATCTCCCGGCGCTCCTTGAAAGTGAGCTTGCGGGGACGCTCTGCATTGCCAGCGGCAGCCCGTCCGCCCTGCGGCGCACGTTCTTTCTTCCGCTGGGCAGAGAGTGGCTGAGAGTCACGGGTATTCTCGTCGGAAGAGGACTTGGCAACCTCTTTCTCCCACTCGCGGAACTGAGTGTAGTTGCCGGGGAAATCCTTCACATGACCCTCGCCCTGGAAAACGAGGAGATGATCCACCACCTTGTCCATGAAGTAGCGGTCGTGGCTGACGACAATGACGCAGCCGCGGAATTGCTGAAGATAATCCTCGAGGATATTCAGGGTGGGAATATCCAAATCATTAGTGGGCTCGTCCAGAATGAGGAAATTGGGATTCTGCATCAGCACGGTGCACAACTGCAGACGACGGCGCTCGCCACCCGAGAGTTTGTAGATGTAGTTCTGCTGCTGCAACGGCGAGAACAGGAAATGCTGAAGGAACTGCATGGCCGAGAGCTGCCGACCGCCACCGAGGTCCACGTATTCCGCCACGCGCCTCACGGCATCTATCACTCGCATCTGCTGGTCGCAGGGCATGCTGTCTTGCGAGAAGTAGCCGAAACGAACGGTCTCGCCCACCACGAAACGGCCTTGATCGGGTTTCACCAGGCCCAGCAACAACTTGATGAAGGTGGTCTTTCCCGTGCCGTTGGCGCCCACAATGCCCATCTTCTCGTAGCGGGAGAAGTTGTAGTAGAAGTCTTTGAGTATCACTCGCTCGCGGCTGCCCTCGTCGTCCTCGCGTGCGGGAAAGGTTTTCGAGACATACTCCGCCTCGAAGATCTTGGAACCGATGTAGGTGCTGTTGACGGTGAGGCTGACGGCGTCCTCCTGCACAGCGGAATGTGCCTTCTGCTCCAGTGCGCCAAAGGCTTCCTCGCGATAGCGGGCCTTGTGGCTGCGGGCTTGCGGAGTGCTGCGCATCCATTCCAGTTCTCTCCTATATAGATTCTTCGCGCGTGAGAGTTCGGCATTGGCCACGTCCATCCGTTCCTGACGTTTCTCCAGGTAGTAAGCATAGTTGCCACGGTAGGTGTACAGCGTCTCGTCGTCCAGCTCGAGGATAACCGAGCAGATGCGGTCGAGGAAGTAGCGGTCGTGGGTGACCATCAGCACGGTCATGGAGCTGCGGGAGAGGTAGTTCTCCAGCCATTCTATCATCTGCAGATCCAGGTGGTTGGTGGGCTCGTCCAGGATGAGCAGGTCGGGCTCCTGACACAGGACATTGGCCAGCGCCACTCGCTTGAGTTGCCCGCCAGAGAGGTGGGCCACTGGCTGATCGTGGTCGGTGATATGGAGCTTGGTCAGATACTCCTTGATGCGACGGGGCTCCTCGCGGCAGCGCCAGAGGCAGGCCTCCAGCACCGTCATCTCTTGTGGGAAATGGGGCGTCTGCTCCAAATAGGCCACACGGAGGTCGCGACGAAAGATGATGCTGCCCGACTCGGGCTGCTCGCGACCTGCTATGAGATTCAGAAGGGTCGTCTTGCCCGTGCCGTTCTTGGCAATGAGACCGATGCGCTGGCCCTCGGCAATACCAAAACTGATATCATGGAAAAGTACTTTGTCACCAACGGAAAAAGAGAGCCCGTCGACCTGTAAATAAGGATTAACTGCTGCCATATCACATATTTTGGATGCAAAAGTATAGAAAAATAGGGAGAAAATTTGCACAATCACAGAAAAAACCATACCTTTGTGCCCGAATTTATGACAGAAGACCTGAATTGTGGGTTTCTGTTTGTACTTTTCACCACGAAATTCATACTACATTTAGTTTTATTCCCTAAAAGGAGTACGCACACTCCTTTTTATTCACATTGACGAACCCTTACATTATGCATACGAAAAGTGAACTCGAGAATTTGACGGACGAGCAACTGCTGGTTCTGGCCAAGTCACTTAGCATTCCCGTGAAATCAGATACAGACAAAATGGATCTTATCTACGGCATTATCGGTGCCGAGAGCGAAAATGCCATGGAACAACCTGCCGAGAAGCCCAAGAAACGCGGACGCAAGACGAAAGCGGAAAAGGAGGCTGAGACGGAGATGAAACAGGAGCCTAAGGCCCAACAGACCCAGGAGTCCAAGAAAAAGAAGAAAGAGACCGCCCAAAAGGAAAAGGCGGAGGTGACTGACGCGGTGGCGGAAGTGGCGGCAACGGCCGACGAAGAGACGCCACAGGCGGAAGAGACTCCGGCACCCAAACCCAAGAAACGCGGACGAAAGTCCAAGGCGGAGAAGGAAGCGGAAGAGGCCATGGCAGTTCAAACTACATTGTTTGAGAATATGCCGGAGGAGACTACTGAAGAACCGGCAGCTGAAGAGGCAACAGAAGATATTCCCACCAAGGAAGAGGAACAAAACCCGATAGTCACTATGGAAGAGGAGGGACAGCCCTCTGAATATAATGATATGGAAGAGGATCAGATGATCATTGACGAAGAGACGGTGAAGAGATTCTTCAACGCCGAGGAGCCTGACTTCGTTATTATCCAACCCGTGCCGCAACTGCCCGATTATCCTCAGGAGTACGGCCCCGAAGCTCCCAACGACGTGCCCGGGTTTATCCAGAACCTCTCTGTGGTCAGCCAGCCTTCCGTGGCCCAGCC
>JAILFY010000245.1 GCA_024697285.1 Bacteroidaceae bacterium
GGGTGAGATGCGGTTGAACTCATCCAGGTTGATGAGGAGCATCTGCGCCATGGCGAGATGTACGGGGCGCTCCTCGGCCAGCGAGAGATTGTCGGTATAGCCCCAACTGCGTAACTCGGGCGGGAGCAGTTGCCGGCAGAAAGCGCTCTTGTGCATGCCTTGTGGAGAGATGAGGAGCGGCACGATGCTGTTGCCGTAGCGCGGGTCGCGACCTAACCACTGCGCCACCATCGCCAGGAACCAGGTGTGGAACCATTCCGCCCAAAGTGCGGGTTCCGTCGTCGGCACCGTGGCCGCCAGGGCGCGGATATGGTCGCGCTTGTCCCACTGCGCCTCAAGCGGTAGCAGGTAGTGTTCGATGGGATTGTATTCCTGGATGCGGGTGGAGTGTACGTAACGGCGGACGTCGCGGTTCCACACATTCATGCCAGCGAGTTGGAGGTCGGTGGTCAGGGTGTTGACGGCCTTTTCCGATAGAGGGCGCCATGGGGTGGGCCAGGTGTGCATCGGCCGGTATTCGGCATAGCCCATGATGGTGTTGAAGCGGAATGTATAATGGCTTTCGAGGCGCCGGATGAGTTCCTGCATCATCGGTTCCTCGGGCGTCTGTTGTGTTTGGCCGGCTTTCGGGTGATTCTCCTCCTCGGCATAGACGGCGTCCACGATGGTGCGAGCGAACTGCTCGGTGAGGCCGGGCCAGTCCTTGTATTTCAGGTGATTCCAGAGGTGGCAGATGACTTCCTCCTGTGGCCAGCCCTGGCGACAGAGGGCGGTGGCCATGCCGGTGATGAAGTTCTTGTAGAATTCGTTGCCATAGCGTGGACGGCAGCCACTTTTGTCAGCGACCTCCCTGGCCACGCGCTCGTAGGCTCTCTCGTAGTTCATGTAGGCCGTCATGTCCACTTCCTCTTCCTGCCGTTGTTCGGGTTGGCTCAGGAGGTGCTCGTCAGCGGAGGCCTTGTCGGAGCCGCTGCTGTCCGGCCGGATAGGGTAGGGGCGGGCGTTCGTGTTCACCTCGGGCTCCATGTCGAAGGGGCGGAGAAACATGTGGCGCATGGTGGGCGCCATGCGGGTGATCTTCTTGGGGAGCGTGGCATCGTAGATACGTGCCATCCGGTGGTAGGCTCTTATGTAGAAATCCTCAGCATCCGCTTCCGTCGCGGGAAGTGAGCCGTCGGGCTGCGCCACCTTCACCAGGATAATCACCTCCTGTCCCGTGGCGCCGATGAAAGCGGCCAGCGTGGCGTCGGTCTCCATTGCTGCCAGCTTGACGGACCGACATTGTTCGGGACTCATCAGTCCCCGTACTTCCAGGACCACGAGTCCGTTGAACGCCTTCACGCTGATAGCGCCGTTCGGCTGTTTCTTCAGTTCTACGGCAGCCGAAACCTGTGCAATCTGGTCGAAACGGTAGAAACGTTCGGGATGCTCGACGTTCAGGTTCCGACGGAAATCGAAGATGATACCTTTGTTGACATCCACTTGGATGCTTTCAATGAATTTCTCAAAGGTCCAGGTGTTCAGCGCCTGACCTTTCTCTTTGTGGGTTCTGATGGTGGAAAATCGCATAGGGGAAAGATCCTCTCCCCGCTCCCCTTGAAAGGGGAGAGCCCCTGGCGGGGGTGGGGGGGAGAGAGGGGTTAGAGGTTAGGGGTTAGAGGTTAGGGAGGCCCCCTGTTGCCCTTCGGGCATCTCCCTCGAGGGGGAGAGAGGGGTTAGGGGTTAGAGGTTAGGGAGGCCCCCTGTTGCCCTTTGGGCATCTCCCCCGGGGGGGAGAGAGGGGTTAGAGGTTAGGGGTTAGGGGTTAGGGGTTCTCAAGACTCACTTCGTTCGAATGAGCGAGCAAGCTCGAGCGAGGGGTTAGGGGTTAGAGGTTAGGGGTTAGGGAGGCCCCTGTTGCCCTTCGGGCATCTCCCCCGAGGGGGAGAGAGGGGTTAGAGGTTCTCAAGACTCACTTCGTTCGAATGAGCGAGCAAGCTCGAGCGAGGGGTTAGAGGTTAGGGGTTAGGGGTTAGAGATGAAGAGATAATGAGGGGAAGATTTAGGGGTGGAGAGGGAAGGAAGGAGTGGATTGGGGCTGCAGGTCTAATGGTAAAGGGGTGTCTCACGCGTGAGACAGGAGTGTCTCATTGGTGAGACTGTTTTGTCTCACGCGTGAGACAAACGCTTTTTAGTGGCTGTAGAAGTCGAAAGATACCAATGTTCGGTCGAACTTTGCAGGATGTTTGATGTTGTACTTCGTGAAGATCCGGTTGATCTTCTCCTGGATGTCCGGGCCAATAGGATATTTGCCGGCGCGGTAGCGATAGAAATGGGCTCTGCTGCCAAAGAGGTTCATCACTTTGTCACGCACTCCTATCGTGACTTCACGGGAGAGGCCGTTGAAGAGATTGGTCATGCCATAAGCAATTGTGACGGTCTTCGCCTCTCTGTACATCGAGCAGGTGCTGCCCTTGCGGGCACCTCTCATCACTGCCATGTGCCGTGTCACCTTCTCCGGTATCTGCTCGCCGGCGACGAAACGGAGGCAGGTGGAAGCCATGGGACAATCGTTCTGAAAGCAGAGTGCCCAGTCGTAGGGCACTTCCTTGTAGTCGATCTGTGTCATAAAAAAGATGTGGTTTATCAGGTTTAAGAATGGTCGTTTCTATTCGGTGCAAAGATATAAAAAAGGCCACGTAACGTCAAGAAAAATCGCGTTAAATGACGTTAACAAATTCGTTTCTTCCCCTAAAAGCCTCACATCCCTCACCCATCCCTCACCAAAAGCCTCACCCAATAAAGCCTCTATTCATGCGGCTTTTCAGCAAAAGGTGAGGCTTTTACGCTTTTTTCGAGGAAAAACCTATAGTAGGGAGCTTTTGCAAGCTCGCGGTTTAAGGGGCAACCGTCGGTTGTGGCTTAAGAAGTTTAAGGTGTGCCGATGGCACGGTTTAAGGGGCGAGCCAAAGGTTGTGGTTTAAGGGGCAACCGTTGGTCTTTGGCGTGCCATACTTTCAGCTACGGCATTGAGAGATGAACATTCATCACGGGTGATGCGGCATTCATGGGCGAGGCCTGTGGCCAGGGTGAGTAGCAACAGATGGCCTTCGGCACAGGGAGTGATCAGTTCGCCTTGCGGTTTGTGATAGTCAGAGAAGGGTTCTGCGCACAGTTGGATACAGAAAAGTCCCTCGCGGAAGGCTTCGTCGCGGACACGTTTTTCATAGCTGCTGATGAAGGGACTGATGAGGACAGCGCCCTGGCGGGCTGCGAGGATGCAGCTGTTCATATATGCACGGCGCTGCTCCTCGGTGAAGTAGCGGCGCACATGAACGGCCATGAGCGGGGCATCAAGCAGGCGCACTTGGCCTATGGCTGAGAAGTGCCATTGTCCGAAGTGTACACCTCGCTGAACAAGAAACAGGTCGCGATGCAAGCGGCGAAGCATCAGGCGGCGCGGGTTGTCGCGGACATAGTCTATCATGTTTTGGAGCTGGCCTTCGTGGGTGAGGAGGCGATCATGGTAGCCTCTTTCCCAGAGTGGGAGTGGGGGATGATTTTCGCGCGAATACGCGCTACACCCAACCATTTGAGCGGCGGGGGTGCTTGTAGGGGAGCTGTGGTGGGAGGGAGGGGAGGGTGGGGTTGGAGAGTTTGTGGATAGTGATTTTGGGGTCAAAGAATTTGCTGGGGAGCTTGCGAGAGAGGGGGCAGCGGGGGCTTCGGGGGCGGGGGAAGGTGTGCTGCATAATTGTGGCATTATTGTTGCTCCGGCATTGAAAGCTTTGGTGCAGCCTACCATGAAACCGCGAATGACGTCGCCAAGGGAGATATCCATCTCTTGCTTCACAAAGATAATGCCGTGAAAATGGTCGGGCATCAATTGTTGAGCGATTATGTGAATGTCTCGCACGCAGGGCTGTCCTGTCATGGCGGCTTTCTTCTCAGCCAGCTGGCGCTGGATGGCGGGAATCTGTTCCCAACAGCGGAGTACCTCGCGACCCAATGGTGAAGGCTCTATGGCAGCTTCGGTAGGTGAGGAGCCAGTGAGTCTTCCCAAAAGGGGATGGCGCCCTTCAGTGCAGAGGGTGATGAGATAGATGCCTCGACCGTGGTAGTCGTGGGTGAGGCTACGCTGGTGCATTTGCGGCACAGGGCGGCTGTCATGGGGATGGGAGGAAGGGGGCATTTTGAAGAAGGGAGGGAGGAAGGGAAGAAGGGGACGCGCGAATACGCGCTACACCCAACAGGAGGGAAAAGGGAGGGGAGGGGGATGAGAGATGAGAGACGGATGAGAGATGAGAGATGAGAGATGAGGGACAGATGAGAGATGAGAGACAGATGAGAGACAGATGAGAGATGAGGGACAGATTAGAGATTAGAGATGAGAGATGAGAGACGGATGAGAGATGAGAGATGAGAGATGAGAGATGAGGGACAGATGAGAGATGAGAGACAGATGAGAGATGAGGGATAGATGAGAGAGCGCGTCGTAAAGGGGGAAGTTAGCGGATATCAAACAGCTTGTAGAAGCCGGTGATGGTGAGGATGTTCAGCACTTCGCCCTCCACGTGGGTGAGCACCATGGTGCCCCCTTTGCCAGCACTTGCTTTCTTCAGTTGCATCAGGCTGCGGAGACCGAGGCTGCAGATATATTCCAATTGGGAGCAGTCCAGTTCGATGGACTTGTCGGCGTGAGCCATCAGTGGCGCCATTTCTTCTGCGAAACGGGTTGCCTTTTCTGTATCCAACCAACCCTTGAGAATTCCGATGTAAGCACCGTTTTGTTCTTTAATTTCGATAATCATAATATATGTTTGATGTTTTTTATTGCAGTGGAGTGAGCGGATAGACAATGTTCACAATCAGGATGTTGGCCGCGAGGATGATGAAATTCATCAGTAGCCCCGTGCGCATGAAGTCGCTGAAGCGGTAGCCGCCCGGGCCGTAGACCAGCATGTGGGTGGGCGAGCCGATAGGCGTAGCGAAACTGCTGCTGACGCTGATCATGAGGGCGATGAGGAAGGGCGTGGGTTCGTAACCCAACTGTTCGGCAGCCTGGTACATGATGGGGAAGAACATGGCTCCGGCTGCTGTATTAGAGATGAACTCGGTGATGAACGTACCCACCAGGCAGATGGCGGCCATGACGACGATGGGGTTGGTGCCGCACACATCTAGAATGCCGAGTGCCAGACGCTCTGCAATCCCCGTCTTCTGTATGGCAACGCCCAGCACGACGGAACCGGCAAAGACCATGAGGATGTCCCAGTTGATGGCCTTCATGGCCTGATCCACGCTGCAGCACCTGAAGATGAGCATGGCCATGGCGGCAAGAAACGCGCACTGCAGCAGCGGGATGACATTGAGGGCCGAGAGCGCTACCATGGCGATCATGATGGCGGAGGAGATGAGCGTCTTGCCGCTGATATTAGGCACTTGGGGCGAGTCGAAGAAATGAACCTGCGAATCGATGCGGTCGGAGTGCGCGTTATCCTTGGGCGCACATTCCAGCAGGAGCGTATCGCCCGCCTGCAGTACCACTTCGCGGGGCGACTGGTTGATGCGCTCACCGCTGCGTGCCACTGCCACGAGGGTCATGTTGTTGTCGCTTTCAAACGACGAATTGCCGATGGTTTCATTGATCAGGCTGCTGCCGAAAGTGATGTAAGCGGTGCGTAGCTTGCGGTCCTTGGCGATTTCGTCGAAAGTGAATATATTGTGGTCGGCATTCACAAAATGGTGACTCTTCTTCAGTTCAAGCAGGTCGTCGATCTGTCCGGCAAAGATCAGCCGGTCGCCCCCCATCAGCATCTCGTCGGCGGGCACGGGAGAGAGGATCTTCAAGTCATCGTAGTGCTTGATTTCAATCAGAGAACCGCCTCGCACGGAGGTCAGTCCCGCCTCCTCGATGGTTTGTCCGATATGAGGGTTGTCGGAGGTGACCAGCAGTTCGATTGTATAGTCGCCGGTCGACTCGAAAGCCGACTCAGGAGCTTTGCGGTCAGGCAGCAACTTACGCATCGCGATGATGCTGAGGACCCCCACGAAGAGGCAGAACAGACCGGGCACCGTCGTTGCCAGCACGTTCATGCTCTCTCCGGTACTGTCCGCATAAAGGCCCGAGATGATCAGGTTGGGAGGTGTGCCAATGAGCGTACACACGCCACCCATTCCCGATGCATAACTCAGCGGTATGAGCAGTTTAGAGGGTGAGATGTTCAGTTTCTTCGACCATATCTTAACGATGTTCACAAAGAGGGCGACCACGGTGGTGTTGCTGAGGAACGAACTGAGCGCTGCCACGGGAAGGGTGAGTCGCAACACGGCCTTGGTATAGGTTTCTGGTTGCCCCAACAGGTGCTTCACAATCCACTGAAGTACCCCCGTGTGCGTCAGTCCTGCCAGCACAACGAACAGCACTCCGATGATGATGACCGATGTGGAACTGAAACCGGAAAAAGCCTCTTGGGCGTCGAGCACGCCAGTGACGAAGAGGACGGCGATGGCACCGAGGAACACAAAGTCTGCACGTAACTTGGTGAAGAGCAGCACCGTGAACATCAGCAGCACAGTGGCAATCGTGATCCAGGCACTGAGGTTAAAGCCCAGAATGAAGATAGACTCCATAAATGTTTATTATTTGATTTTTTTTGTCAGTGTCAATATGTTATATCCGTCTGCCGTGCGTTCGTAGAACATCGTATCCATGATGTTCCTCACGAGGTGGATGCCTAAGCCGCCAATCGGACGTTCGTCCAGTGCGGACTCCACATCCGCCTCGGGGTAGTGCGTAGGGTCGAAGGGCAAGCCCTGGTCCTTTACCACAAGAGTAAGGATGCCGTCGGCGACCATGGCCGACAGTTCGATTTGAGCTTCTGTATCCGCTGGGTAGGCATAGCTGATGACATTGACCACCCATTCCTCAGTTGCTAAGTTGAGCATACTGAAGAGGTCATGGTCAATCCCGAAGTCGCGGCACAAAGATTGGAGAAAATCCCGTATGCGGTCCAATTCGCAGATCTTGTTCCGAATGCTGATGCATTGCGGAGCCGAAGCGGCCTCTCCGTGCCGCACCTCGTGCTGCATGACGTGTGACGCCTTGTTTTCTCCTTGAATCGTATCGTCAGTTTGTATCATCAACTGTTGTAGTAAAAAAACCGACACTTCAGCCCGCAGCCTTCCTCGCAGTCCGCTGCTACATTCATGTCGTTGCTTTGTCTTTCTGGTGGCGAAGTTACTACATTAAATACACATCACAAAAAAATATTAAAAAAAGGTTTCGTTTTTAATAAAAACTAACAGAATCGTGTCCGAAGGCGCCAAAGACATTCCTTGTCCGGCACTGGCAGGCTAAGAAAACTTAAATTTTGCACCTTATTATTTTATTATTGCCGCGAATCATGTATTTTTGCGGTGTGTACAGAAAGTCTAAACACTACTAAAACCATGACGAAATGAAAACGACGATCCTGACCAACGGCAAAGAAGTAACGATCTGTCTGGCTGAACGCCTGGACACAGCATCCTCGTCAGAGACAAGTGCCTTTATTAACCGCGAGTTGGAGAAGGTAGGCGGGGTGGATGCCGTCGTATGCGATGCCTCCCGTTTGGAATATATCTCCAGTTCCGGTCTCCGCATTCTGCTCTCTCTGTCGAAACGCTACAGGGACTTTCGCCTGACCGGTGTGCAGCCGCAGGTCTATGAGGTGCTGAACACCACGGGGTTCACGAAGATCATGACCGTGGAGCGCGCCATGCGCCGTATGATTGTGGAAGGCTGCCAGCTGATAGGCATGGGCGGCGTAGGCAAGGTTTACCGTCTGGATGGCGACACGATTATCAAAGTCTTCCGTGAGGGAACGACGCTGGAAGAGGTGCGGCAGGAAATCGTCATGTCGAAGGAGGCCTTCGTGCTGGGCATGCCCACTGCCATCTCGTTTGATATCGTGACGGTGGCTCCCACCGCCGAGGGCAGGGGCGAATGCTACGGCCTGATCTACGAACTGCTGCAGGCCGAGACGCTGAGCGCTATGGTACGGAAACATCCCGAAAAGATGGATGAGTACGCCCGTAAATACGCCCGCCTGTTCAAGGAGATGCACCAGATTGAGGTGCCGGCCGGAGGCAATGTCCCGTCGGCCATCCGACATGAACGCGCTCAGGTGGAGCGACTCGTCCGCTACTTCCCGCAGGAGAAAGTGGACATGCTGCTCAATATCCTCGACAGCATTCCACCAGGCAACCGCCTGCTCCATCTCGACCTGCAGACGAAGAACGCCATGGTACAAAATGATGAACTCATGCTTATCGACATGGGGGAGGTGGGCTACGGTCACCCGCTTCTCGACCTGGGTCATGCCTATTCGGCCATGGTCACCCTTGTGGGCGACTACGATGCCATCATCGGCATGCCTCGAGAGAGCGGCAGGCAGATGTGGCAACTGGCCATCGACGATTACTTTGAGGGCCTGCCAGCCGACGTGGTGGCAGAACGCAAGGCCATGATTGATGTCGTATCGCGCGTGAGGAGTTTCAGTTGGCTCTCCCTTTCCGACTCCTTCCCCGAAGCACTCGTCAAGGAATGCCAGTCGTTGTTTGATGAGCGCGTGACCAAGTGCTACGACTACTTGATGAACGTATGTAAGACTTTTGAACACTGGACACTATGAAAGCATTTGATGCCGTGATCAGTGGTGCAGGCAGATGGCTGCAGAAACTGAGGCCTGAGTCGCTGCGCTCGAAATCAAGCCTGGCCATCATCGTGACGGTAGCCCTTCTGCTGGAACTCATCATGGCGGGGCAATATCTGTTCGCACGAAAGGGCATCCGCGAAGAAGTGGAGCACAGGGCCGAAACCGAACTGCGGGTGAAGAACCTGGAGGTGCAGAAAGTGATGGTGAGCGTGGAAACGGCTATGGCCAATATCGTGTGGACCGCGGAGCGTCTGCTGGACCAGCCCGACTCGCTCTATGCCGTGATAGGCCGCGTGGTGATGCAGAACCCGACCATCGTTGGAGCCGGACTGATGTTTACTGAAAACTATTACCCGCAGAAAGGACGTTGGTTTGAACCTTATGTTGCTCAGCGCGACGACGGGACCCTGGAATGCGCACAGATCGGCAGCGAAAGCCACAACTACCTTGAGGCAGAGTTCTTCAAGAGCGGCATGGAAGCGGCGGAGGGTAACTGGAGTGAGCCTTATTTCGACGATACAGGGGCGAAGATGATGCTGTGCACATACACCCTGCCGGTGTATGACAGCCACGGACAGATTGCAGCCTTGCTAGGGGCCGATGTGTCGCTCGACTGGCTTTCGGACGTCATCAATGCCAAGCAAATCTATCCTTCCAGCTTCAACGTGCTCGTCTCGCACAGCGGTCAGGTGCTGGTCTGCCCCGTGGAAAGCCTTGTGATGAAAACCACTATACAGGAGATTGCACTTTCCTTCAATGATACCACTGCCAGCTATATCAACCGTCAGATGATGAACGGAAGGGGCGGCCATGATGTGATCACAGGCAACGACGGAGAGAAGAACCATGTGTTCTACGCACCCATCGACGGTAAAACGCAATGGTCGATGGCCGTGGTCTGCAACGACAAGGAGATCTATGCCGGGTTGCACCGGGTGGGGTTCTACCTGATGCTGCTTTTGATAGCCGGCATGGCGCTGCTGGGATTCATCATCTATCGAGCGGCACGCAGTGCACACAAGTTGCAGAAAGCCCATGACGAGAAGGAACGCATAGGCAGCGAATTGCGTATAGCACACGGCATTCAACAAAGTATGCTGCCCAAGACTTTTCCGCCCTATCCGGAACGCGAAGACATCGATATTTACGCCTTGCTGGAACCGGCTAAGGAGGTGGGCGGAGACCTTTACGACTTTTATATACGCGACGGGAAACTGTTCTTCTGCATCGGCGACGTCAGCGGAAAGGGTGTGCCGGCTTCGTTGGTTATGGCGGTCACGCGGAGCCTCTTCAGGAATGTGTCAGCCCGCGAAGACCAGCCGGAGACGATCATCACTGCCATCAATGAATCGATGGCCGACATGAATGAATCGGACATGTTTGTCACGCTCTTTGTGGGGGAAATCGACCTGGATACAGGCCTGATGCGCTACTGCAATGCTGGTCATGACGCCCCGCTGCTGATCGGCAAGGTCGTGGAACTACTGCCCACAGACACTAATATTCCCGTGGGGCTGATGCCCGGGTGGACCTATAAGGGAATGGAAATGACCCTCCCTCCCATGACGACCGTCTTCCTCTATACCGATGGCTTGACGGAGGCAGAGGACTGCAACCACGTGCAGTTTGGTAAACAGCGAATGGTGGAAATGTTAAGAGAGGCCCTGAAGGGCAGCAAAACCGACAACCGGAAATCCGCCAGCGGAGCTTGTGAACCAAAGACCATCATCGCCATGGAAAGGGACGCTGTTAAGCGGTTTGCCGGCAACGGCGAAAAGCGGGGCGGAGCGCAGGAGGCAGACATACAGAGCGATGACTTGACGATGCTGGCGATCCGCTATAATGGGGGAATGGAGGGGAGGACCCTCGTCTGACGACGAGGGCACAGCGGCCCGGGGACGGGCAGGGAGGGGGAAAGGAGCAGAGAGGAGGAGAGGGGAGGGGGAGAGAAGGGAAAAGGTGGGGAGAGGAGGGAAGGAGGGGAGGACCCTCGTCTGACGACGAGGGCACAGCGGCCCGAGGACGGGCAGGGAGGGGGAAAGGAGCAGAGAGGAGGAGAGGGAGAAGGAAAAAGGGAGAAGGGAAAAGGGAGAAGGGGAGAAGGGAGAAGGAAAAAGAAGGAAAAAGAAGGAAAAAGGGGAGAGGTTAGTGGGGCGTGACTTGGAGGCCGGTGGAGAGGATGGATTTTTCGTGACGCAGGGTTTGCTGCCAGATGGCTTGGGTGGGGACGTCGTAGAGGCTCCAGGCGGAACCGGTGTAGTAGACGAAGGGCTGGCCAGGCTGGTAGGTGGTTTGGATGAGGGCATGGCCGATGCCACCAGCGCGTTTCTCAGGGAGGGGGAGGTATTTTGTGGCGAGGGAAGCGTTGGATTTGGCGTTCTTCTTGGCTTTCTTCGTTTTCTGAGCAGGGAGATTCTGTTGG
>JAILFY010000249.1 GCA_024697285.1 Bacteroidaceae bacterium
AAGCCGCTCTGGAAGCTTTTCTGGAACGTTGTGCCGAGGGAGAAGTCATCCAGCCCCGCGAGACCACGGCCGACTCCACCTTCGTCTATGTGCTGTCCACCCCTCGCAGGGGCAACCGCTACCTCACCTCGCAGGGCAACAACAAGAACCTGACGGGACTGGACGCGCCCACGGACCTCTCGCGATGGACCTTCAAGCGACATCGCGACGGAGCGTGGTATATCCTGAATGCAACGGACATGACCTTCATCTCCACCTCCGCGTCCAACAATACGGCTCTGAGCAGTTCGCGTGCCCGCTCTTCCAAGGGATGGAGCATCAAGGCGTCGGCCGAGGCCGGACTCGTCATCATCGTTTCAGGAAGCCTGCAAATCAACCAATGCAACGCGGGTCTCAACTACCAGATCTATAATTGGGGCGGCGGCAACAATACGACCGACGACGGTTGTAAATACCTGATACAACCCGTTGAGGCCTTTGCCACGGCTGTGGAAAGCCTTCGCGAGGAAGGTCCTTCTGCCACGAATAACACTTGCTACGACCTCGGCGGTCGACCCGCAGGACGTCCCTCCCGGAACGGGATCTATGTCGTCGATGGCCGCAAGGTGGTGTATTAAAGCATCATTTCTTTCTGGAACAACTGTCGGAGCAGCGCCTCGTCCTCCATCATGTCGCGCAGCCGCTCCAGGCGTGCAGCGTTGGGGGATTCGGGAAACCAGAGACGTAGATATCCGCCTCGGCCATATTTCTCGTGGAGATGTTGTACCATACGCTGGAAATGTTCTTCCCGACTCAACTCCGGATAGTGGTCCCGCCCATATTGGATGGTTCGTCGGACGATGGTCTCGGGGTCGATGAAGCGGTCGGCCTCCGCCACAATACGCCCATAGATGCTGCGTGGCTCGTGGTCGGAGGAGGCGCGATGGTCCTCTGCCGCCTGTGCCATGGTTTCGATCTCCTGCTCCGTGAAGAACTGCCGCAACTTCTGGTCGGCACGAAGGATGCGACCCGACACCTCGTGGTGATGTTCGCGTCCCTCGCACAGCCCCGTGTCGTGGTAGGCGGCAATGGCATAGGCCATGTCGATATTCACATCCAGTTTCTCGGCCAACTGCAGGCTCTGCTGAATGACCATGAGGACGTGGTCCCGCTGGTGTGCCTGGTCGAAACGATCGTACTGCGGGATGATTTTTTCCTCGATATATTGCCGAAGTGAGGGACTGACAGTCTGGGTCATAATCGATATTCTTGAGGAAGATTCTGATGGGGTTATTTCAGCTTGATGATATCGCTCCATCGGGTCGTGGGGTTCTTGCTGCGGAAGTCATGTTTGATGGCGTTGGCGAAGACCTCTGCCTTGCCGTCGGCTCCTTTCAGCCGATATTGCTGGGTGCCCAGCACTACGGTCTCGGTGCCGTTGAGGCGGTTGATGCGATCCACCACGGCGTCCAGTCGGCGCATCTTCTGAATCTGTTCGACCGTGACGTCGAAGAGGTCCTGTTGGATGGGGGCGTCCGGCGCAATCCCCATCACGATGACGCCCGCTTTCTTGTAGCGGTAGCCCTGTCGGTAGATGGCTGTCAGCACCTTGTTGGCCGTAGCTACTATGGTCTGTGTGGCGTTGGAGGGCGTGAGCAGTCGGGCCTCGGCGAAGTTCCAGTACTGCGGCAGGTCCTCGCGGAAGAGATTCGTGTTGAGGAACACCGCCACCACGGACGCCACAGTGTCCTGCGCCCTCAGTTTCTCGGCACATCGTGCTGCGTAGTTCGCCACGTGGGTCTTCAGGGTGGGCAGGTCCGCTATCATCCCTGGGAAGCTGCGTGAGGTGCAGATGCTTTTCTTCTTGGCCATCTCCTCGTTGGGCACGCAGTCCTCGCCGTTGAGCTCCCGCCAGGTGCGCTGGATGACGATATTGTTGAAGGTGGCGTTGACCCAACTGATGTCGTGGTCCGCGAAGTCGTAGGCCGTGTGCACTCCCAGCGCTTCCAGCCGGGCGGCGTAGCGTCGGCCTATGCCCCACACCTCGTCGATGGGGTACAGCTTCAGCGCCTTCTTGCGTTTCTCTTCCGTGTCGATGAGGCAGCAATGTCGGTAGCCCGGGTATTTCTTGGCGAAGTGCGACGCCAGCTTGGCCAGCGTCTTGGTGGGCGCGAGGCCGATACTCACGGGGATTCCAACGTACTGGCGAATCTTCTTGTGCAGCGCTTCGCCCCAGCCCTTGAGGTCCACGTTCTCCATGCCTTCGAGGTACACGAAGCACTCGTCGATGCTGTAGCGGAAATAGGCGGGTGCTTCCTGTCGGATGATACTTACTACGCGGCTGGTGAGTTCGCCGTAGAGTTCGTAGTTCGAGGAGAACACGGCAATCTTCTGACCGGGAAACTGCTGTGCCAACTGAAAATAAGGCGTTCCCGCCTTAATCCCCAACTGCTTCGCTTCGTTGGAGCGCGCCACCACGCAGCCATCGTTGTTCGAGAGCACCACGACGGGTTTGTCCCGCAGATCGGGCCTGAACACCCGTTCGCAGGAGACATAGCAGTTGTCGCAGTCGATGATTCCGTACAT
>JAILFY010000121.1 GCA_024697285.1 Bacteroidaceae bacterium
CTCTGAGTCCAGAGACCTATCTCCACACCTTTGGAGCGGGCGTACTCACCGAACTGACGCAGGTTCTCGATGTTACCTTCGAGGGAAGAGGTCTGGCCGTAGCCCGCACCATATCCGTCGTTCGGAAGCACCCATCCCAGCGGCATGTCGGCCCGCTCATAGCGGTCCACGACAGCCCGTGCGGAGAACTGATAGTTGTTGTCCAACTCCCCATTCAGACTCTCCCGAATCCCATCGTCCACGGGTTTCTGAGACTCCTTGTAGCAACGGCCGTCCTCAAAGATGACGCTGCCCGAAGGCCCATAGAGGGCGCCTTCCGGAGTGCTGGCGTCTGGCTCCGAGGAGTCTGGGAGGGGTTGCCAGTAGTCGCGGTTGTAGGCATTCAGATGACCCTCGTAGAAACCGAACTTCGGCAGCAGGACCGGATGTCCAGTCAATTGATAGAAGTCGTTGAGGAGAGCCACACAACCGTTGTCCACCATCAGGAATACATCCAGATAGGCTTCTTCATGGGTGAGGGTAGTAGTGGAGGGGTCGGTGCTGCCAAAGTCATACTTGCCGGGGCGGAAAGTGTGCCAGAGGATGCCATAACCTGCAGTACTCCAGTAGAATGGAGTGGGGGAGGCGACACCTCCGTCCACCCAGTTGTTGGTGTTCTCGATGGCGATGACCGTTCCGCCGTGGGAGTATCTCCCGTTTTGTACGCCACCGCCGTAGAACGCGTCTTCTGGGTGAGCCGTGAGGGAAATCGTGGCTTGCCCTTTCTCGTTGAAGAGCCCAGAGAAGACTGATGCCTCCTGGCTATTCGACGTGGGGACTAGCAAGGACGTCACCTGCTTGTTGGTGTGACGATTCGTGAAATCCATCTGTCCGGAGGTGCGGTTGATGGTTATGGTCAGTTGGGAACTCTGGATTCTGAATCCGGAGTCGCTCTCTTCTAAGGTGAGCTCGCCAGTGGCGCGACGCGGCTGGGTCACGAGGATTTGTGCCGGAGGTGTCGCCTCGGGGTCACGAACAGCACCACCTGCAGGGTCGAAGAAGAGACGGACGATATTTGTGCCATAGAAATCCAGAGTCATGGCAGGGCCAGTGGTCGAACGGATTTCAAATGTCGTGGGATTAATCCGGGTGGTGGTCAGTTGTGCCGTGAGATGAGTCGTCACAGAGAGGACAGTAAGAAGGAAAAGGGAAACTCTTTTTTGCATCTTGTCAGTTTGTTTTTTGTCTTTCTGCTTGCAAATGTAGACAAAAGTTTCATGTTTACAGTCCTTTTTGTCAGAAAAAGAGGCCTGAGAGGAAGAAAGTTCAAAGTTTTTGTTACCTTTGCCACGAAATTACAAAAAAATATGAATAAAAAGGCAATTATTTCCATAGCAGCAGTGGTGATTGTCCTCCTGCTGGCTGGAATGGGTTATTTGATTTATTCGCTCAACAAGTCCAACGAGGAGAACAAACAGATGTTGGAACTTGCTGAAATGGACAAGCTGGAGATGGAGAATGAGTATGAGAACTTCGCCCGGCAGTACAACGAGATGAAGACACAAATCAACAATGATTCGTTGATGGCTCAGTTGGAAAAGGAACAGCAGCGTACTCAGGAATTGTTGGAGGAATTGCGTCGCACCAAAAGCAATGATGCGGCAGAAATCACCCGTCTGAAGAAGGAATTGGCCACGATGCGGCAAGTGCTGAAGACTTTCGTGGCAGAAATAGATTCGCTGAACCGCCTGAATGAGCAGTTGATGGGCGAGAACGAGAACCTGAAGCAGCAAAGTGCCCAGCAGCAACAGCAAATCACCACTCTCAGCGAAGAACGGGAGTCGCTCTCCGACAAGGTGGCTATTGCCAGTCAGCTCGACGCTACAGGTGTGCACATCAGTGCCTTGAACAAACGTGGCAAGACCGCCAAGAAGACGAAAGACGTCCGGAAATTCCAAGTGTCGTTCAATATCGCCCGCAACGTCACTGCTGCTGCTGGCAACCGTAGTATCTTCGTCCGCATTCTGAAGCCCACCGGAGAAGTCCTCGATGGTGGCGGCACGTTCCCCTTTGAGAATCGCAACCTTGAGTATTCCATCCGCAAGGATATAGAATATAATGGTGAGGAGACTCCTGTCACTGTCTATTGGGACGTGCAGGAGATGCTCGTGGCCGGACAGTATCGGGTGATGATCTTCGCCGATGGCAAACATATCGGAGGAGGTAGTATCAGCTTCGAGAAATAAAAGACCCTCTCTGTCATTTGGACATCTCCCCCGTCAGGGGAAGAGGGCCAGAGCAGAGGCCTACAGGTGGAAATTCCAGAGGGAAAGAAAGTGTAATCCTTTCAAATCCATGAGATGAGTGGGAACACAGCGCCCTGGAATCAGAAACACTCAAATACTTCTGCATGAAACTTTAAACCAAAATAATCATTAAACTATAAATTCTAATTTAACAGAATGGAAGCAGTCTTCTCTTACATCATCTCGCTGGGTGCATCGGTTATGATGCCAATCCTGTTTACCATCATCGGCCTGTGTATTGGCCTGAAATTTGGAAAGTCGCTGCAGAGCGGTCTCTATGTCGGTGTCGGATTTGTTGGACTGGGCATTGTCACAGCCCTCTTGACCACGAACTTCAATGGCCCTCTCACAAACATCTCAGACATCTATCATCTGCAGCTTAACATCTTCGACATGGGATGGCCTGCCGCTGCCGCTGTGGCTTACAACACGGCCGTGGGTGCGCTGATTATCCCCATCTGTCTGGGCGTGAACTTCCTGATGGTGATTACCAAAACCACCCGTACTGTGAATATCGACCTTTGGAACTACTGGCACTTTGCATTTATCGGCGCCGTGGTCTATTTCGTGAAGGACGAAAGCCTCGCATGGGGCTATTTTGCAGCCATCGTTTGCTATATGTTCACGCTTGTAATGGCCGACCTCACAGCAGAGAAATTCCAGAAGCATTATGACCTCGAGGGCATCAGCATCCCTCAGCCTTTCTGCCAGAGCTTCGTGCCTTTCGCTCTTGCTATCAATTGGTTGTTGGATAAGATTCCTGGTTTCTCCAAACTCGATATCGACGCCGAAGGTCTGAAGAAGAAGTTCGGCGTGCTGGGCGAACCTCTGATTCTGGGTGTCATCGTGGGTGGACTCATCGGTGCCCTCAGCGTGAAGGAATGGAACGGTGATGCCGTCAAGACCATCCTCTCACTCGGTGTCATCATGGGTGCTGTGATGGAGCTGATTCCTCGCATCACCAAACTCTTCATCGATGGTTTGATGCCTATCAGCCAGAAGACCAAACAGGTGGTGGAAACGAAGTTCAATGGTAAGAAGGTGCATATCGGTATGTCGCCTGCACTGGTCATCGGTCACCCCACTACTCTTGTGGTGTCGTTGCTGCTTATCCCCACGGTCCTGTTCCTGGCAGTCATTCTTCCTGGCAATCAGTTCCTTCCCTTGGCTTCGCTTGCAGGTATGTTCTACCTTTTCCCCTTGGTACTGCCCATCACTAAGAACAATGTGGTGAAGACCTTCATCATCGGTCTTGTGGCCCTTATCTTCGGACTGTACTTCGTCACGGATATGAGTGCGGACTTCACCGCAGCCGCCAATTCTGTCTATGCAGCCACACAGGATGCCGCTGCCAAGGTGCCCGAAGGTTTCCTTGCTGGTGCGCTGGATTTCTGCTCTTCCCTCATTGGTTGGGTCATCTTCCGCGGTTGCAAGAGTCTTGACTATATCGGCATGGGCTTGCTGGCTGGTGTGACACTCGTCATGATGTTCATCAACAGGCGTCGTATCGTGGCCGACGAGAAAGCCGCTGCAACGAAATAAGACAGCAAGTTAATCTGTTATTTAAAAAGAAGGCGGCTGACAGTATGTTAATCTGTTCATGATAAAAGAATGACAGGTTAGTCCCTTCTTAAATGGAATTAGAACAATGAAAGACGAAAAAGATGCCAAAAACCGAAAGGGCCGTTTTGCAGATAAGCATGAAGGCTGGCAACCGGAGGTCATCCACCTCTCTGAGGAGGATTTGGCCGAGAACGAGGCACTTTCCAAGGAGTTCGATGCCATGTTTGATGAGTCGTTAGGTGACATGTACAGTGAGGCCATGAACGATCCGAACTCCGCTATAGGAAAACTTGTGAAAGGACTCTGATCTTACACCGAGGAGTCGTTAGCACTCTCTCTACATAAATTATAATCGGTCATTAGGATTATTTTTGTGATGGAAATCCTAATGACCGATTTGTTATTGAGCATTGTTGGCGTTCATTGAGCCATCCTAGTATTCATTGTGCCATGTTGATATTCATTGAGCGATGCTGGTATTCATTGAGCCATGCTGATATTCATTGAGCCATGCTGATATTCATTGAGCGATGCTGGTGTTCGTTGTGCCATGCTTGTTTTCATTGATTATTGTTGGTGTTCAACATAAGTCAACAGATGTTTCCTTTGGCAGTACGATTCCTCGTAAACAGCGAGAAAAGGCTTTTGTTATTCAGCAGACAATCCCATTCGCTTGGCTTTCTCGATAACGAATTGCAAAGCTGCATCGTGTTCGTTGGGGATGATTCCATCGAGGATGGCGTCTTTCACCGCAGTTTTCAGAGTTCCTACTTCCTTACATGGTGGCAGGTTGAAGCGTTCCATAATCTCTTCGCCGCTCACGGGTGGCTGGAAGTTGCGTATACGGTCACGTTCCTCGAGGTCAACAAGTTTCTCTCTCACGAGGCGGAAGTTATCCAGGAAACGTTGTTTGCGCTGTTCGTTGCGACTGGTGATATCGGCCTCGCAGAGCTGCATCAAGTCGTCGATGTCGTCGCCAGCCTCGAAGAGGAGGCGTCGAACGGCGCTGTCTGTGACTTCTTCGTCGGCTATGACGATGGGTCTCATGTGCAGACCGACCAACTTCTGAACGTATTTCATCCGTTCATCCATGGGTAGTTTCATGCGTCTGAAGATTTGTGGCACCATCTTCTCACCTACGAAGTTGTGGTTGTGGAAGGTCCATCCCAACTGTGGGTCCCAGCGCTTGGAACGCGGTTTGCCGATATCGTGGAGCAGGGCTGCCCATCGTAGCCAGAGGTAGTTGTCGTTGCGTTGTTCACGTTGGGTGCGCACTACATTAGAGAGGACCTCCAGCGTGTGCCAGAAATTGTCCTTGTGGGCACGTCCATTGCGTGTCTCCACTCCTTGCATCGCTTGCAGTTCGGGGAAGATGATTTCCAAAAGTCCGCATTGAAACAACAGTTCCCATCCGCGTGAGGGGGAATCCGACGCCATGATCTTCTGAAGTTCGTCGATGATGCGTTCCTGAGAGATGATTTTTATACGTTCACGATTGCGACTGAGGGCCTCGAATGTCTCTGCTTCTATCTCGAAGTTCAATTGGGTGGCAAAACGGATGCAACGCATCATCCTAAGAGGGTCGTCGGAGAAGGTGATGTCAGGGTCGAGAGGGGTGGCGATGAGTCGGTCCTCCATATCCCATACTCCTTCGAAGGGGTCCAGTAGTTCACCAAAGCGTGCTTTGTTAAGACAGATGGCCAGTGCGTTGATGGTGAAGTCTCGGCGTCGCTGGTCATCTTCCAGGGTACCATCCTCCACGATGGGTTTGCGGGAATCGTGGCTGTAGCTTTCGCGCCTTGCTCCCACAAATTCCACTTCCTCGCCGTGCCAGTGCACTTGTGCTGTACCGAAGTTCCGGAACACACTGAGGTGCGCCCCGCGTCCTAATCGTTTGCAAAGCGCTTCTGCCACAGTTATTCCGCTTCCCACGACGACCACATCTATATCTTTTGAGGGCCTTTCGAGGAAGAGATCACGGACGTAACCGCCCACGACGTAGGCTTCCATGTCCAGTTCATCGGCTACCTCACTGATGTGGTGAAATACCGGCTTGTTTAATAGCTTGACGAGTTCCTCACGCTCTAAATGCCTCATAATGCTTAATTCGTGCTAAAAACCTTTGCAAAAGTAATAAAAATAGTTGAAATAGGAGTTGTTCTTGCGGTGTTTTTTTCAGAAAGACTTACTTTTGCATCTGAAATGAAGTTCCCAAAGGTTCATAGTATTTGTTTTCTCAGCATGCCAGTGCATCTTCCCTATGTTGTTGTATCGCTGTCAGCGATGCTGTTGCTGTCTTCTTGCAAGACGATAGAGGAAGCATCGGAAGAAGAAGCGACCGTGATGCTGAGCCAGGCTCGCGAGTTGCTGGCCGACGGCCATTATGTGGCGGCGCGCGACACCATCTTTGCATTGCGACAGCAGTACCCTACGGCTTTGGAGACGCGTCGTGCTGCGATACTCACCTTGGATAGTGTGGAACTTCTGGAGACGCGCGACAGCCTACAGCGCTTTGAACTCCGATTGAATGCAGCTCGCGAGGGTTTCCGTCAGATGCAACCTCGGATCAATGGTCGCACCAATGAGGCCTATTACGAGCAGCAGCGTTGTGTCTTTGAAATGGAACAGCATTTCGACGAGCTCTGTGCCAAGGCCAAGTTCTATGTCCGCAAGATTGACATAGACCTCCAAGAAATGTAGCCTTCCCCTGCTGACCCCTCTTTCCTTTCCACCTTTGACCCCTTCCTGACGGAAGGGGAACTGCTGCTCTTTTCCCCCTCTTTGACCCCTTCCTGACGGAAGGGGAACTGCTGCTCTTTTTTCCCTCTTTCTTCCCACGCAGAGCCCCCTCTAACTTCCCCTTGATGAGGAGGAGTTGGAGGGGGCTTGATACTTCCCTTGAGGGGGGAGAGGTGACTGCTTTTTTTCTTTAGAACAAGAACTTCACTGCATCGTTGAAGAGGGCAAGTGCCATGAGGGCCAGCAGGAAGAGCATACCTATCATCTGTGCTCTCTCCATGAACTTCTCTGAGGGCGGGCGACGCGTTACGGCTTCCACGAGGAGGAAGAGGATATGACCACCATCGAGTCCCGGAATCGGTAATATGTTCATCACAGCTAAGATGATGGAGATGAAAGCAGTGATTTCCCAGAACGACTGCCAGTCCCAAACGGAGGGGAACAAGCTACCTATCGTTCCAAAGGACCCTACACTCTTTGCTCCCTTCTTAGAGAAGATATACTGGAGGTCGCTGACGTAACCTTTCAGGGTTTCCCAACCATAACTGATGCCAGCCGGAATACTCTCCCAGAAACCATAGTCGTGGTGCACGTATGCTTCTTTGTAGTGGAACTGATAGGGCCGTTTGTAGAATCCGAGCTTGTAGTCCTTGTCGAGTTTAATCACGGCGGTATCGGGCATTGCTCCCTCTTCGTTGCAGAAGACAACGGGTAGTGTTTGCAGGCGTATACTATCCTCATGGGAGCAGTCTGCAGCCAGTACGTCGTATCTGCGCCCCATGATTTGGTCGAAGTCTCCCCACCACTGTATGTCCGTATCAGCCACAGCCAGAAGTCGGGCTCCACTTCTCATACCAGCTTGTGCAGCTGGTGAGTCAGTGATAACGCTGTCTACCACAGCCGGTACGTTCACCGCAATGAAACGAGGCTCTGTGTCTATCATTTCCAGCAGGTTCAGTCCACCGTCGGGCATCTGCAGCGTCACCTCCTGTCCGTTGCGCAGAACCGTCACCGTCTCTGCCTTGGAAATGGCGCGGTAGACGGTACCATCCCATGCTTCTATCGCTTTCCCATCCACTGCCACTGGGATGTCGCCATCCTGAAAGCCTATTTCTTCAGCCATAGCGTTGTAGGCGAAGCCATCGGTCATGGAACGCACGGGAAGGCTGTCGCTACCCCATGCAAAGAGTATCATGGCGTAGATGAACAGGGCCAGAATAAAGTTCACTAATACACCTCCCACCATGATAAGGAACCGTTGCCAAACAGGTTTACTGCGGAACTCATCGGGTTGTGCCTCTTGTTTCATCTGTTCCAGATCCATGCTTTCGTCGATCATTCCGGCAATCTTGACGTAACCGCCAAGGGGAATCCATCCGATGCCATATTCCGTCTCGCTGTTGGCAGCTTTGGGGAACAGGCGAGTGAACCAGCGGTCTTTGGTGGAAAAGAGGTGGAATTTCCAGTCGAAGAACATGAAGAATTTCTCCACTCTGACGCCAAAGAGTTTCGAGAAGAAGAAGTGTCCTCCCTCGTGCAGAATGATGAGGATGGCGAAGCAGAGGATAAGTTGTAATGTTTTAATCCAGAAAACGCTCATATAATATTATGTTGTTATTATTCGTATGGGAAGTGACCTCTTGGGTCGTCCTTTGTTCTCCTAGGCAAGCAGTTCGGTGGCCAAGAGGCGCACCTCGTGGTCGCTCTGCAGATAGTCTTCGAAGGTAGGTTGCGCAATGAAAGTTGCTTTATTCAGCGCTTGCTCGATGACGTCGGCCATCTGCAGGAACCGACATCTTCCCTCGAGGAAGGCGCGGTTGACAATTTCGTTTGCCGCGTTGACGATACAGGGAGCGTTGCCGCCTCGGTGCAGGGCCTCGTAGGCCAGCGCCAAGCAGCGGAACCGTTCCGTGTCGGGAGCCTCGAAGGTCAGTGCGTGCATCGAGAACCAGTCCAGACGATCGAAGTCGCTGTGCAACCGTTCGGGGTAGGAGAAGGCCAGTTGGATAGGCACGCGCATATCGGGAACTCCCAATTGTGCTTTCACGGCACCATCGGCAAACTGAACGGCGGAGTGTACGATACTTTGAGGATGTACGACGACTTGTATGCGTTCGGGGTTGACACCAAAAAGCCATTTTGCCTCGATGACTTCGAAGCCTTTGTTCATCATCGAAGCCGAGTCGATGGTAATCTTGGCACCCATATCCCAGTTGGGGTGATGCAGTGCCATGGCAGGAGTGACATCCTCTAATTGCTGAAGCGTAAACATCCGGAAGGGCCCTCCTGAGGCGGTGAGAATGATTTTCTCTATGGGCGAGACTTCACCCATGAGGCTTTGGAAGATGGCCGAGTGTTCGCTGTCCACCGGCAACAGGGGCACCTGGTTCTCCAGACAAAGTCTGTTGACGAGTTCCCCTGCCACGACCATTGTCTCCTTGTTGGCCAGTGCTATGGGTTTCTTCGCGCGGATGGCTGCCAATGTAGGTGCCAGTCCAGAGAAGCCCACCAGTGCAGTGAGCACCAGATCCACTTCCGATGACTGCACAACCTGACAGAGTGCATCGGCTCCAGCATATACAGCGATGGGCAGGTCTGCAAGTGCCGACTGCAAAGCTTCGTAGTGACGCTCATCAGCGATGACCACGGCGGCAGGCAGAAACTTGCGAGCCTGTTGAGCCAACAACTCCCAATGAGCATTGGCAGTGAGAACGCGTGCTTCAAAGAGGTCGGCATGTGCAGCAATGACATCCAGGGCTTGTGTGCCAATACTACCCGTACTGCCGAGGATGGCTATTTGTTTTTTCTTCGTTTCTTGCTTCATATGTTGGAGAGGTGGTTGCTATGCCACCATACAATCAGTTATTCAGGTTGAGGAGGTCTTCGGGTACGTCTACCAGCAACCGCCGTTGTCGATGGTCGGCTTGCAGAATGAAATCCTCGTGGGCGGGAATGAGCAGTTCTTCTCCTTCGGGTGTGAGTACTACTAGAAGGATGTTGGATGTCTGATCGAGCACTGCATCCACGGTGCCCAAGAAGGTTTCTGCCAGCATCGTGTCGCCTTCGCTGTTCTGTCGAGGCTCTTCCTCAGTAGTCCGATAGACCTCGAAGCCCGTGAAATGTTGCCATGTGAGTTCCTCTTCGGCGTATTCCTCGGGGGTGAGTTCCTTTGGAAAACAAACCTCGGCCCCCACGAGACGGGCGGCGTCGTCAGCAGAATCTATATCCTCGAACTTCAGCAGGGCTATGTTATCCGAGCGGAAACGCCACTCCTCCAGGAAGAATGGCACGAGCAAACCGTCGAGGCGGAGAAAGAGATAGTCCGCCTCCACGCGGTCCCACACGTCGTCCGTGAATTGGAAGGACAGTTCCCCGCGCACGCCGTGTGTGCGTGTGAGCGTACCTATTTTATATATGTCATTCTCGGAAATCATGAGGCGAACTGCTTGTGAAGGCTTTTGGGGGGAAGATTATTCTATTCGTGAAATGTGAGCTCCGATGGAATTAAGTCTGTTCTCGATGTCTTCGTATCCTCGGTCTATCTGCACGATATTGCTGATGGTGCTAGTGCCCTCGGCGCTCATGGCGGCGATGAGCAGTGCGATACCTGCTCGGATATCGGGCGACGTCATTCGGGAGGCGCGCAGGCATAGATGGTGGTCATGACCGACGACCACGGCTCGGTGGGGGTCGCAGAGGATGATTTGTGCCCCCATGTCAATAAGCTTGTCGACGAAGAACAGGCGACTCTCGAACATCTTCTGATGAATGAGCACCGAGCCTTTGGCCTGAGTGGCCACGACAAGAATCACACTCAGCAGGTCGGGTGTCAGTCCCGGCCAGGGCGCGTCGGCAAAGGTCATGAATGAACCGTTGATGAAGGAATCTATCTCGTAGTGTTCATGGCGAGGGATGTAGATGTCGTCGCCTGAACGAACAATCTGAATGCCCAGCCGCTTGAAGGTGTAGGGGATGATGCCGAGATCGTCGTAGCTCACATCCTTGATGAGGACACCATCGCCGCACATGGCAGCCATTCCTATGAACGAGCCCACCTCAATCATGTCTGGCAGGATTCGGTGCTCAGTCGCTCCCAGATGATCCACGCCATGTATGGTGAGCAGGTTAGATGCTATGCCTTCTATGCGTGCTCCCATGCGGTTCAGCATCCGGCAGAGTTGCTGGATATAAGGCTCGCAGGCCGCGTTGTAGATGGTTGTTGTCCCTTCTGCCAGGGTGGCTGCCATGATGATATTGGCAGTTCCGGTCACCGATGCCTCGTCCAGTAATATATAGGTGCCGCACAGCTTCTCTGCGGTGATGCGGTAGAGGCTGTGTTCTGGCTCATAATGGAGTTGTGCCCCCAGCATCTTCATGCCCAGGAAGTGAGTGTCCACGCGTCGGCGACCAATCTTGTCGCCTCCGGGCTTCGAGACTATGGCCTTCCCGAAACGGCTGAGCAGAGGCCCCAGGAACAGAATGCTGCCGCGGAGCTTGGCGGAGCACGAGAGGAAGGCGTCGCTCTCCAGGAAGTCCAGGTCTAGATGGTCGGCGCAGAAGGTGTAGTCGCCTTTGCCGTGGCGC
Source organism: Bacteroidaceae bacterium (assembly GCA_024697285.1). Taxonomy (GTDB): domain Bacteria; phylum Bacteroidota; class Bacteroidia; order Bacteroidales; family Bacteroidaceae; genus Physcousia. Next base: position 11,172 of record JAILFY010000121.1, read on the forward strand.
TCCACGCGCACTCCAATCTTTCCCAACAACTCTATCTGATTGTTGACGTCAGCGATGTCGGGGATATTTGTTATACGTACGGGCTGGTCGGTGAGCAGTACGGCACAGAGCACCTGCAGGGCTTCGTTCTTGGCGCCCTGTGGGGTGATCTCGCCGTGGAGGAGGTGTCCGCCTTCGATCTTGAATGAGCTCATGTGCGATGCTTGTCTGAAAGGGTTGTCTGGGTAGGGAGATGTCTTGTGGCGCTACGAGGCTCTTCCTCGCGGGCCAGCCAGCACTATTTCTTGCGACGTTTCTTGCTGGCGTTGCTGCCGGGGAGGTGTCCGTTGGTCACCGAGGCATATTGGAAGTTGTTGGGCACGCGGGCGCTGCCGTTGGTGTAGGAGGCGATGTCGGCATCCACCTTCACTTCGTCCATGGCGTCGCGGTTCCAGTTGTAGAGGCTGCGCTTCATGTAATTGGCCATCATGGTCGTCAGCTCCTGATGTTCTTCGCCTTGAGGCATGTCCTTCAGGTGTTTCAGGAATGCCTCGGTGAGGTGCCCGTAGTGGCGGAAGCGGATGCGTTGCATGGGGTATTTTAGGGGGCGTGGACGTGCTTTCATCTCCTCGGCCTTGATTACTTCGTAGGGATAGTCGATATCCAGCTTGTAGTCCGAGAGGATGGCGAGTTGGTCCCATAGTTTGCGCTCGTAGTCCGGCTGCTGGCGTCCCTCGGGATTCATGGTTGCCATGATCTCTATGATTGTTTCGGCGCAGCGCTGTCGTTGACTACGATCTTCTATGTTCAGGCAGATGTCCACCATCTCCTGTATGCTCCGGCCATATTCTGGCAGAATCAGCTTCTCGCGTTGGGTGTTGTAGGTCATAATGTGTCGTTCCTGCTCCGTCTCTCTGTATTAAGAATAGGAGTGGGTTGTTCTTTTTTTGAGTTTCAGTTCTCTAGTTTGAGCACTCTGTGTTACTTGTTGGGAATGGATAGCAAGTTCTTGGGTTTTGTGGCCACGAAATCTTTCAGGTAGAAAGGCTCGAAGTAAGCCGTGTCTGCGATCTTCCCGTCCCACAGGGCACGCTCGGCCAGCGGCTGCATGTATTTTGCCTGTGGGTGTATGTCATCAATGAAGATGGCATTGGGACTCTGTATGACCTCTCGGCATTTCGCAGCGCCCGGTCCGAAGAAACAAACGGGCCCTCGCTTCAGGTACTCCTGATAGGTGGTGGCGTCTACGATGTCGGCCTGAGTGCCCCGCACTTCGCGCAGCGCCCGGTCGTACACCGAAGCATATACTTCCATGCGGCGTGCATCAATCATGGGAACAAATAGCGCCTCCTCGGGCAAGTCCTCGCGGAACAGCAGCAGGGGCACGCAGAGCAACTTCAGCGTTGGCACCGCCAACAAGGGTACGCCTCGTCCGTAGGCCACGCCCTTGGCCATGGAGACCCCGATGCGGAGTCCCGTATAGCTGCCCGGCCCCTCGGAAACAGCCACGGCATCGAGGGGGATGGCATGGCTCTCGGCAAAACTTAAGGCTTCTTCCACGAAAGGACCACATACCTTAGCGTGGTTGGGACCCTCGAAGTCGGCTTTGTCGAAGATGACTGCGCTGTCCTGGCTTACGGCCACGGAACAGACTTTCGTGCTGGTTTCTATATGAAGGATGCAAGCCATTATCTTCTGTCAGATGTCTATTTTGGGCGCAAAGATACAAAAAACTCTTCGCATAACTGCCCCTTTAGGAAAAAATAACACTCCTCACGAAGGAAAGAATACCCGAAAAGCCTTATCTTTGCATTCGAAAGCCCCCAATACACCTATTATATATAATTATTTGTCTAATCTAATGACAATGAATCTCTTTTTTCGTAATCTGGTCCTGACGACTTTTTTCGCCCTTTCATTCTCTTCCATCGTTTTTGCTGCAGGTGCATCTGCTCCTGTCCCTCCCAGGAAGGGCGAAACGGCCGTTCCGTCTAAGCGGGCCGTAGACTATGTAAATCCGTTCATCGGCACCAGTGGAATGGGCCATACCTTCCCCGGTGCATGTGCTCCCTTTGGAGCCGTACAGCTGAGTCCCGATACCGATACAATTCCCCACAATGTCCAGCGCCATTATCAGCCCGAAGTCTATGCTTACTGCGCAGGCTATCGGTACGATGATCCGACCATTGTAGGTTTCAGCCACACCCACCTCAGTGGTACTGGTCACAGCGATCTTGGTGACCTGCTGTTGATGCCCCAGACAGGCGAACTGCAGTTGAATCCCGGCACTCGCGACAATCCCGATGGAGGCTACCGACAACGCTTCAGCCACGAGACGGAGCAGGCTCGACCCGGATATTATGAGGTCACCTTGGCAGACAATGGAGTGCGCGCCCAGCTGACTGCCACGCCACGAGTGGGCGTGCATCGCTATACGTTTCCGCAGGACGCCGGGGAGCAACGCCTGATCCTCGATCTGACGCACGGAATCTACAACTACGACACCAAAGTTCTCTGGAGCAGCCTGCGTGTGGAGAACGACACCCTGCTGACGGGTTTCCGCATGACACAAGGTTGGGCGCGCTGTAACTATACTTACTTTGCAGTCACTTTTTCCCGTCCGCTGACGACCTACGGCTATCGCGACCGCCGGCCCGAACCCTATCAAGGCTTTTGGGGCAAGCTGAACCGCTATGATGACTTTCCCGAGATGGGAGGTCGCAGTGTGGTTGCTTATTTCAACTTCGACGCTTCTGTCGATGAGCCCTTGATTGTGAAGGTGGCTCTCTCTGCCGTCTCTGCCGAAGGGGCTCTGAAGAACCTGCGAGCCGAAGCGGGCGACAAGAGTTTCGAGACAATCTGCAACCAGACACGCGATGCTTGGCAACGGGAACTCTCGAGCATCGCCATCGAAGGCAGCGAGGACCAACGCACTATGTTCTATACGTCCCTTTATCACACGATGATAAATCCTTCGGTCTATTCGGATGTCGACGGGAGCTATCGCGGTCTGGATGGAGCAGTCCATCGTGCAGAGGACTTCCAGAATTATACGGTCTTCTCACTTTGGGACACCTATCGCGCATTGCACCCTCTGCTGACGCTGTTGCAACCTCAGCGTAATACCGATATGGTTCGTTCCATGCTCGCTCATCAGCAGCAGAGTGCCCATCACATCCTGCCCGTCTGGAGCCTGATGGGCAACGAAGGTTGGTGCATGACGGGCTATCACGCCGTCAGCGTCGTGGCCGACGCCCTGGTGAAAGGTGCCAAACTGGATAGGACATCCGTTCTCGCCGCCCTCCGTGCAACTGCCACCTGGGACCGTTTTCCCGGACTTGCAGCCTACATGCAGCGAGGCTACGCACCTTTCGACAACGATGGAACGGCTGCTTCCAATACGTTGGAATACGCCTACGATGATTATGCTGTGGCTGCGGCGGCCCGTCTGCTGGGAGACTCCCTGATGGCCGACGACTTCGAGGCTCGTTCCCGTTACTATCGCAACACCTTCGATCCCCGTACGGGTTTTGCCACACCACGCTACAGCGATGGTCGTTTCAAGCAACCCATGGATCCTCTGCAGACCTATGGCGAAGGCTTCATCGAGGGCAACTCCTGGAACTTCTCCTTCCACGTGCCCCACGATGTCTATGGCCTCATGGAGAGGATGGGTGGCGAGGAGGTGTTCCGCCAGCGCCTCGATGCCCTCTTTTCCATGGATCTGCCCGAGCGCTACTACGCCGATAACGAGGATATCACTTCCGACTGCCTCGTCGGTGGCTACGTGCATGGCAACGAACCCAGCCATCACATCCCATATCTCTATGCCTGGACCTCACAGCCCTGGCGCACCCAGCAGTGGCTGCGGACGATCCTCAATCGCATGTACCGCAACGACATCCGGGGCTTGGGCGGCAACGACGATTGTGGCCAGATGTCGGCTTGGTTCATTTTCTCGGCCTTGGGCTTCTATCCTGTCTGTCCGGGCACGGATCAGTATGTCTTGGGAGCTCCTTATATCCCTTATGCCGACATCACCTTGCCGGGTGGCCGCCATCTCGTAGTGAAGGCTCCCAAGGTGAGCGACCGCAATCGTTATGTCCGACGTCTGCTGCTCAATGGCAAGCCCTATTCGCGACTTTATATCACACATCGCCAACTGACCGAAGGGTGTGTCCTTGAATTCGAGATGACGGATAAACCCAACTTCAAGCGTGGCCTCCGGCCCGAGGACAAGCCCTTCTCTCTGACAGGAACGGAACAGAATCGTTGGGATGCACATCTGGAGACCATCCATTTCATCGACCAGGCGCCTCAGACTGAGGGCTCGGCCATATACCATGCCCTCATCCCGAATCCCGATGGCTACATCCGTCGCGTGGCCCGGGAGGTGATGCAGTGCCTCTATTTCGCTCCTTCCGACAGCATACCGCAGCTTCGCCGCCTGCGCTATGTGCTGAAAGACGATCCCGGCGTCTCGGCCAAGAGTGGCGGCAATGGACGTGTGGAGATTTTCTACAGTTCCCGTCACGTGGAGAAAGCCTTTGCCCAGCAAGACACGGCACGTGTGGATTTCGAGACCCGTGGGGTACTGCTTCACGAACTGACTCACGCCTTCCAGCTCGAACCCCAGGGTATTGGAGCCTATGGCGACAACCCCGTTGTCTGGCAGCTGATAGAGGGAATGGCCGACGCCGTGAGGGTGGCCAGTGGCGGCTTCCATGGCGATGCTGATCGTCCACGCGGAGGCAGCTACACGAAGGGCTATAGGTACGTAGGCTATTTCTTCGACTGGCTGCGGCGCACCAAGGATGCCGATTTCCTCCGCAAGATAAACCGTTCGTGCCTCGAAGTAGTGCCCTGGTCATGGGATGCGGCCATGAGCTATGCTTTGGGCCGGAAGTGTACGATTGATGAATTATGGCACGAGTATCAGGTGGCGGTGGGAGACATAAAAGAATGAACTTTTCGCGTCTGTGAGTACAAAACTTGCAACTTTGACCTCTATTCTTTAAACTTTTTACTACCTTTGCGCCCGAATACAAAAGCATATCCTATATGATTCTTTCCATGACAGGCTACGGCAAGGCCTCTGCCGAATTCCAAGGTAAGAAAATTACTGCCGAGATAAAGTCCCTGAACAGCAAGGCGCTGGATCTTCAGACCCGAGTGGCTGCTATCTATCGTGAAAAAGAAATGGAGATTCGTTCCATGATTGGCGCGGCGCTGGAGCGCGGCAAGGTGGATTTCAGCCTTTACATCGAGCGCGACGAAGCCAGTGCAGCGCTACCGATAAACCGATCCATACTGAAATCCTACGTGGAGCAGATACACGCCATAGCCGATGAACTGGATCTCGAGGAACCCGATGAGCACTGGTTCCCGACACTGCTTCGGCTGCCCGATGTGATGAGCAAAGCCGAAGTCTTGGAACTGACCGATGAGGAGTGGGCTGTAGCCAGCAAGGTTGTTCGGCAGGCCATCGATGCCCTCATGGATTTCCGCCGTCAGGAAGGTGCCGCCCTCGAGAAGAAGTTCGCCGAGAAGGTGGATAACATCGAAGCCTTGCTCGCACAGATAGAACCCTACGAACAGGCTCGCGTGGAGAAAATCCGTAGCCGCATTGTCGAGGGCCTCAATTCCATACCCGAAGTGCAGGTGGATCGCAACCGCCTGGAACAGGAGATGATCTACTACATCGAGAAACTCGATATCAACGAGGAGAAACAACGTCTGCGTAACCACCTCCAGTATTTCCGTCAGACGATGGCCGAAGGACATGGACAAGGCAAGAAGCTGGGATTCATAGCCCAGGAGATGGGCCGCGAGATCAACACGACAGGCAGCAAGAGCAATATTGCCGAGATGCAGAATATTGTCGTGCGGATGAAGGATGAACTGGAACAGATCAAGGAACAAGTACTGAACGTGATGTGATATGAGTAAGGTAGTCATTTTCTGTGCCCCCAGTGGCAGCGGCAAGAGCACCATCATCGGCAGTCTCATGCCCCACGAGGAACTGAACCTCGCTTTCTCGGTCTCCGCTACTACGCGTCCGCCCCGCGGTCAGGAGCGAGATGGGGTGGAATACCTCTTTCTCTCTCCCGCTCAGTTCCGCGAACACATCGCTGCGAATGATTTCATTGAATATGAAGAGGTTTACGAGGATCGTTTCTACGGTACACTCAAAGCCCAGGTAGAGAAGCAACTGGCCGCAGGTCAGAATGTGGTCTTTGATGTGGATGTCCATGGGGGGATGCGCCTCAAGGAATATTTTGGTGACCGAGCCCTGAGTCTGTTCATCCAGCCTCCCAGTATCGAGGCACTGCGCCAGCGACTCGAGGGACGTGGCACCGACAGCCCAGAGGTTATCCGTCAGCGCCTGGACCGTGCAGAGTACGAGCTCTCTTTCGCCCCTCGCTTCGATCGCATCGTGGTCAACGACGACCTGGCCACGGCCAAGGCCGACGCCTATCAGGTCCTCCGCGAATTCCTCCTCTCATGATTTCTACGGGCATCTACCGCGAACTCCTCCTCTCATGATTTCTACGGGCATCTACCGCTAACCCCTCTTCTAATGATAACTACAGGCATCTACGGCGGAAGCTACAACCCCATCCACGAAGGTCATCTCACCTTGGGTCGATGGTTGGTTCGTCATCATTATCTCGACGAACTGTGGTTCCTTGTCTCGCCGCAGAACCCACTGAAGCCCGCTGCAGGTCTCCTCGATGATGCAGCACGTCTGCACCTCGCCCGCCTGGCCGTAGGCCGCAAGCGTGGTTTGCGCGTCAGCGACTTCGAGTTTAGTTTGCCGCGTCCTTCTTATATGGCCCACACCCTGGAGGCCTTGCGTTCGACCTATCCCGATCGCGACTTCGTACTCGTCATCGGCGCCGACAACTGGCATCGTTTTCCCCAGTGGTATAAGTCCGAAGAGATCCTCCGTCACCATCGCCTCCTCATCTATCCCCGTCC
>JAILFY010000057.1 GCA_024697285.1 Bacteroidaceae bacterium
GCAAACCATTCATGGACTTTTCAACGCACTTTCATGTAGTATATCGTTTTTTCTCAACAACATTTTCTACAGAGGAAGGGAATGCAGCAAACCATTTATGGTTTTTTCAATGCACTTTCATGTAGTATATAGTTTTTTCTCAAAAACATTTCCCACAGAGGAAGGGAATGCAGCAACTATCAGTGGCAGTATAGGTAGTTCAGACACCTATTGTAGGGTACAAGGATTTCACCAGACTATAAAATGCTAAAAACGCCCCTCCCGAAAGGAAGAGGCGTTTTTATAAGTATCGTTAAATAAGATTACTTAGCGACGGCGATGGAGACACGGTTCTTGTCGTTCTCGCTGTAGGGCTGAACGGTGTCACCCTTAGCGTCAACAGTGATACGAGCAGCATCGATGCCAGCCTCTGTGAGAGCCTTAGCAACATTCTCTGCACGCTGCTGAGAATACTTCATGTTGATTCTGGGGTTACCAGTACCAGCATCAGCATAACCAGTTACAGTTACCTTTGTCTCGGGGTTAGCCTTCAGGAAGTTGATGAGGTTAGCGACCTTACCCTGCTCAGCCTCTGTGATAGTGGTCTGACGGATAGCATAGAAGATCTCTGTCTGCATCTCAGGAGCCTTCTTCACGACAGGAGCGGGCTTCGGAGTTTCCTTAACCACGGGTTTGGGAGCGGGAGCGGGAGCGGGCTCTTCAACGACAACAGGAACAGCAACGGGGATGACGTTCTCAACCTTACCGAGGTTGATCTTCACACCTGCGAGAGCGGTGAAGTACCAGTCAAGCTCCTTAACGAAGTTGTCCTTCTCATAAGCCTTGCTGTTGTACTTGTCGCCGAGGAAGTTGCTCATGCACTCTACATTGAGGCTCACGCGCTTGCTGAGACGGAAGTCAACATCCAGACCCAGACGGCCAACGGGACGAACCTTGGTGCCATCCCACCACTCGTTGAGTCTGTAGCCACCAACTATGTTTGTTTCAACATTGTTGAAGCCGATGTTAGCACCGATACCAGCCATGAGGTTCAGGCCAAAGACACGATTGGGATTCCAACCAGCGATTGCATTGACGAGATTGAACTTTACATCCAGAGCAGGAGTAACATAGTTCCAATCATAAGTAGCTGTGCTGTTCTCAAAACCATTCTTATGTTCCCAACCATTAACGGCCAGACGCAGAGCCCACACGGGGGTGAACTGATAACCAACAGCAACCTGAGCAGCCGGGGAAATCAAGTCGTCGAAATCAGCCTCGCCGAGGAAGTAGCTTGCGCCACCCTGCAGCTGGAGGAACCAATGATGATTAAACTCTACGCGCTCAGTCTCCTGTGCGCTTGCAGTCAGGCCTGATACCATCAGGGCTGCTGCGAGAAGAAACTTACCAAATTTCATTGTTACACAAAAAAGTTTATAATTAAATAAAGTTATATTGCTTCATAAAACTGCGCAAAGGTAAGGATATTTTAGCTAACCACAAAGAAAAGTTAGATAAAAATAGCGAAAAATGCTAAAAAAACTTTTATTATCTATACAAAACCACACCTTTTTTCTTCATTCCATCAATTTTGATGGTTAAAAGTGAATCGAAATGAACGACTCTGACGTGCTCAGTTTCCATGATAGCAGGCATGGAATTGAGCAAATCTTGGCGGTAGAGGCCATCTCCGAGGAAATCGTTGATTGTGAAGTAGCCCACTCCAAAGCTGGTCAGATTCTGGAAGAAATGCGTGCCTTGGCTGGGATCCACTCTGTAGTTGTCCAATCCTGCCTCCACGATGACCCTGGCAGCAGAGATGTGCGGCCATTTCACAGGCACTCCCAACCACGGGTCGCTACTGCCCCATCTGCCGGGCCCCACGAGCACATAGTTCTGTCCCTTGTCCAGGAACTGCCTGTTGATGCGTTCGATCTCTTCCGCCACAGCAGGGTTGTTTCCTGCCGACCAGGCTTCGGTCTTTACGTAGACGACGTCCTGGACATCTGTGGATATGCCATGCCCGATGGCATTATTTGAGCGAAGCAGGCATGTCTCGTCCGGAATAGTAGACAGATCTTCGTCGAGCATCAGCTTGTTGTCCACCATAGGTCTTATCTGCAAGAGATAGAACTCCCCGGAATGGTCGGCATTGAGGTTGGCGGCGAACTCTATCTCCACGGCCCGCCGCATCTCGCCCTGGCCGTAGCGGAGTATTTTCTGAAGAATCTCCGGCAGAGGGAATACATCATGCTGCAAGACGCCGCAGAAGGTGATGACCTTGCGGCCGCCTTCGTAGATACCATCGCGGATGACCTGATCATAGGGGTCGTAGGTGGATGCTATATACTGCAAGGTGCCATCTTTCTCAGCCGCATTCACCCGGAGTTTGAGGAGATTGAAGCCATCGTCCTTCTGGAACTCCGTTGGCGGATTGTCCAAATCGAGGGCATAGAATCTCGTCTGCGTCTCTCTCAATGCAATTTCCATCTCGCTCGTCTGGAGCACCTGACGTGGATGCGCGGGGCACACCCTCAGACACTGGCCTCCGTCTACAATATATTTTCCCAGCCCCAGGGCCAAGTTCACGGTACCCTCCTCAGCTTGCTCGTCTCCGATGGGGTAATAGTTCACGGAACGAGCCACTCCCGAGAAGGTGGGATAGAAACGATTGCCATATTGCCTGCCCACCACCTCCTGAAGGATTACGGCCATCTTCTCCTGGTCGATGACGTTGGATGTAGCTGTCATGTACGCCTTGCTGTCGGCATAGAAAACACTTGCATATACTGCCTTGATGGCATCCGACAGCATGTGCAGCCGCTCATATTTGTCGTCCACGAAAGGAATCATATAAGTAGCGTAGATGCCAGCAAAAGGTTGATAATGCGAGTCCTCGAGCAGCGAACTGGAACGAATGGCAATAGGAGTGTCCACGACATCCAGGAAAGCCATGAGGTCTCCTATCAGACGCTGTGGCAGACGTGCTCGGAGGAAATAGTGCAGGATCTCCTCGTCGGGGATATCTGAAAGTGCCACCTGATACAACTCGTTGCTGTCCATGAACTCATCGAAGATATCAGTGCAAAGAACCACCGTCTTAGGTATCATCACGGAAGCATTGTCGTAGTCATTGAGGTCCGTATGTCGCTTGATGATATGATCTATGAAAGCCAGACCACGTCCTTTTCCTCCCAACGACCCTTCGCCGATGCGTGCGAAATTCGAGTAGCGGTCAAAGCGCTCTCGCTGGAAAACAGCGACAACGCCCTGATTCTTCATTCGGCGATAGCTTACGATGGCATCAAAGATAATCTGCCTGTGCTGATCCACATCCTGCAAGTTGTTCCATGTGATGCGTTTCAGGAACTCAGCAATGGGGAACAAGGCGCGGGAGCAGAGCCAGCGAGAGACATTATTGTGGCGCACGTGGTAGAGCAGCGACTCCCGGGGCAGGTTGAAGATATTATCCTGCAAGTCCTTGAGATTGCGCAAGCGGGCAACCTCCTCCAGGTTCTGAGGATTGCGGAAGACAAAATCTCCGAAGCCGAAGTAACGCAGGATGAGGTCTCGCAAATCCACGGCCATCTTCTTGGAATTCTTGTCGATGAACCGTATTTTGTAGGGGCGACACAGTTCTGCGTTCGACGTCTCGGACGACTCCATAATCAACGGAATGAATTCGTCGCGCTCGCGTATGTGTTTTAATAAGGTAATACCCGCCTTCTCGTCCAGCGCCCCTTCGTGAGGGAATCTGCAGTCGGAAATGATTCCCAGCGCGTTGTCGGCATACTGATCATAGAGCGCCCAGGCCTCCTCATAGCTTCGTGCCAGCACAATCTTTGGTCTGCCGCGCATCCTCAGCGTCTCGAGTTGGGAGTTCAGGGCCTCCGTGGCAAATTCCAGGCTTTGCTGGAGCACGAACTTATAGAGATTGGGCAAGATACTGGAATAGAATCTCACGTTGTCCTCCACCAGCAATATCATCTGCACTCCGGCAGCCAGGTCGTGCTCGAGGTTCATCTTATCCTCTATAAGTTTGATGATGGAAAGCAGCAACTCGGTATTGCCCAGCCAGCAGAAGACATACTCGAAGGCAGACATATCCTCGTCGGCCATTCGCTTGCTGATACCGTGGGAGAACGGAGTAAGCACCACACACGGAATCTGGGGATGAGAATCCTTGATGCCGCGGGCGATGTCAAAGATGTCGTTGTTGTCGGTGCCTGGCATGACGATGACGAGGTCGAAGGACAGACGTTCCATCTGCTCCAGCGCCTCTTCCTCCGACGCCACCTGCACGAACCGCGGCGGATAGCGCAAGCCCAGCTTGGCATATTCGTCGAAAATCTTTTCATCCACACGTCCATCATCCTCCAGCATGAAAGCATCATAGGGGTTGGCGATGAGCAATACATTGAAAATACGTCGTGCCATGAGGTCCACGAAGGACGTGTCGCGCAAGATCAGAGCTTCTTTTTTCATCTTTTGAGCAATTTCGGCTGCAAAGATACGTTTATTTTCTCGTTATTGACATCCTTTTGCCCACTTTTCTCCACATTTCTTCCCTTTTCCCACCAAAAAGACGTACTTTTGTCGTCCCAAAGTTCTCCGCAGCACCTGCTGTCTCTCTCCTCGTATTCCCAAATGCCTCGCACCTGCTTCATTCCGAAGAGAGAGCCCGGCGCCCCAAAGATAAATGCCGCTCTACTTCCATCAGAAATGCGCCTCCTCTATTTCAATCCCGAAAACGATCTGGCTTTGGCCTCCAACGACAGCCACTACACTCCGCCAGCCTCAGCGCTCAAAATGGCCACGGACCTCCAGCGGTTGCCTCTTCGCTGGGCCCTTCCACGAGACCTCGTTCTGCTGCGCGACGGCACATTCATCGATGCTCAGGGCCACCCCACCTCGGAGATTTCCTTTGCAGACGCCAGATGTCTTCCGTGGGGGTGGAGTCCCCTCACGATAGAGGTCTTTCGTCGTTCTGGTGTTCCCTCTTCCCTCCTCCCCTCCCCCGCTCAGATGCAGGCGTTCCGCCTTCTGGCCGGCAGGGCCACCATGGCGTCTCTCCTACCGCGGCTCCTCCAGCGCCTCACTGCCGCGGGGTTCGGAGCCCACATCACAGGCGAAGCCCACGTCTGCACCTCCCTGGAAGAGGCTCGCCGACTCCATGCGCTCTTCGGCGAGAGTATCTTCAAGCAACCCTGGAGCGGCAGCGGGCGAGGCCTGCTGCCCGCCCACGACGGTCGTCTCACCGAGAAGAACGAGTCCTGGCTCCTTCGGACATTGCGCCAGCAAGGCTATGTGATGGCGGAGCCTTACTACCATCGTTTGCTGGACTTCGCCCTTGAGTTCTGGCGCGACGCCACAGGCCACGTGAACTACGAAGGTCTCTCGCTCTTCCAGACCACGGCGGGCGGAGTCTACGCCGGAAATCTCGTAACCTCCGAGGCCCGGAAACGGGAGCTGCTCTCCTCCTTCTGCGACCTTTCGCTTCTGGACGCTGCCACCATCGCCCTGCAGTCCGAACTGGAGCTACTTCCTCCCACCTTCTACCAAGGTCCGCTCGGTGTAGATCTGATGATGGTGCAGGGTCCAGACTCACTCCTACTCCATCCTTGCGTGGAAATCAATTTCCGCATGACCATGGGTTGGCTTGCGCTCCATGTATGAGCATCAAAGAGTCCGTCCACCACGCCCAGCGAAGCACTTTTATCACACCGACAGACCTTTTTATAATAATAAGGAGCACGTTTTTCTTTTTTTCGTGCATTTTTTGCCAACTGCGCTTTGCACTTCCACATTTTTTCTATACCTTTGCGCCCGTTAATCAAAACTCAGACAGTTGGAAGTTTTCTTCAAAACGCACGCTTACTTGGTGGATCACACGGACTTGCCCGTGCGACGTGCCTTGATGGATGAGATAGACTGGCGTGCTCCGCTCATCGGCATCAAGGGCACTCGCGGCGTTGGCAAGACGTCCTTCCTTCTTCAGTATGCCAAGGAGAACTTCGATGTTCGGCGCAGGAAGTGCTTGTACATCAACATGAACAACTTCTACTTCCAAGGCCGTGGCCTGGCCGACTTCGCCCGTGAGTTTCGCCTGGGCGGCGGCGAGGTGCTCCTCATCGACCAAGTCTTCAAGCAGCCCGACTGGAGCAGCGAGCTCCATCGCTGCCACGACGAGAACCCTGGCCTGCGCATCGTCTTCACCGGTTCCAGCGTGATGCGCCTGAAGGAAGAGAATCCGGAGCTCAACGGCCTCGTCAAGAGCTACAACCTTCGTGGCTTCTCGTTCCGTGAGTATCTGAACCAACAGACGCACGCCAACCTCCCCTCCTTCACTCTCAGTGAGATTGTGCGCAACCACGAGCGCATTGCCGAGAGCATTCTCGAATGCGTGGACCCGCTGGAGCACTTCCAGAACTACCTCCATCATGGTTTCTACCCCTTCTATCTGGAGAAGCGCAACTTCTCGGAGAACCTGCTGAAGACCATGAACATGATGATTGAGGTAGATATCCTGCTCATCAAGCAGATGGAACTCAAGTATCTTCCCAAACTGAAGAAATTGCTCTACCTGCTGGCCGTGGAACGTCCGTCGGCACCTAATGTGAGTGCCCTGGCCCACGAGATCAACACCTCCCGGGCCACGGTGATGAACTACATCAAGTTCCTCTCCGACGCTCGTCTGCTCAACCTCATCTACCACCCCGGCGAGGAGTTCCCCAAGAAACCGGCACGAGTGATGATGCACAACTCCAACCTCATGTATGCCATCTATCCGAACCGGATGGAGCGCATCGATGTCATGGAGACATTCTTCCAGAATGCGCTGTGGGCCTACCACGATGTTCGTCTGGGCGATCGCCCGGACACGTTCCTCGTAGATGAAAAACCCTTCCGCGTCTGCCTCGAAGGCCCCCATCGCCAGAAGGCGGGCTTCACCTATGCGCAGGCCGATCTTCGCCGCGGCCAGGGCGCTATCATTCCGCTGTGGCTCTTCGGTTTCCTCTATTGATGCGGAGCAATCAGGAACCCCGAGCACACCCTCCACCAGATAACAAATACATTTAATATAGGATTCTAAACGATCTATCATTCATTCACACAAAACAAAATGGCTAAAGAAAAGAAATTTATCACCTGTGATGGTAACGAGGCAGCCGCTCACGTGAGCTACATGTTCTCGGAGGTAGCAGCTATCTACCCCATCACCCCGTCTTCGCCCATGGCGGAGCACGTCGACGAGTGGGCCGCACGCGGTCGCAAGAACCTGTGGGGCCAGACCGTCTCTGTCCAGGAAATGCAGTCAGAGGCTGGTGCTGCCGGTGCCGTCCACGGCTCGCTGCAGGCAGGTGCGCTGACCACCACCTTCACCGCTTCTCAGGGTCTTCTGCTGATGATTCCTAACATGTACAAGATTGCCGGTGAGCTCATCCCCTGCGTCTTCGACGTCTCTGCCCGCACGCTGGCCAGCCACTCTCTCTGTATCTTCGGCGACCACCAGGACGTGATGGCTTGCCGCCAGACCGGTTTCGCCATGCTGTGCGAAGGTTCCGTTCAGGAAGTAATGGACATGACCGCTGCTGCTCACCTGGCATCTCTGGAGACCTGCGTACCGTTCGTGAACTTCTTCGACGGCTTCCGCACCTCCCACGAGTACCACAAGATCGAGCTCCTCGACCAGGAGGCTGTTCGTCCACTGGTTAAGGAAGAGTACATCCAGCGCTTCCGCGACCGTGCCATGAGCCCCGAGCGCCCCATCACCCGCGGTACTGCCGAGAACCCCGAGACCTTCTTCACCCATCGCGAGGCCTGCAACCCCTACTACGATGCAGTGCCCGAAGTCGTTGAGAAGTATCTGGGCGAGCTCTCCAAGATCACCGGCCGCGAATACCACCTCTTCTCTTACTACGGAGCCGAGGATGCCGACCGCATGATCATCCTGATGGGCTCTGCCACCGACGCCGCACGCGAGGCCATCGACTACCTGAATGCCAACGGCCAGAAGGTGGGTATGATCAGCGTACATCTCTATCGTCCGTTCAGCGTGAAGCACCTGCTGGCATCTGTTCCCAAGAGCGTGAAGAAGATTGCCGTCCTCGACCGCACCAAGGAGCCCGGAGCCAACGGCGAGCCTCTGTACCTCGACGTGAAGGATGCTTACTATGATGTGGAGGATCGTCCTCTCATCGTTGGCGGCCGCTACGGACTGGGTTCCCACGACACCACTCCCGCTCAGATCATCAGCGTGTTCAACAACCTCGCTATGCCCGAGCCCAAGAACCACTTCACCATCGGCATCGTGGACGACGTCACCTTCACCTCCCTGCCCGAGGTAGAGGAGATTGCCCTCGGCGGCGCTGGCATGTTCCAGGCTAAGTTCTATGGTCTGGGAGCCGACGGTACGGTTGGTGCCAACAAGAACTCCGTGAAGATCATCGGCGACAACACCGACAAGTACTGCCAGGCTTACTTCAGCTACGACTCCAAGAAGTCCGGTGGTTTCACCTGCTCTCACCTGCGCTTCGGCGACACACCTATCCGCTCCACCTATCTGGTGACAACGCCTAACTTCGTGGCTTGCCACGTCCAGGCCTACCTCCACATGTACGACGTCACTCGCGGTCTGCAGAAGAACGGTCAGTTCCTGCTGAACACCATCTTCGGCGCCGACGAGCTGGAGAAGTTCATGCCCAACAAGGTAAAGCGCTACTTCGCTCAGAACAACATCACTGTCTATACCATCAACGCCACTAAGATTGCTCAGGAGATTGGACTCGGCAACCGCACGAACACGATTCTGCAGAGCGCCTTCTTCCGCATCACAGGCGTCATCCCCGTGGAACTCGCCGTAGAGAAGATGAAGGCTGCAGCCCTGAAGTCCTACGGAGCCAAGGGTCAGGATGTCGTCGACAAGAACTACGCTGCCATCGACCGCGGCGGCGAGTATGTCCAACTGACCGTGAAGCCCGAGTGGGCTAACCTTCCCGACGATGAGGAGAAGGTGGACAACGCTCCCGCATTCGTGAAGGAACTCGTTCGTCCTATCAACGCCCAGGCTGGCGACCTGCTGCCCGTGAGCGCCTTCGTCAAGCACGGCACCGTCGACGGCTCTTGGGAAGTGGGCACCTCCGCCTACGAGAAGCGTGGCGTAGAAGCCTTCGTTCCCGCTTGGAACAAAGACAACTGTATCCAGTGTAACCAGTGCGCATACATCTGTCCTCACGCTGCCATCCGTCCGTTCGTGCTCACCGACGAGGAGCTGGCTCAGTTCGACGGTCTGGAAACCCTCGACATGAAGGCCCCTGCCGCCATGAAGGGCATGCACTTCGTAATCGAACCCTCCGTGCTCGACTGCCTCGGCTGCGGCAACTGCGCCGACATCTGCCCGGGCAACCCGAAGACCGGCAAGGCCCTCACGATGGTTCCCTTCAACCCCGACGCAGCCGAGATGAAGAAGATGGCAGCCGACTGGGACAAGCTCGTGAAGGTTCCTTCCAAGCAAAACCTCGTGGACATCAAGAGCAACGTGAAGAACTCCCAGTTCGCACAGCCTCTGTTCGAGTTCTCCGGCGCTTGCTCTGGTTGCGGCGAGACTCCCTATGTGAAGCTCCTCTCGCAGCTCTTCGGCGACCGTCAGATGATTGCCAATGCCACCGGTTGCTCTTCCATCTATTCTGCTTCTATCCCCTCCACGCCTTATACTAAGAACGAGAAGGGTCAGGGCCCAGTCTTCAACAACTCCCTGTTCGAGGACTTCTGCGAGTTCGGTCTCGGTATGGCTCTCGGTAACAAGAAGATGAAGGAGCGCGTGGCCAAGCTGCTCTGCGAAGCTTGCGAGGCTCCCCAGGCTTCTGAGGAGTACAAAGCTCTGGCTCAAGAGTGGATTGCCAACTGCGAGGACGCCGACAAGACTAAAGAGATTGCGCCGAAGTTGCGCGAGCTCATCGGTGCCGCCGCTGCTGCAGGCTGTCCCGTCAACAAGGAGCTGCAGACTCTCGACCACTATCTCGTGAAGCGCAGCCAGTGGATCATCGGTGGCGATGGTGCTTCCTACGATATCGGTTACGGCGGCCTCGACCACGTGATTGCTTCTGGTGAGGACGTGAACATCCTCGTGCTCGACACCGAGGTATATTCCAACACCGGCGGTCAGGCATCCAAGGCTACTCCTCTGGGCGCCATCGCTCAGTTCGCTGCCCAGGGCAAACGCATCCGCAAGAAGGATCTCGGCATGATTGCCACCACCTACGGCTACGTCTATGTCGCCCAGGTGGCCATGGGCGCCGACAACAGCCAGTGCCTCAAGGCCATCCGCGAGGCCGAAGCCTATCACGGCCCCAGCGTCATCATCGCCTACGCTCCCTGCATCAACCACGGCCTCAAGAAGGGCATGGGCAAGAGCCAGGCCGAGGAAGCCGACGCCGTCGCCTGCGGCTACTGGCACCTCTGGCGCTACAACCCCGACCTCGAGGCACAGGGCAAGAATCCCTTCAGCCTCGACTCGAAGGAGCCCAACTGGGCCGAGTTCCAGAACTTCCTCAAGGGCGAGGTGCGCTACGCCAGCGTCTTCAAGCAGTATCCCGACGAAGCCCAGCAGCTCTTCGACGCCGCCGAGCAGATGGCACGCAAGCGCTACGCCTCATACGTCCGCATGAGCAAAATGGACTGGAGCGAAGAGTAAGGAATAGTTAAGAGTTAAGAGTTAAGAAAAATTGCTGTAGTTCAGGAGTTCAGGAGCTCAGGAGTTCAGAAGTTCAGGAGTTCAGGAGTTCAGGAGTTCAGGAGTTCAGACAATACCTTTGTATGCGAGTACTCGGCGGAAGAACTATTTTTCTTAACTCTTAACTCTTAATTCTTAATTCTTAACTAAATAAAGCTCTTAACTAAAAATGTTAATCCCATTAAAGTAACCCCCTATGATTGGAACCCTCTTTTTCCTGATAGGCCTCGGCCTGACCGTCTTCGCCTGCATCGAGATAGGCACGTCGCCCGTCCTCCAGAAGAAGCAGAAGACGCTCTACATCATCCTCATGGCCCTCACCAACTGGATAGGCATCTTCGTCTATTACATCTTCTCGCGCCGCAAGCTGATGGCGAAGAAGAAGGCCGCCTTAGCTTAGCAGTTTTGAAGTTCAACCCATTATTAATCCATTTAGTTTTCGCCTTATGATTGCAAAAATCGTTTACATCGTAGGTGTTGTCCTGGCCATCCTCGGCTGCCTCGACATCCTGAAGTCGAAGAAGATCACGTTGATCCCGAAGATCCTCTTCATCATCCTCCTTCTGGCCACCAGCTGGATTGGCGTAGCCGTCCACTACCTCTACGGCAAGAGCAAGCTCTAATCCCCGCTCCGCCCCCACACACAAAGGGCGCCGGCTCCTGATGGATGCCGGCGCCCTTTCTCTGTCCCCGCCCCGCCGACTCACGTTCATGCTATTTTTTCTTAAACGTAGCAACGAAGTGACGAAAGATACCGTAATCCTCCTCAACCTCATCGTAGGAGAGCGTTAAGTTCTCCTTATTGATGTTGTCGATATGCACCTGCCTGGACTTTTTTTCCACGCCGCCACTGAGCATTGTCAAATCTTCTTCTGATTCGACTCTGTAAATGCCCTCAAACTGTTCGGTGCGCTTATTGTAATTGTCGAAATACTCAACGCTGACGGCCTTCCATCTGCCATCCCTTCTGAAGGTCAGTGTGTAGTCGTAGTCGAAGTTGACGACATCTTCATGGTCAGAACCATCTATGGTGGTTGTGACGGTCTCGCCCACGAGTTTCCATGTCCCTTCTAGTGTGTACGCGACGGAGTACTCATAATCGACTATCCAAAAAGGAACTCCCTCTATACAAGATGCGAACAGCCCGCAGGTAGCGAAGGCAAGAAAGATGTTACGGACCAAGTGTTTCATTTTACAATAGTATGGTGAGTTTTTACTTCACCTATATAAACGCACGGAATGCGAAAATACTGCACGTAAAGGCCCATTTTTTTTTGCTACCCGCTAAAAGACCGGCGGGGCATGACAAAACCTTACAGCGGCTGTGCTGCACCATCGGGGCTTGGATATAGGGGGAAACTAAGCAGAGGTTTCGTTTCACCCCTGCTTATCGCTGTGTCGCCCCGTCGGGGCTTGTATCCTCTTACGTTTTTTAGAACGGGCCGCCGAAGCCGCCGCCGAAGCCGCCGAAGCCGCCAGGGAAACCGCCGCCGAAGGGACCGTCAAAGGGCGGCTGGCCCTCGGCGTCCTCGCCCTCAGCGGCCTTCTGGGCGGCCTTGCGGGCCTGGTAGATGCGGTCGGCATTGGACGGACGGTGGATCCACACGGCGTGGTAGCACTCGGAGATGCTGTTGAAGCCCGTGCGGATGCGGGTGCCGGTGCTGTCGTTGACGATGACGTAGGCGTGCGGGCCGGTGAGGCCGCGGCGCTCGATGCTCAGGTTCTCGGTGATGTGGGCCTTGTCGCCCCAGCTGCAGTTGCGGCTGAACTGACGCAGCTCGGCCAGTTTGTAGAAGACCTCGTCATAGTCGCCGCTGAGGATGATGTTGCCCGGCTTGCCGAACTCGTAGTAGATGACGGAGTCGTTGGTGGCCTCCATCATGACGGTGGTGCCGGTGAAGAGGCTCTTGTTGATGCGGGTGAGGTGGTGGGTCTGGGCGCTGAGCTGCAGTCCCGCGACGAGGAGTATGAGAACGATGAGGGTCTTTTTCATAGGAAAACCGGACGCTGTTTTTTGGTTAAAGTACCTATTTGATTTAAAAGGAACGGTAAGGTTTAAAATCGCGGTGGGGAAAATTTGCATTTCGAGGATTGGAGAGGTATGGGGAGTGCCTCTTCGAGGCAG
>JAILFY010000085.1 GCA_024697285.1 Bacteroidaceae bacterium
CCCAGCATCCTTCACATCATGGGCCTCGAACAGCCCAAGGAGATGACAGGACGGTGCCTCATCAAAGACTGACACACTTTTGACGCTCGGTCAAGGCCCTAAGCATACCCTGTTTTGCAAATTCAGCCTTACAAAAGACCCTGCGAATCAAAAAAGTTAACGCCTCAATGCGATTTTTTAGTGCTTTCTTTTCCGCAAGTCGGAAGAAAGCACTATTTTTGTACCGCTAATCACTAGCATCATATAAGTTTAACCATTAATACATCTACACCCATGGCAAAGTTTGACAGCTCCATCCTGGAGCAGTATGGCATCAAAGGTAGCACCGTGATCGCCTACAACCCCTCTTACGAGACTCTCTTCGAGGAGGAAACAAAAGCAGGTCTGGAAGGTTTCGAAGTAGGTCAGCAGACCGAACTCGGCGCCGTGAACGTGATGACCGGCATCTTCACCGGACGTTCGCCCAAGGATAAGTATATCGTCGATGACGCACAGAGCCACGACAAAGTGTGGTGGACCACTGAAGCCTACAAGAACGATAACCACCCCATGAGCGAAGAGGTCTGGGCAAAGGTCAAGGATATCGCAACCAAGGAACTCTCCGGCAAGAAGCTCTATGTCGTGGATGCTTTCTGCGGAGCCAACGAAGCTACTCACCTCGCCGTACGATTCATCCTGGAAGTGGCATGGCAGGCACACTTCATCAAGAACATGTTCATCCAGCCCACAGAGGCTGAGCTGGCCAACTTCAAGCCCAACTTCGTCATCTACAACGCTTCCAAGGCAAAGGTCGAGGACTACAAGGAGCTCGGACTCAACAGCGAGACCTGCGTAGCATTCAACACCACCAGCCGCGAGCAGGTCATCATCAACACCTGGTACGGCGGCGAGATGAAGAAGGGTATGTTCTCCATGCAGAACTACTACCTCCCCCTCCAGGGCATCGCTTCCATGCACTGCTCGGCCAACACCGACATGCAGGGTAAGAACACCGCTATCTTCTTCGGTCTCTCCGGAACTGGCAAGACCACCCTCTCCACCGACCCCAAGCGCCTCCTCATCGGCGACGACGAGCACGGATGGGACGACGAGGGCGTCTTCAACCTCGAAGGCGGTTGCTACGCTAAGGTCATCAACCTCAGCAAGGAAAACGAGCCCGACATCTACGGAGCCATCAAGCGCGACGCGCTCCTCGAGAACGTCACCGTGGACAAGGACGGCAAGATCGACTTCGCTGACAAGAGCGTCACCGAGAACACACGCGTCAGCTACCCCATCGAGCACATCGAGAAGATTGTCAAGAAGGTCAACGGCAAGAGCGCAGGTCCAGATGCCAAGAACGTCATCTTCCTCAGCGCAGATGCCTTCGGCGTGCTGCCTCCCGTCAGCATCCTGACACCCGAGCAGACGAAGTACTACTTCCTCAGCGGCTTCACCGCTAAGCTCGCAGGCACAGAGCGCGGCATCACAGAGCCCACGCCCACCTTCAGCGCATGCTTCGGACAGGCATTCCTCGAACTGCATCCCACAAAGTATGCCGAGGAACTCGTCAAGAAGATGGAGAAGAGCGGCGCCAAGGCTTACCTCGTCAACACCGGATGGAACGGCACAGGCAAGCGCATCAGCATACCCGACACACGCGGTATCATCGACGCTATCCTCGACGGCAGCATCCTCAAGGCTCCTACCAAGAAGATTCCTTACTTCGACTTCGAGGTGCCCACGGAGCTGCCCAACGTGAACCCCGCCATCCTCGATCCTCGCGACACCTACGCTAACGCCAGCGAGTGGGAAGAGAAGGCTAAGGACCTCGCCGCACGCTTCATCAAGAACTTCGGCAAGTACACCACCAACGAAGCCGGTAAGGCGCTCGTTGCTGCTGGTCCGAAACTCTAAATCCTACTGCGGATTCAACAAAGGGTGTGCCTGAAACTACAGGCACACCCTTTTCTTATACCCCTCACACACTAACATCCTACTCCACCCTCTCCGTACTTTTGCTCTTCTCTCCCTGCACTCCTACTCCACCCTCCCTGCACTTTTGCTCTTCTCTCCCTGCACTTTTGCTCTTCTCTCCCTGCACTTTTGCTCCACCCTCCCTGCACTTTTGCTCCAGTCTCCCCGTTCTTGTTGCCCAACAAGGCCGGTCCTTACCGCCAACACACCCAACTCATTTAATTATTCCATCATGACCGAATAATCATTCCATCATGACCGAATATATATTCCATCATGATGGAATGATCAACAAACCCTACTTACTTTGCTTCTACCACCTAAGGTAAAAGGCCATGCCTCCATAGGAAACGCTTATTTCTCACAGCACTGACGCTTCTCACCCTCTTCACCTCTCACCCTTCTTTCTGTGATTTCCGTGATTTCTGTGTGAGATTCCATGCTTCTCACCCTCTTCACCTCTCACCCTTCTTTCTGCGATTTCCGTGATTTCTGTGTGAGATTCCATGCTTTCCACCCTTCATCTCTCGCTCAAGCACCCACGCCTCCATATCTGTGTAATCTGTCATATCTGTGAGAAATTCTTCACTCTTCCACCTTTCCGATGAAGAAGATGACATTGCTGTCCTTCTCGGTGATGGCGAAGAGGAAGGGACGGTTGGCCACGAACTCTGTCCCGGGCGCTCCCGTCGTGACTGTTACGACGGTGACGGCGGCGGCCATCGTACCCTTTTCGTCCACTTCTATCCGGGCATTCTGCTTCATCAACCCGATGAAGATGGGGGCAGACGCGTCTTTCATCATTCCCGAGAAGTCGGCTTGGCCATTGACGAAGGCGGCCTTGACGCCCAGGGACATCAGCGGAGTCCTCAGGTCCTGCTCCGTGGAAACCTGGAAGCGGGGCAACTGAAGTATCATGTTCCGCGGCATCATGCTGGCGGTCAGCTGCTTCCAGCGTTCCGCTGTCAACGTGCCCAGCACCTCCGTCAGCGGCTTATTCGCATCACGGGGCAACAACACCACCATACCATATTTGCCGTTGCCATAGGGCAAGCGTACCGCCTGCACCGTCTCGTCTTCCACGTAGTCGAAAGGCATGGCCTGAATCATCATCGGCATTTTCACCTTGGTGCCGTCGGCTTTCGTGAAGTCACGCATCGACGTGTATTCTTCCTCAAAGCCATAACGCCACTGGGCCTTGAAAAAGACCGAGTTGAGCAGGAGGGCGATATCCGACGGATGCACCTCGCCAGGCTTCAGTATCTGAGGAATCATCCCCTTGGTGGTCTGGCAGCACCAGCCGTTGACACGTCCCAGCACGTCTTCCTCCTTCGAGAAGTCCATACTTTCCACGCCAGCCTGATAGTATCCCTTCATGTCGGCGGCGTACTGCCCGCGGAACGCTGCGCCTATGGCCTTGTTGGCGAGCAGCATATTCGCGATGCTCACTTCCGCCTTTTCATCGACCAGCGGTGCGTTGGTCATCAGGTTGCCGAAGAAGTCGTTGACGGCTTTCGTCTCGTAGCCCTCGAATCCGAGGGCGCGCATCATCTCCGCGCTGGTGGTGCCGCGTGCGCCGTCGTTGAGCATACCCAGCATATAGGACACGCTGAGAGGAGAGATCACCATGTTGCCCTGGACGCCCTTGCTCACCTCGCGCATCAGGTTCAGCGCGAACTGGTTGTTCGCATCAGCCATCTGCGCCTGACTTGCCGTCAGGATGATCTCACCAGGTGTCTTCTTGACCACAATCTCACTGATTTCCTCTTCCTTCAGCGGGCTATCAGACGCATCGTCGCTGCATGAGAAGAAGGAGAATGGAAGCGCTGCCACGA
>JAILFY010000124.1 GCA_024697285.1 Bacteroidaceae bacterium
GGTGCCCTCTACAAGACGGGCAAGGAGGCACAGGCAGGAGAAATCTTTGCAGAGATGGGCGACAGCGAGAGTCTGATGACGCAGTTCTACAAGAAGCGCTCCTATCTAGCCATCAGCCAGCACTACAGGCAGAACCCCAACTCCAAGGTGCTGCCCTTCCTGCTTCAGGACTTCGTGAACAACGTGCAGGAGGCCATCGACCTGCAGAACGATACCTACGGCGGCAAGCTCTTCATCCGCGACATCAACAAGGAGGAGGCATGGCAGATGATGCAGTTCTGCGAACTCGTGGTGCGCGAGGGCAAGACCGAGACGCCCATCATGTGGAAGAGCGCCAAGGCCTGGATGGAGTTCCTCTACGGAAAGAAGAAGGAGGCTACACAGGATATCCTCGCGGCATCCAGCCTCGCAGGCACCGACCGCATGAAGGACTGTACGCGCGAGCTCATCCTCTACATCACCGCCAGTCAGGCCAAGCCCAGCCAGACCTTCGACGACTACCTGGCCGACGAGCTGGCGTGGCTGAAGGGCAGAAAAGACGGACAGGCCTACCGCGTGATAAACCGTCTGACCCATCAGGCACTCTTTGAACACTATGCGGCCGACGCCAGCAGGAAGGGAGCACTGATGGAGTTTGCCAACTGCTATGTGCACGACTATCTCGACACACTCCAGGTGGAGAAGGTGGAGCAATACCTCACCTATCGTACCACACCCGCCACCAACAAGCTCGACCAGCTGCTCAAGGAGCAGGAGCAGAGTGAGAACTTCACACAAGAGATGTACGACCTCATCGGCACGAAATACATGCGCCTCTGCCAGTGGGGAAAGGCCATCAGCTGGCTCAAGCAGGTGCCCGACAACTTCTACAACACGCGGGGCTACCGCATCTATGCCGCCCTTCGCAGCTATCAGGTGGAACCCTGGATGAAGCGCCAGTGGCTGAGCGAGGATGTGATGAACAGCAGCCAGGACCGCAGGGTGTGGAAACACCCGAAACTCAACTTCGCCCGGGAGGTGCAGATGATGGAGGGCTCCCTCCACCTGCTCAGCGGCAAGGCACTCGAGCAGCGCTGCTACAACCTCGCCGTACGCTATGCACAGGCCAACTTCCGGGGCGACTGCTGGTGGCTGATGCGCGACGCGTGGAGCGTCACCGACACGGTGCGTGTCCACGAGACCAACCTGGCCGCCAAGGCTGTCGAACTGCTGCAAAAGGCTGCCGTGAGTACCGACTTCGACCTGAAGACGAAGGCCCTCTTCGCCCTGGGCTACTGCGAACTCTACAGCAAGAACTTCTGGCGTGAGAAAATATGGGATACAGCACTGGGTGATTTCGTAGACCGCTATAACCCGCAGTCACCGCAGTTCCGCGCCTACAAGGCCCTCTTTGACCTCTTGAAGGACGAGCCCGAGGAAGCCTCGTATATCGGGAATTGCGACGAGTTCGACGTGTTCAGGTCTTACTGCCGTTCGCATTAGCCTTTATCGTTGTCGGGTGTCAGTCCCGCAGCGTGCTGCGTGCAGGAAAGGGAGCAGGAGACTCTAAAAACAACAAAAATAGAAAAAATATTCCTTTTTCTGCACGTATTTCAAAAAATTGCAGTACCTTTGCACCCGCTATTCCAAAAGGTGGGGTAGTGACCTTTAGCGGGATGTAGCGCAGTTGGTAGCGCACTACGTTCGGGACGTAGGGGTCGGGCGTTCGAGTCGCCTCATCCCGACAACGCAAGGTTGTCAATCCCAGGAGTTGGCCCTGCAACCGCTTAAAACAAGCTGGCAATAAGTTCCTGAAAGTCAGTACGTTGTAAAGCATGGTGGTCGAGTAATCGGCCACCTTTTCTTTTTGGCGTTCACGAAATTTTTGGCGTGTTTTTGGTTTGATAACATTATTTAACGAGCTATCGCCCCCATTTATACTGAATTGAATTGTGTTAGTTTGCAAAATGATAGGCAAACAGATTTGTTCTGATAATGCTGTTGGCGTTTGACTCTCACCTTACTTCATTAGCGAACGGGGCGCTTGCGCTCATTCAACTAGAGATTTAACGGTTTGAAAGACGCTGTAATGGCGAAATTTAGGTGTGTTAGAGGCAAACGACCTCGTCGCATAACTCACTGACAGCCTTTCGGTGGGTGATGAAAAGCATGGTCTTTTGTGGGTAGGCCGTAAAGAGACGGTGATACAGTTCGCGCTCTGTGTGTTCGTCGAGGGAACTGCTGATCTCGTCAAGCAGAAGGATGTCGCCACCGTGGAGCAATCCACGGGCTATAGCGATACGCTGAGCCTGGCCCTCGCTGAGTCCGCTGCCCCGTTCACCCAGTTCGGTGTCTATTCCCTTAGGCAGATCAAAGACAAAATCTGCACAAGCGGTATGTAATACCTGTCGCAGTTCTTCGTCGGTGGCATCGGGCTTCGCCAGTTGCAGGTTATAGCGGATGGTGCCGCTCATCAGGGTATTGCCCTGTGGCACGAAACATAGTTCTCCACCAACTTCTATCTCTCCGCTTGTCGGCTCAATAAAACCAAGTATCAGACGGAACAAGGTGGTTTTGCCAATGCCCGTCTCACCCATGATGGTTGTCTTAAGGCCAGGGCGGAATTCATGAGTGAAATGCGAAAGAATCTCCCTGTCGCCCTTGCCATAGCGGAAGGACACATCTTTGAAA
>JAILFY010000127.1 GCA_024697285.1 Bacteroidaceae bacterium
CGCTGCAAAGATACGATTTCTCCGAAGACTAAACGAATAATATGGGATAAAAATTACTGACGGAAGGCCAAATGTTCGCCATCGGCATCTACCTGAATCTCCCGTTCGCGGCTGACCTGCCCTCCGAGGATGGCCTTCGAGAGGTCGTTGAGCAGCAAGCGCTGGATAGCACGCTTGACAGGACGGGCACCGAACTCGGGATCGTAGCCCTCGCGTGCCAAGAGATCTACGGCAGCATCTGTCAGACGCAGCGAGAGTCCATTCTGCGAAAGCATCTTCTGCACTGCAGACACCTGCAGGAGCACCACCTCACGAATCTCTGTCTGTGTCAGGGGCTCGAACATGATCGTCTCATCTATCCGGTTGAGGAACTCTGGGCGGATAGTCCTCTTCAGTTGCTCCAGCACCGTACGCTTCGTCTCCTCAATGACGGTCCGTCGGTCATGAGCCGGCACACCACCTTCTGCTCCATTCTGATCGGGCGAGTCCAACTTGGCAAACTGTTCGCGGATGTATTCGCTACCCAGGTTCGAAGTGAGGATGATGATGGTGTTCTTGAAGTTCACGGTACGACCCTTGTTATCGGTCAGACGGCCATCGTCCAGCTCCTGCAACAGAGTATTGAACACATCGGGGTGCGCCTTCTCTATCTCATCGAATAGCACTACGCTATACGGCTTCCGTCGCACGGCTTCCGTGAGCTGGCCACCCTCGTCGTAACCGACATATCCCGGAGGTGCTCCGATCAGACGACTGACGCTGTGTTTCTCCTGATATTCACTCATATCTATACGTGTCATCATCGTCTCGTCGTCGAAGAGGAACTCTGCCAAGGCCTTTGCCAGCTCTGTCTTACCCACACCCGTTGTGCCGAGGAAGATGAAGGAACCGATAGGTCTCTTAGGATCCTGCAGCCCGGCACGCGACCGCCTCACGGCATCACTCACGGCACGGATGGCTTCGTCCTGTCCGATGACTCTCCTGTGGAGTTCTTCTTCCAGATGCAGCAGTTTCTCTCGTTCGCTCTGCAGCATCTTAGCCACAGGAATACCTGTCCATCGGCTCACCACTTCAGCGATGTCGTCGGCCGTCACCTCTTCCTTGACCATGGCCTCGCTGCCCTGAGCGGAACGCAGTTGTTCCTGTATCTTCTGGATTTCGGCTTCCAACGACTGCAACTTACCGTAGCGGATTTCCGCCACTCGTCCGTAGTTGCCCTCGCGCTCTGCGCGGTCGGCCTCGAACTTCAGTTGCTCTATCTGTTGCTTGTTGGCCTGAATCTTTCCGAGCAACGCTTTCTCGCCTTCCCACTTGGCCCGCATCTGCTGCTCCTGTTCGTGGAGTTCGGCGATCTGGCGATTGAGTTGTTCCAGCTTCTCCGAGGCGGGTTGTCCGGCTCCGTTGCTGTCGGCTTCCCGTCGGATGGCTTCCCGCTCTATCTCCAGCTGTTTCAGCTTACGGGTTATCTCGTCCAGTTCCTCCGGCACGCTGTCTCGTTCCATCCTCAACTTGGCCGCAGCCTCGTCCATCAGGTCGATGGCTTTGTCTGGGAGGAAGCGATCGGTGATATACCGGTTGGAGAGTTCCACAGCAGCGATGATGGCATCGTCCTGGATACGCACCCGATGGTGGTTCTCGTAGCGCTCCTTCAGTCCACGCAGAATGCTGATGCTCGAGAGCGTGTCGGGTTCATCTACCATGACACTCTGGAACCGGCGTTCCAGGGCCTTGTCCTTCTCGAAGTATTTCTGGTATTCATCCAAGGTCGTGGCACCTATTGCACGTAGTTCTCCACGTGCCAGGGCAGGTTTCAGGATATTTGCTGCATCCATGGCACCCTCGCTCTTTCCTGCGCCCACCAGCGTGTGGATCTCGTCGATGAAGAGGATAATGCGCCCTTCGCTCCGCGTCACTTCGTTGATGACCGACTTCAGTCGTTCCTCGAACTCACCTTTGTACTTCGCGCCAGCTATCAGGGCGCCCATATCCAGCGAGAAGAGTTGCTTCTCCCGCAGGTTCTCTGGTACATCACCCCGGAGGATTCGATGAGCCAGTCCTTCCACGATGGCCGTCTTGCCCGTTCCCGGTTCACCTATTAATATAGGGTTGTTCTTGGTGCGTCGGCTGAGGATTTGCAGCACCCGTCGGATCTCCTCATCGCGTCCGATGACGGGGTCCAGTTTTCCGGCCCTCGCCTCCTCAATCAGGTTGCGAGCATATTTCGTGAGGCTCTGGTAGGTGTCTTCACTGGACTGCGACTTCACCTGCTGTCCGCCCCTGAGTTCGCGGATGGCAGCTGCGAGGTCTTTCTCCGAGACGCCCGCATCCTTCAATATCTTGGCAGCGGTAGAGTTACTGCCCACTATCGCCAGGAGCAGCAGTTCTATGCTTACGAACTCATCTCCCTGCTTGGTGGCCAGCTCCTCTGCGCGAGAGAGAATGGAGTTTGTCTCCCGGGCGAGGTAGGGTTCGCCTCCCTCCACACGAGGCAGGCTCTGCAGTTGTGCCTCCAGGGCCTGACTTACGGCTTGTTCGTTGACGGACAACTTACGCAGCAGGAACTGAGTGACCTGCTGGCCCTCCTTCAGAATGGCAGCGAGCAGATGCTCTGGCTCTATGGCCTGCTGCCGGCGAGACTCAGCCAGGCGAACGGCCTGCTGAATGGTCTCTTGTGCTTTGATTGTAAATTTGTCTAATGTCATAGGTCTTATGGTTTTTGTTATTCTTCTTGTTTTCAGCTCCGAAATATCCCTGTAGTCACCGGACATTTCAGATCTCTGCCTCTGTTGTGGCAAAAGCCGTGCAAGAGCGCTCCGAGGCGCCAAAAAGTCTGATAATGTGACGTTTTGGCCGCAGCGCTCCTACGTCCTTTCTGCCCTTTCTGCACCTTTTTGCACACTTTAACCCTGATTTCTTGGTACGAAGAATCTTTTTACCTTATCTTTGCGTCGTGAAAGAACCCTACGACATAATAGCAGACAAGCAGTTTCCTCTTCCCGGAGACGAGAGAACGAATGTCCACCTCCTCGTAGCTGACGTATCAGCCTTGATGAACAACGCAGAGCAGCTGGAGCAGGCTACTGCCAGCCTCTCGCCCCAGCGTCAGTCCAAAGCCACGTCCTGCAGCAATCCGCGGGTGAGGGGCCTCAGTGTAGGGGTGACTCTTCTTCTGGACAGGCTTCTCCAGGAGCGAGGACTGCGGGAACGAGACATGCACTATGAAGAAGGTTCCCATGGGAAACCTGCCCTGACAGCAGCTTTGACTGATGAGGGCCTTCCCTTGCAGTTCAACCTCTCCCATTCCGGACGAATGGCAGCTGCCGCTTTGCTCCCTGGAACAACGGCTGTAGGACTCGACATACAGCACATCACCCGCTACAGACCGGAAATCGTGCGCCGCGTATTCAACGCCGAGGACAAGCGCCAACTCGCCGCCTGCACCGACGAAGCCTCCCGCGAACGGCTCTTCACCCGCCTGTGGTGCCGGGCAGAAGCCTACGCCAAAGCCACTGGAGACGGACTGCAATGGCCCTTCCCCACCCCGTCGCCCCAGGCATACTTCCATGATTTCGAAGTCTGTGAGGACTATCTGGGCTGCCTCTGCCTCCTATATGAATAAACTCTCTTGACTACCTATATTATTATGAAACATCTTCTATTATTATGAAACATCTTCTTCTGATCTTCTTTTCCGTCTGCCTCTCCACTAACGCTCTGGCTCAGACCAGCGCCCGAGAGGAGATTGCTGCTAACCCCTATCTCTGCGGCAGCAACCACCTGGACTACGACAACTACCCCGCCACGGCTGCCTTGACCAAGACACCTAAAGGCTATGAACCTTATTATCTGACCCACTACGGGCGCCACGGTTCCCGTTGGCTGCTCGACGAAGAGGATTACATGGGGACCATAGAAACACTACGTAAAGCCAAAGCACAAGGCAAGATCACCAACAAGGGCAACGAGGTGCTGGCCCAACTGGAGAAATTCTACCCCTGCACCATCAAGCGCCTGGGCGACCTGACCACCGTGGGCGAACGTCAGCACCATGGAATAGGCCGACGCCTGGCAGAACACTTCCCTGAGATTTTCAAGAAGAAAGGCATACACATCGACGCCCGCAGCACCATTGTCATTCGATGCATCCTCTCCATGGAAGCGGAGTGCGAGGAGCTGGCTGCAGCCAATCCCACCATCCATTTCCACAACGACGTCAGCCAAGCCTTCCAGTACTACCTGAACGCTCCTTGGTCCAAAAGCCTGCGTGAGTCCAACCGCAAGCGGGGCGATACATTGGCTCCCCTGCGGGACAAATGGACGAAACCCGAGCGACTGATGGGTGTGCTCTTCAACGACCCACAATGGGTGGCGGACAGCCTCCGCGCCGGCAGCGTCATGCGCCATCTTTTCGACATCGCCAGCAATATGCAGAGCCACGAAGGAGCCCCCGACCTGCTGAAACTCTTCACCGCCGAGGAACTCTATGACCAATGGCGCATCCGCAACGTGGATTGGTATCTGGGCTACGGCCACGCACCTCAGACGGATGGTATCATGCCTTTCAGCCAGGCACGCCTCCTGAAGAACATCATCCAGACGGCCGACACGGTGCAGCAGGTGCAAGCCACTCTGCGCTTCGGCCACGAGGTTTGCGTGATGCCGTTGGCCTGCCTGCTGGAACTGGGTCAGAGCGGCGCACGTGTGGACAACCTGGAGGAACTCGACAAGGTGTGGCGCAACTATAACATCTTCCCCATGGGCTGCAATATCCAGCTCATCTTCTATCGTCCCAAGAAAGGTAAGAGCGGAGACATCCTCGTCAAGGCCCTGCTCAACGAGCGCGAGCAGACGCTGCCCATCCCGTCGGACAACTACCCCTACTACCGCTGGGCCGATCTGCGTGCCTACTACCTGAAGAAACTGGCTGATTTCGAGGCACAATCCAACTAACCCCCCCCTGCTTACACCATGCTATCCCTCTTCTTCTCCTTCCTGCTCACCATTCAGCCTCCAGACTCCATCGCCCACGACAAGGAGCTTGCGGCTGCAGACTCCATAGCTGCAGACACATTGCAGGAAGTGACCGTACGTGCCGGTCGCCACATCCCGCTGCCGGGAATGGTCGTGGGAGGCTCCAAGGACGGCGCAGTCGTAGCTCCGCCCTCGCTCAGCGCCATCCTCGAGAAACTCTCGCCAGGACTCACCGACAAGATCATGCACCCCTTCGCCTTCAGACAACGAAAGAAGGAAGGCCGGCGCAAACGCAGCCTGAAAGCGCTGGAGGATTTCGACAAGGTGAAGACCTTCAACGACCTCCTCCGCGAGGCCTATCAGCAGCAATTATTGGAAGATTCTCTGGAAAAAAAACTATTCGAACAACAACAATAATTAATCAAACAAGCGTCTACTCCTTAATATGATGGGTTGGACGCTTGTTTGTTTTCACCTTTCTATTTAACTTTGTCGGCGAAAACGTAATAAAGAACTGTCATGACTATGAGAAATTTGAGTGTCGCCATTTTGCTATGCTTATTCTTTTCCCCAGCCTACTGCACCATTGAAGTGGGAAAGACCTACACCATTCGTTCAAAAAAATACCCAACGAAATCACTATTTGTAGAGAACTCCGCTCGCGAGGTCAATGCCGCCATTCTTCTTTGGACAGAAACTGACGTTCCATCTCAACAATGGAAAGCTTGCAATGCCGGAAGTGGAGACATTTCATTCCAGAATGTCTATTCAGGATACTATGCAGCTCCGCAGAAACAGACCAAAGGAGCTGTCTTCAAGACACATCGCATGCTAAGTTATGGGCACGTAGTTCTGGAAGCGGTTGATGAAACAGCTGGCGTCTATCACATCCTACCTGTTAGCAAGGATTTCTACCTCACTGCCACGACAGGAGAGGATGGCGAGAAGCCCTGTTGGGGAGACAAAGATGACGCAGACGAAGGACAACAGTGGATTATCTCGGAGACAGAGGCCAAGTATTCTTTCACAAAGGCCATGCGAGAAGAAATGATGGATGATTATCTCAATCATTTCCTGAAGAACAAAGGTTCAAGCATGAGGACCTTTGTGAATGGAGGATGGGGAGAATCCGAACAGCTGGAAGTGGTTCTCGACGCATACGAATGCACGGGGAACGAGAAATACCTGAATATTGCCAAATACGTCTACAACTATTTCAAGAATCGCGTGGGCGACAATTGGGATCACCTTGTATATGATGATAATTATCATTGGTTTGGTCATGACTTCAACGACGACGTCATGTGGCAAATCATTGCCGTGGCTCGTTTGGGATGGCTCACTGGTTCAAAAGCCTACACAAATGCTGCGAAGAAGAATTTCGACAAGATCTATGAGCGTGCCTACATTCCTTTCACAGGACTGATGCGCTGGGCCCAAAGTTCTGGAGATGCCTATGGCACCAACTCGTGCATTGCCGGTCCCACTGAAGTGGCAGCCTGCTACTTGGGGATGAGTGGTTGCGGGGAAGATTATTTTGAGAAGGCACGCGACCTTTACGCTGCACAGCGTTATACTCTTGCCAATAATATGAGTACTGGCAAGGTTTGGGACAGCGTCGTCTGGGATCCTGATACGAAGACCGTAAAATCCAAGAATGAGTGGGCTTCCACTTATAACCAAGGGACAATGTTGGGAGCCGCCTGTCTGCTCTATGACCATTATGGTGATGAACAATATCTTAATGATGCTAAAAAAATTATGTCCTTTACAAGGAAAAACCTATGCAACTCTTATGGGATAATTAAGGTATGCCAAGACGAATCTCATGGTGACTTATGTGGATTCAAGGGTATTCTGATGCGCTACGTCCGACGGTTCGTCCTGGATCTGAATCAACCTGACTACAAAGAATGGACTGAGAGGAACGCCCTGCTGGCCTACTGCAATCGTACGCAGAATGGCATCACAGGAACTGGATGGTTGAAAAAAGCAACAGCTGAGAGTACAACCAACGCTTTTGGCTGTTCCACAGCAGCATCTGCAGCTGCGAACGTAGTACTGGGTGACGTCGTAAAGAACGGATTCGACGAACAACAGGCCGAGCATTTTGATTTCCATTGCGGACTTCAGGTCTCAGAAGAGATTGGTTGTGGCAATGATAAGATTGTTTATGTCTCTAATGGACTTTGGGCGCAATACGACAACATAGATTTCGGAGAACAAACTGCACACTCCATTATTCTGGACGTGACCGCACCTGCTAGCAATATCACAGGCAATGTGGAAATCTATCTGGACAAGATGAGTGGTGAGCCCGCAGGCATTTGTGAACTGAAGGACTTGGACCCTGATCAAGAATGGCACACCTTATACGCCAACATTACACCTGCTACAGGCTTGCACAACGTTTACCTTCGCTTCACATGCTCATCCTCACGTACTAAAGCATATCGGATAGACCATTTCCAGTTTAGCACGCAGACAGCCGAGGAGATCCAAACAGGAGTAAGCGACCACGTGTCGCAAGGGAAGACCCCAATGAGTGTTTATGACCTGCAGGGCCGTCTTTTGCCCGTCTCTCCCAAGCGAGGCATTTTTGTAATTTCAAGAGGAGAAGAATCCCGCATCATCTCCATCAAATAACCACGGCCGTC
>JAILFY010000132.1 GCA_024697285.1 Bacteroidaceae bacterium
CATCGGAGGTGAACTGTATGGTAATCTCTCTGATATCCGTGCTATGGCATTCCCCTTGTTCCCATACATGTTCCAGGTTTGGACTGGTGATGAGGACCAGGTCGTAGTCGCCGATGGTTTCACTGGAATCCCCTACTGTTCGACGCACTCCCGCAGCACCTGCGATGAAATTAAGCTCGAATTCGGGATGGTTGTGTATGGGGAATTCAAACGATGACTTGTGGCGGTCGGCCAAGTAGAAGCAGTCGCTGTCGGACAGCGGTGTGATTTCTCTCATCACAGTTGCTGTAGTGGAGTCTTGTTGAGTCATAACGATTAAACAATTCAAAATTCAAAGTTCAAAATTATCCTGCCCGTCGTACATTGCTCCGATGCGCTCTATGAGTTCCAGGCACATGCGGCCATTGTGGTATGGGCATTTCCAGAAGCCGGCATGGTCATCGTTGAGGTTCACACTGCCATCCTCGTGAATGCTCCAGTACCATTCGCCATGCTCGTAGTCGATGAGTCGGTCTTTGATGTAGCGCCACAATCGTAATGCCTTATCCAATGCCTTCTCATCGCCAAAATGCTGATAGAGATTGAAGAACCCCACGATGGCCTCTGCCTGCACCCACCAGTGCCGGTCGCGGTCGAAGTGCGAGCCGTCAGGCTCTCCTTCATAAACCATGGAGTCGTCGGGCTGCAGCCCCTTCTCGCTCGCCAATGCCACCTCTCTTACCATAGGCTCTACCCTATTTAATACTGCTTTGTCTCCAAGCACAAGCGCAGCCTCGTGCAAGAGCCATGAACATTCGATGTCGTGGCCATAGCTCTCGGTTGTGCTGCGGCGTGTCCAGTCCATATCGAAGAAAAGGTCGAGGTGATGTGTCTTGGAGTTAAGAATGTGGTCGATGAAAAGGGAAACCAAACGCCCGACTGCCGCTGAGACCTTTCTGGCATGCTCGCTTTCCGGGTCAGTTTCTTGTAGCAGACGAAGCAAGTTGGTGTATGGTTCAATGACATGCAAATGCGTGTTCTGGCTCTTCGGATAGTTCTCGTCCTTGGCGGAGAGACGCATGTCCGCGATGGGTTGCCAGTCGTGCGTACAGGCCTCGACATAGCCCCCGTAGTCGTCGTCCCAGGCGTGGTGCTCAATGATATCGAAGAGATGGGCGGCCATCTGCAAAGCCTCCTCGTCACCTGTCGCTCGGGCGTATTCCGAAAAGCCGTAAAGCATGAAGCCCTGAGCGTAAAACTGCTTCTTGGTGTCAAGCGGCTGTCCGTCTGCCGTGACGCTCCAAAACGTACCGCCATGCTCCCTGTCCATGAAATGTGCCAGGATATAGTCCTTAGTCAACCGGGCCGCCTCAAGACAAGCAATGTCATGAAGCAGACGGTAGGCTGCACTGAAGGTCCAAAGCAACCGGGCATAGAGGATGGCACCGCGTGGAGCATCCCCCTCCATCAGGCCCTTTCCCGTCATCCGCCCATACCATCCGCCCCGTCTTGTATCAAGCATATTGTTGAGCCAGAACGGCAGGATGTTTTGTGTAAGACATTCGTGGACTTCACGGCATAGAGTGCGCAATAATGTCTCATTTGAAAGAAAAAGGTGTCTCTTTGCAGGCATAGTTATGCGATTTCTTTATTTCACGTTACAAAGATATGAATAAAAGATGCAGAAAGAGTATTCCAAACATGAATAATTACATTATTTGCTCATCATTTGCTAAAAAAAGCTCATCTCTGTCACTAACATACACAATACGAGGCGGCTTTTCTTTGAAAAGGAATAGTGTAATTCATAATTTTCGAAAGTTGAGTTTTTGACTTTTTAATGTTTTAACATTTTTATTCCTGAAAATAGTTAAAAACGTTAAATCTTTGTCATTTTTATCCTCTATAGAATCCGTGCTGTCACTTTTCTACCGTTTCAATCAAAACAAGCTGACTAACAACAAGTTGCAAATACAGTTACTGCACGGAACTTACATCCCTCAGCATTGGCAGCGGCGTAAAGACTATCGAGGGTTTTGCGTTTTTCTATTGCGACAAACTTGAAACCATAACCTTTGCCAAGGGCAGCAGCCTGACCACCATCGGAGAGAGAGCTTTCCTCGTCCGCTCGGAACTGGCGTCCACCACTCTTCCAAACACAGTGACCTCCATCGGTGAATCCGCGTTTGATCATTGTTCTGCACTTACATCTATCACCATTCCTGACGGGGTGGCAACGATTGAGAATGAAACGTTCACATACTGCAACGCCCTTGCCAGTGTCACCTTCGGCAGTGGCGTTTCCAGCATTGGAACGAATGTCTTCTACGGATGCCCCAATCTCACCACCATCACGGTAGATGGAGCTAACACCACATTCGATTCTCGCGACAACTGCAATGCCGTCATTGCGACAGCGAGCAACACGTTGGTTCTTGGATGCCAAGGAACAACCATTCCATCCACTGTCACCGCCATCGGGGATAAAGCCTTTGAGAATTGCGAGGGGCTCACCTCCATCACCATCCCCACCAGCGTGACCTCCATCGGGAGATATGCTTTCCATGCTTGCGAAGCCCTTGCCTCCATCACCTTTGATGCAGGAAGCAAGTTGACAACCATTGGAGATTATGCGTTCCTTTTTTGCTCCGGACTCACCTCCGTCACTATCCCAGATGGTGTTACTTTCATAGGTTCGGTAGCTTTCGCCTACACGAAACTCGCCTCCATCACACTACCTGCCAGCGTTACGACCATCGGGAGTAATGCATTCAATTGCTCTACTCTTAATACCGCCACCATTGGGGCTGCATCACAGACGAAATACGACTATCCCTTCAATGATTACGATGAGAACTTGGTGATCAACGTTCCTGCCGGTTCCCTCGATGAGTATGCCGCCGGATATTCAAACCATGCCACCCAGCTGCAGGCGACCTGGACGGGCAAGAACATCACCAGCGGAGACTTCGCCGGCTACTGGTCCACCTATTATAATAATGGCTGCGCCGTGCAGGTGGACGAGAACACCCGGATCTATTACATCAGCGCCGTAGGCAGCAACACCGCCACGCTCACCGAGAACACCACCGACAAGGTGATCACCCAGGGGCAGGCCGTGCTGCTGAAATCAACGGCTGCTGATGTCACGATGAGCTACAGCTCTGCCGCTTCTGCTTGCAGCTATACCAGCAACCAGCTCCAGGGCGTGGACGCAGCGACCACCATTTCTGAGAGCGATTACTCTGGCAATAGCATCTACACCCTTGCTAACGCTGACGGTCTCGGCTTCTACAAGTACACCGGCACCACCCTCGGCGCCAACAAAGCCTTCTTGCCTCTGTCCACCGCAAGCGTCAAGGGTTTCACCTTCACCTTCGAGGTCCCCACAAGCCTCACCCCCGTCCCCTCTCCAAAGGGCGAGGGGAGTAGTTACTACGACCTCAACGGCCGCCGCGTCAGCCAGCCTAAGAAGGGACTCTACATCGTCAATGGCAAAAAAGTAATGGCCCTCTAGGCCCCCTTCTATCTTCCCCCAAGGGGGAAAGACTGTCTCGCACAAAGTCCCCCCTCCCCTACTTCTTCGGCAACTTGACTTTGCCACCAGAGGCAATTACGACAATCACGGCAAGCAGCAGAAAAACGTACTTGCTGATATGAGCCCAGAAGTCCAAGAGATTCTTCTCGTGGGCAAGCTGGATGTCACATACATGCTGGTGGATGCGCACTATCTCCTCGTGGCACCGTTTCTTCTCCTCCTCGCTGACCTCTCCGTCTTTGATAATATCCTCGAGGTTCTTCAGCGACGATTCCAATATTCCGATGACACGGTTGTAGGAGGCAGCATTTGCAGCCATATCTTCCTTCATGCAGGTAATGAACTCACGGATGACTTCAACGTTCGCCGGGAGCAATGTCTTCAGGGCGTCGATATCCAGATGCTTGTCCTTCAACAGTTCCAGCAGCTGATGGGCTTGCTCCTTGGGAGTACCGCTAAACTGAATATTGCTGTTCATTTGCTTAGACATACTTTGATGCAGGTTTATAAGGTGTTATACAATTCTATATCCCCACTGCCAGGAGGCCGGCAACCTGGTGCACACATTCTCGGAATAGCTCTCTCTCTGCTGCCGCCTCTCCGTCTGGCTGTCGGTGGCTATTGCTTCGTTTTCTCGCCACAAAGATACACATTATTTCCGAACCGACGCACATTTGTGCCAAAGTTTTTTCTGCTGGCCTCTTTCTGCACTGCAATATCATACTCCGATGGCAGCAGGTCACCATCTTAAAATGAGAACTTTTGAGGGCAAATGGCAGGCTTGTCATCTACATGCGTTTTTCAACACGAA
>JAILFY010000143.1 GCA_024697285.1 Bacteroidaceae bacterium
TACAATCTCCCGCTTCCGCAGCAGGCTGTCCAGTGCCTCTGTGGCAAAGGGGTTCTGCATGTTCACCTGAAAGAGCTTCATAGCACGGTCGATAAGATTGCCGTCGATGTGGTCGGCATCATCCAGTGTGAAGCTGAACGTCTGGGTGCTGTCCGGCTTGAAGTGATCAACGCTGAGAGTTCCCAGGTCCATCTTATGTTCAGACTGGCCAAAGGATCCAATAATATCCTCTTCTGGCTCGCTGAAGGCGATGGTGAGGTTCAGCGT
This sequence comes from Bacteroidaceae bacterium, assembly GCA_024697285.1. Taxonomy (GTDB): domain Bacteria; phylum Bacteroidota; class Bacteroidia; order Bacteroidales; family Bacteroidaceae; genus Physcousia. Next base: position 268 of record JAILFY010000143.1, read on the forward strand.
TGCTGCGGAATCCGTCCGACTCTTCATCGTCGTTTGTGTGTAGGTGTAGTAGCGCTGCGTCATCACCTGCGGCACTTGTTTCTGCGAGCGCCTGCTCCTCAGTTCCACATCTTCGTCGGCTGCCGCCACGATGGCTGCAAACAATGCATCCTCCCGCTCCTGCAACGCCAGCCGGTAGCGACTGAGTAGCCAGTAACCCTGCGACAGCGCAAACGCCACAATTACGCCAATCGTCAGTGCATGAATGAATTTGATTCGCCTTTCCATTTACTATATACTGATTCTCATTTATGATTTCTTGGCTGCAAAGGTACGCTTTTTCGCGCGCAAACCCTTGTCGCCGCAGCAGAATTTGCCAACAGCGTAATAATTCAGTAACAATTCCCAGCATTTCCGTAATAATTTCTTTTGGTGTGAGAGCAAAAAAGGCCGTACCTTTGCCGCCGGAAACTTCAAAACCACTAAAATAAATGAAAAGAACAATGATCACATTGATGCTGGCTTATATCGGAATTGGCATGTTACCGGGCCAGACTCAAGACAAAGTGGAACGTGAAGTCGGTTACACCGGTTTCATCGCTGACGCGCTGACGCATGAGGCCGTGGACTCGGGGCAAGTCAGTTTGCTCGCGGCCAAGGACAGCACCCTCCTTCTCAGCACCAGCCTCTACTCCTACCATTACTCCCCCGAGAAGCGCGTGACGGCGTTCTTTGTGCCCCTCGCGCAGCCAGGCAGTTACCTCCTACGCGTGGAGGCGAAGGGCTATCAGCCGCGGACGGTGGCCTTCGAGGTCAAACGCTTCTACAAAAATGAGACCTCCATCCATCGCGAACGACCCATCTACTTGCATCGGTTGCCAAAAGAGCGGACGCTGGACGAACTCGTGGTGAAGGCCTCGAAAGTGAAGTTCTTCCAGAACGGCGACACGCTGGTCTTCAACGCCGATGCCTTCGAGATGCCGGATGGCTCGCTGCTCGATGCCCTCATCCGACAGTTGCCGGGTGCGAAGCTGAAGCCAGGCGGTGAGATAGAAGTCAACGGACGGCGCGTGGACGAGCTGCTGCTCAACGGCAAAAACTTCTTTAACAAGGACCGCGAACTGCTCCTCGACAACCTACCGTCGTACATGGTGCAGTCGCTGAATGCCTACGAGCGCGTGGACGAGCAGCACCTCCATTCCGGCTTTTCGGACTTCGCAGAACGACAGTACGTGATGGACGTGCGACTGAAACGGGAGTATCAAGTGGGATGGACTGCAAACGCAGAAGCTGGCGGAGGAGTGCGTGAAAACGATGCGCAGCCAATTCCAAGCTCTGACCCCTCCGCTCTGAACTTTCCCTTCCTCGCCCGCCTCTTCGCCCTCCGCTTCACGCCCCATTCTCGCGCCTTCCTCTACGCCAACGCCAACAACCTCAGCGACGACCGCAAGCCTGGAAAAGACGGCACATGGAGCCCCCTCGCCCAGCGACAAGGCATGTTGACGACGTACGACGTGGGCGGCAACGTCTATGTGGAACAGAAGGACAGCTACTGGCACTACGAGGGCGACGCCCGCTACACCTACAGCGAGAGTGACAACCAACGCCGCTCCAACAGCCAGACCTTCCTTGCTGGCGGCGACACCTACGGCCGTTCCCTATCCGCCGCCCGCAGCTACGACCACCATCTTCGTTCCCAGCATCAGCTCTCCCTCTCCAGCCGCGGCCGAACTTGGCTGAACTGCATGAAAGGCGGCTTCCTTTGGCTTTTCCCGAATGTGGACTGGCATCAGTGGCACAAGAATTCATACACCGCCAACGCGGAGTTTCTTGAAGATGTGGCTGACGGATTCAAGGAGTGGACAGACAGCCTCATGGCTCCCAATGCGGGCAACCTCCTTCGCAGCTATGCTCTCAACCGCACCCTCACACAGGCCCGCGGCGACGGCCACTCCCTCCTTCTCGGCCTTACCTTCAACTTCCAGTCCCAACCCCTGCACAACGACCGCCTCGAATTCCAGCTCCTCGGCAGCTACTCCTTCAACGACAACCGCCAGCACACCTACGACCACTACCTCCTCGAATACCCCGCCGTGTCCTCTTCCCCCAGCGACCACAGGAACCGCTTCGACGATACCTTCCACCGCAACCACGGCGGGATGCTCGAAGCCCGCACGACCCTCCGTCTCGGCCACTACCACATGCTCTCCCTCGCCTACTGCTTCCAGCCCTCCGACGACCAGAGTAACCGCAGCCTCTACCTCTTACACTTGCTCGACAACTGGGACGGCGACCTCGGCACCTTACCACCATCCTCTGAACTCCTGCAAATCCTCGACCGCAGCAACAGTCCCCACTCCCGCACCCGCAACCTCATGCACACCCCCAAAGTCAGCTACAGCTACGCCAAGTACACCAACAAACTGGAGCGCCGCTTCACCCTCAGCCTACCCCTGCGCATGGAACACGACAGGCTCGACTATCGACGCGGGCAGACCGACACACTCCTGCACCATAACTTCATGTTCTTCACGCCGGAATTGCAGTTCACCCAAAAACGACGCGGAGGCATGCAACAGCTGACGGCGACCTACCAGCTCCGTGGCCATGCCCCTTCCTTAACGGAGTTCGTCCCCTATCGCGACGATAGCAACCCACTCTACATTACCGACAGCAACCCCGCTCTCACCAGCCAGCACAACCACGAGTTGAAGGCCAGTTTCCGAGACCGCTTCAAACGCACCATCTACCACGCCGATGCCAGCCTCAATATTCAGCAAAACGCCATAGTCTATGCCCTCCTATACAACCGTGAGAACGGCGTGCGCACCATCACCCCCCATAACATCAACGGCAATTGGCAGACCCACCTCCGCCTCGGCCTCACCCACCCCCTCGACCGCAACCAGCATTTCACCCTCGATGCCGAAGCATGGATGGACTACAACCACAGCGTGGATCTGGTGGATGCTTCCCGCTCCCTCGTCCGTTCCACTTATTGGAACAGCACCCTCCGCCTCGACTACCGCCCCACCGCCCGACTGCACATCGGCGTGAAAGGCAATCTCCACACCCAGCGCTCTTCCAGCGACCGCACGGACTTCCAGCACATCAGCGTCATCGACTTCGACTACGGTGCCCTCTCCACCATCGAACTCCCTTGGGACTTCCAGTTCGCTACCGACCTCACCATGTATTCCCGTCGTGGCTACGCCGACCCTGCTACGAACACCAACGAGCTCGTCTGGAACGCCCGCCTTACCAAGCGCTTCCTACGCGGCAACCTCCTTCTCCAGCTCGACGCCCTCGATCTCCTCGGCCAGCTTTCCAACGTCCGCCGAACGATCAATGCCCAAGGCCGCACCGAGACCTGGTCCAACGTCATGCCCCGCTACGCCCTTCTCCACGTCATCTACCGCCTGAGCAAACAGCCCAAGCGCAAACAACAAACCAATAATTAATCTTTCAAAAAAGCCAACGAACAACAATGAAAAAGACATTCATCACCCTCGCCCTCCTCCTCTCCGCTGCCACCATGCAAGCTCAGAACGTCTGTATCCAACCCCAAGAGCCTACGCAGAAAGACCTCCTCATGATGTTGGAAGATGCGGGCTACAAATGCCTCGTCTTCGACCTCTCGCCACTGGCCGGAAAAACCTACCACATCGACCTGACGCTGCGGGAATATGTGAACGGGCAGTTCTATCAATCGTATTCAGTTTTCGACGGCAGGACGCGAAACGATTTCAGCGACCTGCCTGAGGCTGACCGCCAGCGCTTGCTGGCAGATCCGAAGAACGTGGAAGCCAATACGGCCAAGAAACTCATCTTTAACTTCCTGCCATCGCAACCAGGCGACAGGTCGCAGCAGAAC
>JAILFY010000144.1 GCA_024697285.1 Bacteroidaceae bacterium
CGGATATAGGTTATCTGAACGTTGAGGGCGAGAGAGTTGGCATAGCTGCCGTTACCCCACACACGTTCGAGGATGAGGTCGCGTTCCACGATGTTTCCAAGATTCTGAGCAAGAAGGAGCAGGATATCACTTTGCCGCACGGTGAGGTGTTGGCGGTGGCCTTTATACTCGATAGTGGCGAGGGTGGGGGAGAAACGGGTGTGGCCGAGGAGAAAGGAAAAAGACTCTGGAGAGTCCGTCCTTTCTTTTATCCTCGCTATTATTTCTTCTGGATAGAACGGTTTGGGAATATAATCGTTGCCTTTCAAGTCGAAACCTCTAAGGCGGTCGGCTTTCTCAGTTCGGTCGGTGAGAAAGAAGATAAGTACGCGCGTGTCCACCTGGCGGATGCGGCGTGCCAACTCGAAGCCGTTCATCACAGGCATATTGACATCCAGCAGGACCAAGTCAAATGTACGATTGGACGATATACTATTTACGAATTGCTCCCACCCCGTCTGCCCATTCTCGGCGTACGACACTTCATAGCCCTCCACTTCCAGAAACTTCTTCAGGAAAAGGGAATTCTGGCGGTCATCATCAACAAGAAGGATTCTCATATTGCCTATTGTTTTTGGGGATTTGAATGGTGAATGTCGTACCCTTGCCTTCCTCGCTTTTTGCTTTTATCTGTCCATGGTGCGCTTCCACCAACAGTCTCACGTAGCTCAGTCCCAGCCCGATACCCGGTTGTGTCTGCGAGCGTTCGCTGCGAAAGAAGGGTGCGAAGATATGGGGCAGGTCGGCTCGGGCGATGCCATAGCCGTTGTCGCTGATGGTGAGGCAGAGTGTGCCGTCCGTGCGCGTAAAAAAACTAAGGTGTATCTCCACCTCCTCGCCGCTGTACTTGATGGCGTTCTCCAACAGGTTAGAGACTACGTTGCCTAGGTGCATCCGATCTGCCTTGATCTCCACGTCGGTTGCTTCGTCAATCCCCATTCTCACCCGCTTGCCTGCAGGTACGTTCTGCCCAGCGATACATTCTTTAAGCAGCGTTCGCAGGCCGAACCGACTCAGCGTGAGGGGAATCTGTGCGGCATCGCCAATGGTAATCTCGCGCAGACGGGTGAAGTAGGCCGTGAGGTTATCCAGTTCGTGGTGCGCGCTCTCGAGGATGGTTCGCCGCCCCTCCTCATCAGCCATCATCCGCTCGTCCGACATAAATGACACGCACATCTTCAGCGTGGAGATGGGTCGTTTCAGTTCATGAATCATCGTATCAACAAACTCTCGCCGCAGCTCCTCCACACGCCGTTGCTTGCGGATGGTCTGTATCTGGTAGGTCAGACAGAAAACAAGTAAAAGTGAGAGCAGGACCGAACCTGCCAGCGTATAAGCCATGCCATGCAGCAAGGGCGAGAGGGCGATGGCTGCCTCCACGCGTACCACGCGATGCTGCAGGATGTCGAAGGGTAGGGTGACCGTGATGCGAGGGTGCAAGAGCGAGGTATGTCGCTGCAGCACTGGTTGCCATAGCAGGGAGTCAGCCAACGAATCTACTTTAATGTTCAGAGCTACAATCTTCCGCTTCCGCAGCAGGCTATCCAGTACCGTTGTGGTAAAGGGGTTCTGCATGTTCACCTGAAAGAGCTTCATAGCACGGTCGATAAGATTGCCGTCGATGTGGTCGGCATCATTCAGTGTGAAGCTAAACGTCTGGGTGCTGTCCGCCTTGAAGTGGTCAACGCCGAGAGTTCCCAAGTCCGTCTTATGTTCAGACTGGCCAAAGGATCCAATAATTTTCTCTTCTGGCTCGCCGAAGGCGATGATAAGGTTTAGTGTCGCAGCAGAATCCGTCCGACTCTTCATCGTTGTTTGTGTGTAGGTGTAGTAACGCTGGGTCATCACCTGCGGCACTTGTTTCTGCGGGCGCCTGCTCCTCAGTTCCACATCCTCGTCGGCTGCTGCCACAATACTTGCAAACAGCGCATCCTCCCGCTCCTGCAGCGCCAGCCGATAGCGACTGAGCAGCCAGTAGCCCTGCGACAGGACGAAGATGACAATCACGCCGATGGTCAGCGCATGAATGAATTTGATTCGTCGTTCCATTTACTTTATACTGATTCTCATTTACGATTTCTTGGCCGCAAAGGTACGCTTTTTCGCACGCAAACCCTTGTCTCCACAGCAGAATTTGCCAACAGCGTAATAATTCAGTAACAATTCCCAGCATTTCCGTAATATTTTCCTTTGGTGTGAGAGCAAAAAAGGCCGTACCTTTGCCGCCGGAAACATGATTCCAATCATTTTAATTTATTCATTTTAATTCATTATCAAAACAATGAAAAAGATTCTTTTCCTCGCGCTGATGCTTGCCTCGATGGCCGGTAGCGCACAAGAGTTAGTGCTTCAACCTCAGCAACCTACAACGTCCGACCTCCTAACGATGTTGGAAGATGCGGGCTACAAATGCCTCGTCTTCGACCTCTCGCCACTGGCCGGAAAAACCTACCACATCGACCTGACGCTGCGGGAATATGTGAACGGGCAGTTCTATCAATCGTATTCAGTTTTCGACGGCAGTACGCGAAACGATTTCAGCGACCTGCCTGAGGCTGACCGCCAGCGCTTGCTGGCAGATCCGAAGAACGTGGAAGCCAATACGGCCAAGAAACTCATCTTTAACTTCCTGCCATCGCAACCAGGCGACAGGTCGCAGCAGAAC
>JAILFY010000199.1 GCA_024697285.1 Bacteroidaceae bacterium
AGGCAGAGAGGTCCAGATAGCCGAGGACATTCAAACGATGGTTGATGGTGACGACAACCACGTCGCCCTTATCGGCGAGGTTGCGGCCATCGTAACCTGGATGCTCCTGGCCATTGCCGGAGGTGTAGCCGCCACCGTGCAACCAGAAGAGGACGGGACGTTTCTTGCCGTCGTTGCGGCCCTTGGTCCAGATATTCAGTCGCAGACAGTCTTCACTCTGATAACCGTCGTTCCACTGATAAAAGAACGCATTGGCATCAGCGCGCCAACCAGTGTTCTTTGCCTGCGGACAGACGGGGCCCCAGTGGCGACAAGAACGGATGCCCTGCCACGACTCAGGTTCTTGAGCGGGTTGGAAGCGGTCGGCTTTTGCATAGGGAATGCCTTTGTACGTGTAGACATCATTATCAATATATCCTGCCACTTCCCCGTATTTCGTGGGAACTTTAGTAGCTTCCGTGGAGCTGTCGAAGACCTGCGCACCGAGCGTCAGGGGCAACAGGAAAAGTAATGTAGCAAAAAGATTTCTGAAGTTCATAGTTCAATAAGAATAATATGACAATCTCCTAACACCATTCCGCTCCCCTAAAGAGAGAGTGGAATGTATTTGAGAGGGTACGGTCATTGGGCGATCATTAATTCCTTAATTCTTTAATTCCTTAAATCTTTAATTCCTTAATTCCTTAAATCCTTAATTCTTTAATTCTTTAATTTTTTTATTTTTCAATTCTTCCCCAACGCTACCTTCACACGCATTATAGTGAAGGACATGGGCGGGAACTGGTAGGTGAACTGCTTGCCGAACTTACCGAAGAGAGTGGTCTCGGGAGCGAGTTTCGTGGGTTGTTCGAAGGTGTTCTCGTCTGTGGCGTCGCCGTGAAGGGTAATAACCTTGCCTGTGGGCATCACATTCTGGGCGCCGGCGATATCGAAGGAACGATTGTAGGGCTGGTCTGTGCCGTTGACCACCTTGATGACCAGTTCGCCCGTAGCCTCATCATAACCGGTCTGACAGAAGAGACGGGTGGGTGTCGAGGGACGAGCTACCGTCATCTCCTGACCATCCACATAGAGGGTGACAGCCATGGGGGTGACGACGAGTTTCACGTCGTACCATTTGTTCTCCTCCACTGTCTGACGGGCTCTGCGTCCCAGCACATCGTTGACACGGCCGCGGAACAGAGGCTGTATAGCTGTCGTGCGGTTGTTCCATCCAGCGATATTGGCAGCGTAGCCGTTCATTCCGTTTTCGTTCAGACCATAGTAGACGAAGAAACCTTCGGCACCACTTAACTTGCGGGCCTTCAGTTCGAGGGTGTAGTTATCTGAGGAGAACTGCGGCAGTTGGGCCAGTGTCACCTGTCCGTTGGAGGTCTGGCGGATGATGTCTCCCTCTACTGCCCATTCACCTTTCTTGGTCTGCAACTGAGAGGGGACAATACTTTGTACGCTACCGTCGGCCATGGTGATCTTAATGTCGCGGTACTCGCACTGAGTGGCGTAGCTGCCAACACCGATACCACCGGCACGGAAAGGCTGTGCCTCACCTTCTGTGGTGGGTTCGCTGACGAAGACATTGTAGGTGGGGCGGTTCTCGGCAGACATCTGCTGTACGTAGTAGGAGGCGCGGCCATAGACTTCGCTGCTGTTGATATGGATGAGGTTGCAGGGCCAGTCGCGACGGTTCTCGTTCTCGAACAAGGGGGCGTAGCTCGTCATCTTCACAACATCGCTGTTGCGTTCCATACCCATGATGAAAGCGGCTTCACTCAGGGCTGCCAGCAGATTTCCTGCACCTACACCGCCATTGCAAGCGTACTCACCTACGTAGATATCATGGGTGCGAGGAGCATCGTCGAAGAGATGGTTGTTGGCGAAGAAGAAGTCGGGATTGCGATACCAGTGGGGATCCACCATATACTTACCGGGCACTTGTTCCAAAAGGGGACTGTCGTGACCCAAGGTATTGATGAAGATGATCTGCGGATATTCGGCACTCAGCTTCTTGTAGATGTAGTTGAAGTGTGTCACGTACTCGGGACCCACGTTCTCATTACCTATCTCCACATATTTCAGGGGGAAGGGAGCGGGGTGTCCTGCCTCGGCACGCATTTTAGCCCACTTGTTGGTGGCGGGATCTGCCAGGGCGTAGTCGATGGCGTCGCGGAAATCCTGAACGACAGCTTCCATATCGGCCTCGCTGCTCACGTAGTCGCCGTTGCGCACGGAGCACGACATACCGGCATTGTCCACGAACATGCCGTCCATATTCAGGTCCTCGCAGAACTGCAGGAACTCATGATATCCCATACCCCAAGTGGCGCGGTAGCCCCAGAGGTCCCATTCGCCGCGACGGGTCATCGGGTCACCCAGTGTCTCCTTCCATTTCACGCGGTTCTCGTAGGTGGCACCTTCAACGATGCAGCCTCCGGGCCAACGCATGAACTTAGGATGCAGATCCACAATCATCTGTGCCACGTCAGCACGCTGTCCGTTCTTGCGGCCCTTGAAGGTAGCCTGCGGGAAGAGCGACACGTAGTCCACAAAGACTTGACCGTTCTTGTCGAACTCCAGGGCCAGTTCGCCCTTGGCAGCAGTACCGGTGGCTTTCAGCGTGGCTGTCAGTTCGGTCCATTCCTTGAGGGGTTTGTTCTGGAACTCTACGGCACCCAGGCTCTCGCCTGTCTCGCCATTGCGCAAGCGAGCGGTAATAGAACCTTTGTAGTTGCTGCTCTTCACGTAGAAGCGCAGGTCATAGGACTCGCCGTTCTTCAGGCCCATTCCCCAATATCCGGTATTGGTCAGTACGGCCCGTCCGCCTGCCTTCATCTTCTTGATCTGAAGTTGCATGGCATGGGGAGTGTTCTCGTGCAGAGGCTCCTTGGCCTCCACGACTTCTCCCTTGACGCTACATTGTTGTCCTTCCACACGCCAACCGGTCATCTTCTTCTCCTCCAGGTTCCAGGGGATATTCCACTTGCGGTTGTTGCGATGTTCGTAGTTCTGTGCATCTATGGCCCAGGCACGTCCGTCGCGATAGGTCATGCTCGAGGGGAGCACGTGCTCCTCGAAGCCCCGGTTCTGCACCAGCTCGGCGTAGAGGCCACCGTCGCCGGCGTGA
>JAILFY010000215.1 GCA_024697285.1 Bacteroidaceae bacterium
AAGGACGAGGTCGAGACGCTGCTCGCCGACCTCCAGTTCTCGTTCCCCGACAGCGAAGCCACCATCGAAGGCAGCGAAGAACAGCTGGCCACCAAGGTGTTCGTGGCTACCGACCAACTCAACCAGTACGACGAGGTCTATGCCATCGTCAACCGCACGGTGGAGAGTTATGCAGGTATCCAGATGGCTGCCAACTACCAGCAGAAGATTGACATCGAGAAGCAGCTTACCTCGCTGAGCGCCGAGACGGAAATGAACGTCAGCTACGGCGGCACAGAGACCCTGCTCATAGCATCCCTGCCCACCGATGCCGCTGCCGGCAAACACGTCCGCATCACCTCCGCCTCCACCCAGGTGGCTACGCTCAACGACAGCCAGGAGAGCATCGAACTCACCCTGGATGCCGACGGACAAGCCCAGGTGACCGTCAATGGCGTCCTCTTCGGCACCACGGCCCTGAAGATGGAAGTCGTGGACGAGGACATCAAGGCCCAGACGCTCGTCAATGTGGTCGAGGCAGCGCTCCTCGAACCCGTCAAGGCTCCCACGGCATCGCGCATCAGCGGCACGGCTGTCTATCGCGGACAGACCGTCACCCTGCAGTGTGAGTCCGAGGGCGCCAGCATCTACTACACCACCGACGGCAGCTGCCCCTGCGAGTCGGCCACGCGCAAACTCTATCAGGAGCCCATCACCATCAACGAGCCCATGACCATCAATGTGATGGCCATAGGCTACAACGGCACAGAGAGTGAGGTGCGCGAGTACAACTACCTCATCCGCCAGTCGGCACTCACGCTGACGCTGGCCGAGGGTTGGAACTGGGCTTCCCACGACCTGGCCGAACCGCTCGCGAAGAGCGTCCTGCAGGAGATGGCAACAGAAGTGCTGACCCAAGAGGAATGCACGGTCATTGAGGCCGAGCAGGCTGTGAAGATGAAGGCCGAAAGCCAACAGGTGAAGCAGTTCTCCGGCGACCAGTACAACCCCAACAGCCGCAGCATCACCCTCGCCAGCGGTTGGAACTGGTTGTGCTACCCCATCGACCAGATGCTCACCCTCGACGATGCCCTGCGCGGACTGTCCGCTGACGAGGGCGACGTGATTACGAACCTCACTGGCGGTTTCGCAGAATATGTCGATGGCGCATGGAAGGGTCTGCTGCAGGCATTGACACCTGGACAGGGCTACCTCTACAAGGCAGCCTCCCAGAAGTCCTTCGTCTACAACACCGTTCCCACCGTCAACGCCCAGGCCAAGAACGAGAAGCACGCCAAGGCGGCCGCGCCGTGGAGCGTCAGCCCGCGCCTCTATCCCAATATGATGTGTGTCACGGCACAGGTCATCTGCAATGGTGAGCTGGCCGAAGATAACCTCTACCACATCGGTGCCTTCATAAACAACGAATGCCGTGGTGTAGGCGAGTACGTCGATGGCATCCTTTACATCAACATCTACGGCAACGACGGTGATGGCGCCATCACCTTCAAGGCCGTGGATGCAGAGACCGATGAGGAGCAAACCCTGACCGCCGTTCTGTTTGAGGCAGCGCCCACCAACGCCACTCCCATCACCTTCCAACCTGACGTCCTCGGCTCGTTCAAGGCTCCGCTGCAACTGCAAATGGAGGTGGAGACAGGCATCAGTGAAGCGCAGAAGGACCAAGGACCAGAGGTGTACTACAACCTGCAAGGTCAGCGCATATACAAACCCACCCAGAAAGGTATCTATATCCGTAACGGCCAGAAAGTGGTCCTCAAGACACGCAATCGCTAACGCACAACAACCCCTCCGATCAACATCGGAGGAGGAACACCTTCAAAACGAAACCCCGAAGACTGTTGCCTTCGGGGTTCTTTAGCACAGGGACACCCCTTTAGAGTGCGGTATTGTGTGCAACGTGGATGGGGCACCCCTCTAGGGTGCGGTACTGTGTGGCTATCTCCCCTGTCCGGGGGTGCTCGCTTCGCTCGTTCCCTCGGTTATTGAGCGATGACGCTTCAGCGTCAATAGCGTGCATAGAAACTCTAAACTGTCGCGAAGCGACATCTCTAAACTCTAAACTTTCATCTCACATATAATAACCACGAATTAACCCCATTTAATTATTCATGACTTTTATTTATGGTTGATTATATGTCCCCATTCATGAACACTCGTGTGAAAGAAATTATCCGCTCCCTCTTCCCCGCCTCGCGTCAGCCATATTGGGGGCGACCACGAAGCGGTCATCGCTCAATAACCGAGGGTACGAGCGTAGCGAGCACCCCCGGAGGTTCGCGCGATAGGGAGGGTATGCACCCTGGAGGGGTGCCCCAGCACCGTCACGTCAATAACTGCTATTTCTTTTCTGCCACTTGTTTCGGCAAGGTGCTGTTGAGCATCAGGCAACCGACCAAGGCGGAGGCGATGGTGCCGCAGAGGATGCCGAGTTTGGCTTCGTTCAACATGTCGGCGGCTTCCTGACCCATGTGAACAGGATAGCTGAGGGCTGCGATGAACATAGAGACGGTGAAACCGATGCCGCAAAGCATGCAGACGCTGGCGAAACTCTTCCAGTTGGCGCCCTCGGGCATCTGACACCAGCCTAACTTGATGCTGAGCCAGGAGAAGCTGAGCACGCCGGTGAACTTACCGACAAGCAGACCGAGGAAGACGCCGAGAGCCACGCCGTGGAACAGGCTCATGAAGGAGAGGTCCGTGAAGTCCACACCGGCATTGGCGAAGGCGAAGATGGGGATTACGGCATAGTTGATGGGCAGGCTCAGGTAGTCCTCGATATCCTGGAGGGGTGAGATGAGGTTGTCTGAGGCTTTCTCGATGCGGCGCAGCTTCTGTATCTCGTCCTTGGAAAGGACCATGGCTTTGTCGCGGTCGGCCTCGGTGACATCGATGTCGGGGTAGTCGTTGACGCCATCACGGATGGCTTCGAGGTAGTAGCGGGTGCCCTTGCCGAGGTTGGCGGGAATGCAGAAGGCGAGGACGACACCGGCGATGGTGGCGTGGATGCCGGAGTTCAGAGTGAGATACCACAGCACGAGGCCGAGGGGGATATAGAACTGCTTGAGACGTACTCCGCGCTTGTTGCCTATCAAGAGGATGGCTACCACGACGGCTGCGGCCAAGAGGTAGGGCCAGGCCAGACCTTGGCTGTAGAAGATGGCGATGACGATGATGCCCCCGAGGTCATCGGCCACGGCCAAGGCGGCGAGGAAGATCTTCAGTCCGGGCGGCACGCGACGGCTGAAGACGGACAGCACGCCCAGCGAGAAGGCGATGTCGGTGGCCATGGGGATGGCGCAACCGCGCTCCATCATGGGATGGCCCCAGCAGACGCAGAAGAAGACGACGACGGGGATGAGCATGCCGCCGCAGGCTCCGATGATGGGGAGCATGGCTTTCTGACGGCTGCTGAGCTCACCGCACAGGAGCTCGCGCTTGATCTCGAGGCCTACGCTGAGGAAGAAGAAGAACATCAGGAAGTCGTTGATGAAGTCCATGAGGGTGAGGGTGTGACCTCCATGACTGAAGACATTGAAACTGCCGATGCTCAGCGAGACGGGTTGTTCCCACAGCCACGCATAGAGTTCTCGCGTGGCCGGCAGATTCGCAAAAACCAAGGCCAGCACGGTTGCCACGATGAGCAGTCCGCTGGCGCTGACGTAGCGACTGATGAGGCCGCCGATGGATGTTGATTGAATGTTGTCGGACATAAATTATAGTTGGATTTTAAATCGCGAGCTCCGCTCGCTCATTAGTTGACAAGTTGGTTCTTTAGTTGACAATCTTTAGTTGACAAGTAAACAAGTTGACAAGTAGACAAGTTGATACCTTAAACTTTTAAACTCTTAAACTGTCGCGAAAGCGACCCAATCTCTAAACTCTAAACTCTAAACTGTACAACTACTCTAAACTCTAAACTCTAAACTTTCAAAGACCCCCAACCTGATCTTGCGAAGTTGAGTTAACCTCATGCTTCCTCATAGTGTTGGAACAGGAAATCGTTGTAGGGGTACTTCTGCACATGCAGCTCGCGCACCTTATTATATAGCACCTGCTTCAGCTCGTCGATATTGGTCCGCCGGGCGGCGCTGACGAAGAGGCAGTCGCCATGGAGTTTGGCCATCCAGGTGCGCATGAGTTCGGACAGCGAGAGGTTCTCGCGGGTGGCGGGGGTGAGGTCGTCGCTGTCCTTGGGGGTGAAGGTGTAGGCGTCTATCTTGTTGAAGAGTATCATGGAGGGTTTGTCGGCGCAACCGAGGTCGGAGAGGGTCTTGTCCACCACTTTTATCTGTTCCTCGAAGTCGGGGTGTGAGATGTCTACGACGTGCACCAACAGGTCGGCCTCCCGGACTTCGTCGAGGGTGCTCTTGAAGGAGTCGATGAGGTCGGTGGGAAGTTTGCGGATGAAGCCTACGGTGTCTGAGAGCAGGAAGGGGAGGTTGTCGATGATGACCTTGCGCACGGTGGTGTCGAGGGTGGCGAAGAGTTTGTTCTCGGCGAAGACCTCGCTCTTGCTGAGGAGGTTCATGAGGGTGGACTTGCCGACATTGGTGTAGCCCACGAGGGCCACTCGTATCATCCTTCCGCGGTTGCTGCGCTGGGTGGTCTTCTGGCGGTCGATGTCGGCCAGGCGCTGTTTGAGCAGGCTCATCCGGTTGAGGATGATACGTCGGTCCATCTCCAGCTGGGTCTCGCCGGGACCGCGAAGGCCCACGCTGCCCTTGCCGCCGCCGGAACCGGAGCCGCCGCCCTGGCGCTCGAGGTGGGTCCACAGACGCTGGAGGCGAGGAAGCATATAGCGGTACTGCGCCAGCTCCACCTGCGTCTTGGCATTGGCGGTCTGAGCGCGCATCGCAAAGATGTCCAGAATGAGGGAGGTGCGGTCCAGGATCTTCACCTGCAGCACTTGCTCTATGTTGCGCAGCTGCTTGGCCGACAGCTCGTCGTCGAAGATGACCATGCCCACCTCGCGCCCGGCGTCTTCCTCCGCCACGATGTAGGCTCGTATCTCATCCAGCTTGCCCTTGCCCACGTAGGAGACCTGCGAGGGGCCGCTGACACGCTGGGTGAAACGCTTGACAGTCACGGCGCCTGCCGTGGTTGCCAGAAATTCCAGTTCGTCTAAGTACTCTGTGGTACGGCGCTCGTCCTGCTGGGGCGTGATGAGTCCCACGAGGACCGCCGTCTCTGCTTTCGCTTCTGTGATTACAAATTCCTTCAATGCAGCCTGTCTCTTTTTCTCTTAAACAATTCCCGTGTCTTGGTCACTTCACCTGAATGACAAGAAAGCGGCTTACGCTCCAGAAGGTCTGGGGGTCGGTGATCTTCAGCGTGTACTGCTTCTTGGCATCGCGCACCAGCTGGTAGCTGCCGGCAGGGTGGTTGGTGAGTATCTCCGCGTGCTTGGAGTAGAGTTTTATCTCCTTGTCTATGCGGATGTCTATCTGCTTGAAGTAGCCTTTGTTGAAATCGCCGCTCTGCAGGACGTCGCCTTTCTTCAGGATATTCTGAGCTTTCAGATCCTGCTTGGTGCCGAAGGCGAACCACGCGCTGTTCAGGTCCTTGTCCTGAGCCTGAATGGTCTCTTGCTTCTGCTGGTTGTCGGCGGTGAGGTCACTGACGTCTTCCGTGAGCTGACTGATCTGCTCGCCCTGCTGGGCTATCTGCACGTCGCGCTCTGCCAGCTGGGCCTCGAGATCCTGCACTCGCAGGTTCTGTTCGTCGAGTTGCTTCTGGAGGTTCTCTATGGTCTTGGTGAGGCGTTCCACATTGATGGTGGTGGTCTTCAGACGTTGCTTCAGCTGCGCAATCATGTCGCGGTTCTGCTGCAGGGTCTGCTGGATGAACTGCATGTTCTCGCGGATGAGCTCCTTGGAGGAGGCGGACTCGGGATTGCCGTTGGCCACGGTGATGCGCCCTTCGGCCTCGTTGATCTGGCGGAAGCCTTCCTGAATCTCATTGATGGAACCCATGATATCATTGAGTTCGTTCTCTTTCTCATCAATAACTTGCATCAGGGAGTCGCGCTCGCGCTGGGCGCGTTCCTCCACTTTCTTTCCCTCGTTACAAGCTGTCAGTGCCAACAGACAGAGGGACAGGAAAAATAATTTCTTCATAGTGCTTGATGTATTATAATGATTAGGACTACTCATTCTTGCCTCCCACGATGATGACGAACTCACCGCGTGGTTCGTGTTCCGTGAAGTGGGCCAGGGCCTCGGCCAGGGTGCCACGGACGTACTCCTCGTGGAGCTTAGAGAGCTCGCGGCACACGGCCACGGGGCGGTCGGCTCCGAAGTACTCCACGAACTGCTGCAGGGCCCTGAGCACCCGGTGGGGGGATTCGTAGAAGACCATGGTCCGGGGTTCCTGGGCCAGCTGCATGAGGCGGGTCTGGCGCCCTTTCTTCTGGGGCAGGAAGCCTTCGAAACAGAACTTGTCGCAAGGCAGACCGGAACCCACGAGGGCGGGCACGAAAGCGGTGGCGCCGGGCAAACAGGTGACCTCGACGCCCGCACGGATGGCCTCGCGGGCCACCAGGAAGCCGGGGTCACTGATGCCGGGGGTGCCGGCGTCGCTCACAACAGCCACCTCGTCGCCGGCCTGCAGACGTTCGACAATGCGGCTCACCGTCTGGTGCTCATTGAACTTATGATACGACTGCAGGGGCCGATGGATGTCGAAGTGCTTCAGCAACTGACCGCTGGTGCGAGTGTCCTCGGCCAGAATCAAATCGGCCTCGCGCAACACCTTCAAGGCGCGCAAAGAGATGTCTTCGAGGTTTCCTACGGGCGTGGGTACAATATATAACATGTCGCAAAGTTCGGTATAAATCTTCATTATTGGATTAAAGAAAGGCCGAAATTAACAAAGTTTTTACTTTTTCACGCATTTTCTTTGGACGTGAGCAAAGAAAGCGCTACTTTTGGGGCCAGAAAATCAAAAAATACATGTCAAACGTGAAAGATTATAGCGGAGAATTCATGCGGAGAGGACGCGTAGAGGTGATCTGCGGATCGATGTTCTCGGGAAAAACAGAAGAGCTCATCCGACGCATGAAACGTGCCAAGCTGTCGCGCCAGAAGGTGGAGATATTCAAACCTGCTATCGACATACGCTATAGCGAAGAGGATGTAGTGAGCCACGAGGGCAACGCCATCACGTCCACTCCCGTGGAGAGCGCTGCCAGCATCTTGCTCATGGGCTCCGACGCCGATGTGCTCGGGATTGACGAGGCGCAGTTCTTCGACGAACAGATCGTGGAGGTGTGCAACGAGCTGGCCAACCGCGGCACTCGGGTCATCGTGGCAGGACTGGACCTGGACTTCAAGGGGAAACCTTTTGGGCCCATGCCCCAACTGTGTGCCATCGCTGACGACGTGACAAAGGTGCATGCCATCTGCGTCCGCTGCGGGGCGCTCGCTTACGTCAGCCACCGCATCGTGGAAGGCGAGAGCCAGGTGCTGCTGGGAGAGACCCACGAGTACGAACCGCTCTGCCGACAATGCTACGCCGAAGCCCTCAAGAACAGCGGTGAGACATCCGAAAAGTAATAACTCAACTTTCGCAGTTAGGTAAATTCCTGTTTGCCAAGTGTTTTATATCTGTAACGACTTTTTTTCATCAAGTCATCGAGCTTGCTTGGATCTTAAATCCCTTAAACCGCAGCCGAAGGCTGCACCTTAAACCGACGAAACCGCGAGCTTGCTCGTACCTTGAACCGACGAAAGTGAGCTTGCGAAAGTTGAGTAATATATATATAAGGTGTATACATACCTCCAAAGTCAGTACGTATACACCTACATTTCTGCCGCAGGCTTTTCCCTCCCTATCGGGTAAGTCTGGGTCTATAACTTCTCGCGCAGGAATCGGGCGGTGTGGCTGGTTGGGTGCGCAGCCACTTCCTCGGGTGTTCCGCAGACAACGAGGTTGCCGCCTTGGGCGCCACCTTCGGGTCCCAGGTCGATGACGTGGTCTGCCATCTTGATGACATCGAGGTTGTGCTCGATGACGAGGATTGTGTGGCCCCGTTCTATCAGGGCATCGAAACTGCTGAGGAGTCGACGGATATCGTGGAAATGCAAACCGGTGGTGGGCTCGTCGAAGATGAAGAGCGTGGGCACCTGTTTCTCCATACCTATATAATATGCCAGCTTCACTCGCTGGTTCTCGCCTCCCGAAAGCGTGGAGGAGGACTGCCCGAGTTTGATGTAGCCGAGACCCACGTCCTGCAGCGGCTTCAGGCGGTTGACAATCTTCTGCTCGTGGTGTTCGGAGAAGAACTCCATGGCCTGGTTCACGGTCATGGCGAGCACGTCGTTGATATTCTTCCCGAAGAAACGCACTTCGAGTATATCCTTCTTGAAGCGCTGGCCATGACAGGACTCGCAGGGCAGCACGAGGTCTGCCATGAACTGCATCTCGATGGTTATGGTTCCCTCGCCCTTGCACTCTTCGCAGCGGCCTCCCTCGGTGTTGAAAGAGAAGTGGCTGGCAGAGAACCCGAGTTGCTTGGCGAGTGGTTGGCTGGCGAAGAGCCTCCGGATCTCGTCGTAGGCTTTCACGTAGATGACGGGATTGGAACGTGAACTCTTGCCGATAGGGTTCTGGTCCACGAACTCCACGGCCTGGATGGCATCTGTGTCCCCCTCGATGGAGGTGTGCTCTCCGGGCCGGTCGGCACTCTCGTCGAGCAGTCGCTTCATGGCGTTGTAGAAGATGTCGCGCACGAGGGAACTCTTGCCGGAACCGGAGACGCCGGTGACGCAGGTCATCACATTCAGGGGAAAACGGACATCGAGACCCTTGAGGTTGTTGGCCCGGGCGCCACGCACGAGGATGGAGCGGTTCCAGGGCCTGCGTGTGGCGGGCGGGACGAGGCGGTCGGTGCCGCGAAGGAAATCCAGGGTGTGGGAAGGAAGAGGTGTTGCGGCGGCACTGGGGTGGGCTGCGTCGCTGGGTGCGGGTGCGTCGCTGGGTGCGGCAGCATTCGGAACGGCGGCTGTATCGGGAACGGCAGTGCTGGGGGCGTCGGAAGCGAGGGCTTGCTGGAGGGAGCCTGCGAAGACGACTTGTCCGCCGAGGCGCCCTGCCTCGGGACCTATATCTATAAGGTAGTCGGCAGCACGGATGATTTCCTCGTCGTGCTCCACGACGACGACGGTGTTGCCCAAGTCCACCAACTGACGGAGGACGTGGATGAGGCGGTCGGTGTCGCGGCTATGGAGTCCGATGGAAGGTTCGTCGAGGATGTACATGGAGCCCACAAGCGAACTGCCGAGGGATGTTGCGAGGTTAATGCGCTGGCTCTCGCCTCCAGAGAGGCTATTGGAACGCCGGCCGAGAGTGAGGTAGCCGAGGCCAACGTCGATGAGGAACTGAAGACGGCTGTGTATCTCCACGAGGAGGCGGTGGGCCACTTGTGACTCATGGGGAGTGAGGGGAGAGGAGGACTGCTGCGAATCGGCAGAAACCGAGCCGGAGAAAGATTCTGCAGAAACCGAGTCAGCTGCGGAAAGAGAGGCAGAATTCGAGCCGGCGGCGGAAGACGAAGACGTGTCCGGAAGGAGGGAAGACACCCACTTCATCAATTCGGTGATAGGGAGATCAACGAGGTCCGTGATGGCGCGGCCGGCAATGCGAACATAGGAGGCCTCGGGACGCAGACGTGTGCCGTGGCAAACGGGGCACTCGGTCTTGCCGGTGTAGCGGGCCAGCATAACTCGGTTTTGTATCTTGTAGCGCTGCTCCCGCAAGCTGTCGAAGAAGGCATCGATGCAGATGTCGTTGCGGCGCCATCGCTCTTCCAGCGACGCAGAGGGGTAGCGGCCGTGCCACAGGAGGTCGCGCTCCTGTCGGGAGAGCTCGAAGTATGGTTTGAAGATGGGGAAATGAATGCTCTCGGCAATGCGGATGAACTCCGTCTTCCACTCGCCCAGCTTCTCGCCGCGCCAGCACTGTACGCAGCCGTCGTAGACGCTCTTGGAGCTGTCGGGGACGACGAGATGGGGATCAATGCCCTGCACGTTGCCCCAGCCCTGACAAGTGGGGCACGCGCCCACGGGGGAGTTGAAGGCGAAGAGCTGGTCTGAAGGTTCCTCGAAGGTCATGCCATCGGCCTCGAAGCGAGTGGAGAACTGATGCTCGATGCCTGCGGGAAGGAATATGAGGGAGAGTGTGCCGCCGCCCTCGTAGAACGCCGTCTCGGCGGAATCCACGAGACGGGATATAACCGACTTGTCCGACGAGACGGAGAGGCGGTCGATGAGCAGCGAGGGCCGTGCGCCGGAAGAAGCTTCTGAGGCTGGCCCCCCGCTCTGGTCTGGGAGGGTCGCGAGGTAGTCGTCGATGCGCAGAATCTCGCCGCCGAGGAACAGCCGTGCATAGCCCTCTTGCATGTACTGCCGCAGTTGTTGCTCTACGCTGCGCCCCTCGGGAATGCGGAGGGGGCAGAGGACCACGAAGCGAGTGCCGGGCGAATAGGAAAGCATGCATCTTACGACGTCCTCCGTGGAATGTTTCTTCACCTCTTGTCCGCTGATGGGACTGAAAGTGCGCCCCACCCGTGCGAAGAGCAGCCGGAGGTATTCATAGATCTCGGTGCTCGTGCCTACGGTGCTGCGTGGGTTCCGTGAGATGACTTTCTGCTCGATGGCGATGGCGGGAGGAATGCCGCTGATGAAATCACATTCGGGTTTGCTCATTCGCCCCAGGAACTGGCGGGCATAGCTGTTGAGGCTCTCGACATAGCGACGCTGACCTTCGGCATACAGCGTGTCGAAGGCCAGAGAGGATTTGCCCGAACCGGAAGGGCCAGTGATGACGATAAGCTTTCCGCGAGGGATGTCGAGGGTGATGTTCTTCAGATTATTGACCCGCGCTCCCTGGATGTGGATGAATGGATTGTCGGCGGCATAGTCGTCGCGCCGAGGGACAGGTGCAGCGGAGTCTTTGTTTTTCTTTGCCATGAAGCAGTTTTGGGAATTATAACTTGACTGTTATCTTCTTCTCCTTGGATTCGTTGTGCAGGCGGTCGAGGGCGGTGACCACGTAGGTCCACTTGGTTGTACCGAGGGTGTAGGGGAGCAGGATGTGAGTGTCCGGAGTGACGCAGACGATCTGATTCATATTATTGAGGTCCACGGGCATGCCCTTGGGGAAGACGTAAACGGCGTAGAGCTGCGCTTTGTCCATCTCCTTCTTGGCCCTCGGGGCAGTCCAGCAGAGGTGCATGCTGCCGTCGTTCATCTGCACCGCCTTGAGTTTGCGGACCTTGCGTGGCGCTTTCTTGTCGATCCAGGGCATCAGCGGCTGCAGGGCAGGGCGGGAGTGGTAGTAGGAGCGAAGGAGCGTGGCGTACTGCCCTTTGTCGTCGGCCACGGCACGGGCATACCACTGACAGCTGCCGCTGATGCCGCTCAGTCCACGCTGCAGCGCCATCTTGGCGGCCATCTGATGTTGGTTGGGATTATTGGGGTCTGTGGCAGCGATAGTGCGGTCGACGTCCTGTCCGATGATTAGCGGCCGCTCGGTGCAGTTGCGGCTCCACCATCGGATGAGTTCCTCGTAGTCGGCAGCCTTGTGACCTATCTCCCAGTAGATTTGCGGGATGTTGTAGTCCACCCATCCCTTCTGCACCCAGAGCAGGACGTCGGCGTAGAGGTCGTCGTAGTTCTGCAGCCCGTTGGTGCGTGAGCCTCCTGGCCAGGAAGCCTCGTTGCGGTATATTCCGAACGGCGATACTCCGAACTTCACCCACGGCTTCACGGCATGAATGGCCTCGTGCAGTTCGTGGATGAATGCGTTGACGTTCTGTCGGCGCCAGTCGCCGCGGGTGAGGCCCTGACCATAGGCGGAGTAGGAAGCGTCGTCGGGGATGCTCTGTCCGGCCACGGGGTAGGGGTAGAAGTAGTCGTCGATATGGAATCCGTCGATGTCATAGCGGCGTACGATGTCCTGTGCCACGGTGCAGATGTATCTCCTGTTCTCGGGGAGTCCCGGGTCGAAGAGCATCAGGTCGCCATAGGTGAAACATCGCTCGGGGTGCTGTATGACGTAGTGGGATGTGGCGAGCATGGTTGTTCCCTTCGTCTTGGCCCTGTAGGGGTTAATCCAGGCGTGGATTTCCATTCCTCGTGCGTGGCACTCTTGGACCATCCATTCCAGGGGGTCCCAGTAGGGCGCGGGCGGTGTGCCCTGCTGCCCGGTGAGGTAGCGGCTCCAGGGTTCCAGCTGACTGGCATACAGGGCGTCGCCCTCCACTCTGCATTGGAAGAGAATTGTGTTAATACCTGCCGTCTGCAGGGCGTTGAGTTCCCGAGTGAGCTCGGCACGCATGCGGTCGCGTCCCAACCCTTGCCATTGTCCGTTGACGGCCTGAATCCAGGCCCCTCGGAACTCTCGTTTGGGGGATTGCGGCATCTGGGCCGAAGCAGTAGAGAGGAAGACGCAAGCCAGCAGGAAGAGGGTTATTTTCCTTAGTAGGGCAGAACGTTGGAGGGAATGTGAAATGCTTACCATAGGAGAAAAGAGGATAATAAAAGATTTTGGGCACAAAGATAATGCTTCTTTGGCAGAAATAGCACAATTTGGCTGAAAATCTGCAAAATTTAATACTATTTGACCGGCAAAGTACCATCTTTTGAACAAAAAGAGTCATTTCATCTCACTAAAAAAGTGTATCTTTGCACCCGAAAACACATGACATCATGCTTTATCCATTTTTATTTAAGGAGAACTTCCACGAAATAGTATGGGGCGGTCACCGGTTGAAGGCCCTGAAAGGGCTGCCGGCCGACGAGAAACATATCGGCGAGAGCTGGGAGGTCAGCGCCGTGGGGGGCAGTGAATCCGTGGTGGAGAACGGGCCCTTGTGCGGCCGCTCGCTGCCGGAATTGGTGGCAGCGTTTGGCAGCGAACTGGTGGGACGCCACATCTGGGCGGCCCACGGAACGGAGTTCCCGCTGCTGGTGAAATTCATTGATGCCTCCGGAGACCTCTCCATACAGGTGCATCCCAACGACGAGTTGGCCCGGCAGCGGCACGGCAAACTCGGCAAGACCGAGATGTGGTATGTGATGGATGCACAGCCCGGTTCCACGCTGCTGGCAGGTTTCCGCAAACAGATCACCGCAGAGGAGTATGCCTCCAGGGTTGCCGACGGCAGTATCGTGGATTGTCTGCAGCGTCATGAAGTGAAGCGCGGCGACGTCTTCTTCATCCCCGCAGGGCGCATCCATTCGGTGTGCGAGGGCATTCTGCTCTGCGAGATTCAGCAGAGCTCAGATGTCACCTATCGGCTCTATGACTACAACCGCCTCGGACTCGACGGACGACCACGGCAACTCCACACGGAGGAGGCCCGGGACGCCATAGATTATAAGGTGTACGACGACTACCGCACCCACTACACCGCCGCAGCAGAAGGAGCCACACGGCTCATTGACTGCTCGTTCTTCGTGGTGAACCTTGTCTCCACCACTTCCCGCTTGCGGAGAAACCTCCTGCAGGAAGACTCTTTCCTCACACTTTCCTGCCTCTCGGGCTGCTGTCGGCTCTCTGCCGGAGGGACCGCGGTGGAACTCCGTGCGGGTTTCTCGTGCCTCGTTCCCGCTTCGGTGGCGGACTATGAGATCACGGTCGTAGGCAACGAGGAAGTGCGCCTGCTGGAGTCGTGGGCTCGCTGAGAGACGTTAAAATAACCTAAAAATATGAAGTACCCTTTGGCCGTGCAGCCGAAGGGTATTATCTTTGTGGCAAAATCATTTGCAGCTGCCTCTGAAGAAGCCTTTGCAGCAAGCTGGGATGAGGCTTTCCTCGGAATCGGAAGAGGCCTTTGCAGCAAGCTGGAATGAGGCGCCTGCACAACCTTACGGAGTTTGTTCCCTAACTAAAAATAATATGATGAAAAAAATGCTACTGGGCCTCTTGATGGCCTTTGTCTGCCTCACCGCCAATGCGCAGTTCGAGGCCGATAAGATGTATCTCAATGCCTCTTTCTCTGGCTTGAACTTAGCCTACAGCAAGAACACGCGTTTCACCGCCGACATCCAGGCCACGGCAGGTTATTTCTTCCTGGACGACTGGATGGTGCTCGGCCGTGTGGGCTACAACCATCCCGGCCGCAAGATGGATAACTTCGAGCTCGGAGTAGGCAGTCGCTATTATATTGAGCAGAACGGACTCTCGCTGGGCGCTTTCTTCAGCTACGAGCATGTTCACAACGGAGTGCTGAACGACGACCACTGCTACTTCTCGCCCGAGATAGCCTACACCTTCTTCCTCAATCGCAACCTCACGCTGGAGCCCGCAATCTATTATAAGATGTCGCTGGACAACTTCTCCGACGCCTCCACAGCGGGACTGAAGATCGGTTTCGGCTTCTATTTCTGAGGACACTGTTTACTCTCTTTCTATGCTCCGCGGGGGGTGCTCTTCTGCACTCCCCCTCGGAGACTTTTTTTCTTCATTGCCTGCAAAACTTTTAATAACTCAACTAATTATGAAGACAAATCTTAGCTCCCAGATTACTCTCGACAGAGTCTCGCCGCGTTACTATCGACCGGGCGGGAATATAGAGCGTTCCGTGCTCACTCGCTTCGAGAAACTACCTACTGAAATCTACGCCACGGCCGAGGAAGGTGCCCAGGATGTGGCGCTGAAGATGGCTGCCATGATTCGGCAGCGACAGCGCGAAATCCGCGCCTGCACCATCTGCTTCTCGGGCGGTGCCACACTCACGGAGGTGTTCAACCAGCTTGTCAGGATGCACGAGGAGGAGGGACTGAGCTTCCAGAATGTCGTAGCCTTTGTCACCTATGAATACTACCCCCTGCCGCCAGACAGCGTGCAGTCGAACCTGAAGATGCTGAAGGAACAACTCTTTGACCGAGTGGACATTCCCGCCCAGAACATCTATCCCATCGACGGAACTATTCCTCAGGAACAAGTCAACGAGGCGTGCCTGGCCTACGAGAAACTCATGGAGGATATGGGCGGAATAGACATCTGCCTGATGGGCATAGGGCGTATGGGCAATATCGCGATGAACGTTACGGGTTCCCAGCGCAACAGCCACACGCGCCTGGTGCTTCTCGACCCCACCTGCCGGGCAGAGGCCGTGAAGGTGTTCGGTTCCGAACAGAATGTGCCCGTGTGTGCTATCACCATGGGAATCAGCACGATCCGCAAAGCCCGCAAGATCTTCCTCCTGGCCTGGGGCGAGGAGAAGGCGGAGGTCATCAAGAGCGCCATAGAAGGTGAGATGACCGACTCGCAGAGTGCCACTTTCCTGCAGATGCACAACAACACGCAGGTGGTTCTGGACCTCAGCGCCGCTGCCAACCTCACTCGTATCCGTCGTCCCTGGCTCGTCACCTCTTGCGACTGGGACGACAAACTCATCCGCTCCGCCATCGTGTGGCTTTGCGAGAAGACGGGCAAACCGATTCTTAAGCTCACCAATAAGGACTACAACGAGCACGGGCTCGGCGAATTGCTGGCCATCTACGGTTCGGCCTACGAGGTGAACATCAAGATCTTCAACGACTTGCAGCACACCATCACCGGTTGGCCCGGCGGCAAGCCTAATGCCGACGACACCTATCGTCCCGAACGCGCCAAGCCCGCTCAGAAACGCATCATCATCTTCTCTCCCCACCCCGACGACGACGTCATCTCCATGGGAGGAACGCTCCAGCGACTGGTGAAGCAGAAGCACGAGGTGCATGTGGCCTATGAGACCAGCGGTAATATTGCCGTGGGCGACGAGGAGGTGTTCCGCTTCATGCATTTCATCAAGGGTTTCAACGAGCTCTTCGACGAAGGCAAGAACGAGGTCATCAACCAACGTCATGATGAGTTTGCGGCGTTCCTCAACGCCAAGAAACCCGAGGACCTGGACACACGTGACATCCTCGAGGTGAAAGCCCTCATCCGCAGGGGCGAAGCCCGGTTGGCATCGCTCTTCAGCGGCATACCTCTGGAACGCATCCATTTCCTGAACCTGCCTTTCTACGAGACGGGCCGCATCCAGAAGAATCCCATCTCCGAGGCGGATGTGGAAATCGTACGGGATTTGCTGCAGAAAGTGAAACCCCACCAGATCTTCGTGGCCGGCGACCTGGCTGACCCCCACGGAACGCACCGCGTCTGCACCGATGCCGTGCTGGCTGCCATCGACCTCGAGAAGGAGGCTGGAGCAGAATGGCTGAAGAACTGCCGCATCTGGATGTACCGTGGTGCCTGGGCAGAATGGGAGATAGAGCACATCGAGATGGCTGTGCCCATCAGCCCCGAGGAGCTGCGCGCCAAGCGCAACGCCATCCTCAAGCACCAGTCGCAGATGGAGTCCGCTCCGTTCCTGGGCAACGACGAGCGTCTGTTCTGGCAGCGTGCCGAGGACCGCAACCACGCCACTGCCGAGCTCTACAACAACCTCGGTCTGGCAGCCTACGAAGCCATGGAGGCATTTGTGCAATATCATCCGCTGTAAAGTGAAGACCCACCCCCTCCCTCCCTGCGAGGAAGGGAGTTTTCACCTGAGACCTCCCGTGAGTCAAGGGAGCGGACAGAGAAATCCAAAAAGAAAACCCACCCCCAATCCTCCTTAACAGGAAGGTTGGGGGTGGATCTTTTTCTTTGTCTTTATCCTATAGCAGCGCCTTCACTTGTGCTTCTACATCAGCCATGTCATGTGTGGGCTCGAAACGGGCTACTACATGTCCTTCGCGGTCGATGAGGAATTTGGTGAAGTTCCACTTGATGTCGGATTTCTGTGCGAAGTCTGGGTCGGCCTTGCCCAGCATGTCGTTCAGGAGAGCCGTCAGTTCGTGGCCCTCGTCGAAACCTTCGAAGCCTTTCTGTTCCTTGAGCCAGGTGTAGAGGGGCATCTCGTTCTCGCCATTCACGTCGGCCTTGGTGAACTGCGGGAACTTGGTGCCGTAGGTCATCTGGCAGAATTGTGTGATTTCCTCGTCGGAGCCCGGAGCCTGCTGTCCGAACTGATTGCAGGGGAAGTCGAGGATTTCGAGTCCGCTCTCGTGGAGCCGTTCGTACATAGCCTCCAGGGCCTCGTACTGAGGCGTGAAACCGCAGCGGCTGGCGGTGTTGACGACGAGGAGCACTTGTCCTTTGTACTGGGCGAGGCTGACCTCGTTTTTCTTTTTGTCCTGTACGGTGAAATCGTAGATAGTCTTCATTGTAGAATCTGTATTAATAGTTAGGGAATCTGTGGACTGGTTGTTTGCCTCGGACTTGGCGCCGCAGGCACTGAGTGCGATGGACGCAGCGAATAGTAGATAAAGGGGTGTCTTCATAATCTTTTGTGTTTGAGGATGAGGTTCGAGGAAGGGTTGGAGGATGAGTTTGAGGATGGGGTTTGAGGATGGTTGGAGGATTGGGTCTGAGGATGAGTTCGAGGATGTTTTTGAGGATGGGGTTTGAGGATGGGTTGGAGGATGGGGTTCGAGGAAGGTTTTGAGGATGTTTTTGAGGATGGTTCGAGGATGGTTGGCTGCGAACAGCCGGAAAGAATTCAGCCAGAGAGAGAGCCGGGGAGGGTTGTCAGTTCTTCTTTTTATGAATAAACGAGAGGAACCATGCCCCCAGAGCCGCGGCCAGCAGGAATCCGGATGTGAGCGCAATGCCCTGGGACAACTGGAATCCCTCAGGAGCCTCGAGGATGTAGCTGGTGACGACCACCGTCATAAACACAGCGGGGAGGAAGGCTATCCAGACGTTGCGCTGATGGTTGTGCAACCACACGGCGGCGGTCCACAGGAAACACGTCGCCAGCGTCTGGTTGGTCCAGGCGAAGTAGCGCCACAGCACGTCGAAATCCACGAACACCAGCGCGGCGGATATGGCGAAGAGGGGCAGGGCCAGGAGCAGCCTGTTGACGATCTTGTGCTGCCCCAGGTGCATGAAGTCTGCTACGATGAGGCGTGCGCTGCGGAAAGCCGTGTCGCCG
>JAILFY010000136.1 GCA_024697285.1 Bacteroidaceae bacterium
CCGAAGATAAAGAACACCATGAACAGGCGGAAGCCGAAGGTGCGCACGAACTTGGGAATCGGGCGATGAGGTGAGTACTTCGACAGCAGCCGGTCGTACATGTTGCCGCGAGGACAGACGTGACCGCACCACCAACGGCCCTTCCTGATGCTCGTCAGCACAGGACCAACCATGCAGATGATGGCGATGAGTCCTATCACCGGGTAGAACCAAGCAAGAACGATATATGCGAAGATTATCCAGTAGAGTGGCAGCCCTGGAGTCTCAAAATGTCTGTGGAATCGTTTTTGTGCCATATATCTATTTCTCTTTATTCGTTGCTGTTTTCAATGATGGTGTCGATATAGAAGGTGAACGGGCGGAAGCCGTCGTTGCAACTAATCATCGCACTCATCGGGTTCTTCATCCATCCGTCGAAGAAGTTGCCTTCGCCTCTTGCCAGCGACTCCACAAACGGCCTCATGGATTCCCATGCCGACGGACACATGCCTTCAGGGCATTGACCATCAACGGAAATCCACTGCTGACCTTCTGTGATGTCGCAAGTGTGTTCTATGGGATTTTCATACTTTGCCATCAGGTCGGGATAGACCGTCTGGCGAATAGCTGTGATTCGTACCTTATTCATAATATTATTTTCTGAAACGGATAAGGCCGCCGCCGTTGGTTTGCATGATGAGGTCGCGATGGTAGGGCTCACAGTCCTCGAACTCATGCGGCACCTGCTGCTGGAAGTCGAGGATGTGGTCGAGGTGCTTCTTCTTCAGATTCCAGATGTAGAGGATGCTGGGATGCTCTTCCGTACCCAGTCCCACGGGGATGAACATCTGGTCCTTGATGACGCAGGCTCCTTGTCCGATGTGGTTGCTGGGGAAGCGTGGGTCAAGGTCTTGGATGCAATAGTTGTCGAGGGCATCCTTGGGATTCAGATGCACGGTGGGACCGTCGCTGAGCTTGGGCATCTTGAAAATCATGGTGCGCCAGCGGTTTCCCTTGCCCATGTTCTCGACGGTGTTGCCGTAGCCGATGAGGTGGCCTCGCTTGCGGTCTATCATCCATTGCAGGGCGTAGCCGAAGAGTCCCTCGTTGTCGTCCAACACGATGGTCTGTACGAGCTGTGGCGCTTTCGTCAAGGAGATGCGCTCTACGAAGCAGACATCCTTCATGTCCTTGTAGCGCTGCTTGGAGCATTGTGAGACATAGAGTAGGGGAAACTCATCGCCTTTATCATAACGCTCTGTGCCGAAAAAGACCACGTTGGCGTGATTCTCCTTTGTCTGGCTGGCCAGCGGGAACTGGCGGAGCAGTTCGAGACTGTCCTCGTGGAGCCGGTAGATAGTAGCCAGCCCTGTGTTCTGCAGGCTGACGAGGTAGTCCTTGTGGATAGCCATCCCCTGATAACTCTGCTTTGGGAATCCCTGCAGGTCGTCAACTTTCTGCACGCTGGCGTTGGTGAAGTCCAACGGTTTGCAGGCCGTCAGGAGCAGCAGTCCCAACAGCGTCAAATGATTAAGAATTTTCATTTCGCCATTACAACAATACGTCATTATCTTCTTCATATATGATTTTATAGAAATCCGTCACAAAGATATGATTTATTTTTCAAATTAACAAAGAATAAACGAAACGAATATATCTTATTATTATATATCCTAGGCCAGACTGTTTTATGCAATCGTTTCCATTTCTCAAACATTTGCTGAAACACTTGAATGTTTTCTTTCTGCTTTTCCTTTTTTTATATAACTTTGCAACACAAATCCTCGACTACACTAAATCATGAAACAATTATCATTAGCTCTTACTGCCTTCATTGCTTTGGCAAGTTACTGCGCAGCCGCAGAACCAGTTTTGGACTCCTTGAAGATTCAGGGACAAATTCGTCGCTTCTGGATGTATATGCCTGAAGGAATCGAAAAGGATGCGCCGTTGGTGTTTGTTCTTCACGGCTACAGCAACCCTGGGAATAAGGAGACGTGGATGAACAAGGCTGCGGAGGAGCATAATTTCGCCCTTTGCATTCCTCACGGGTGGAAAGACCCCAAAGGCAAACCGTCGTGGAATGTGGGTTATCCGTTCCAGGCAGGATGGAAAGTGGATGAAGTGGCAGGCATGGAGAAACTGGCCAGGTATGTGCAGAAGAAGTACCACCTCAGCCGCAAGAACATCTTTATGACGGGAATGTCGAATGGTGGCGAGATGTGCTACCTAACCGCTTATAGCAAACAGAAGACGTTCAAGGCTGTGGCTCCCGTCTCCGGTTTGACAATGGAATGGATTTACCGCACAATGGATGCGCCCAGACCTATGCCCCTCTTCGAGATACACGGCACAGCCGACCACACCTCCGAATGGGGCGGTGACCTGGAAAACCAAGGTGGCTGGGGCGCATACATGTCCGTCCCCATTGCCATCGGTTATTGGATTGCAAAGAACAAGTGCGAACGCGAGACCGTCGAGCACGTCGAGGGACCCAACAAGGACAATGGTCGCTCCATCATTAAGCATAAGTACACAGGCAGCCCAACGGGCTGCGAGGTATGGCTGTACGAAGTCATTAACGGCCCTCACAGCTGGTTTGACCACGACATCAATACGGGCGAGGAGATTTGGACTTTCTTCAGCAAATATATAGAATGACTACATCAGTTTCAGGTACCGGCATCCGTGCGGGGGAATAGTCCACGTGCGTTCAGCCGGCGACAGGTTCTTCTGACGCCATAGGTCACGGACGATTGAGGCATCTTTGGCAGGCTGGTAGGTATTCAGGTCGTAGGTTACATCTTTGTCGCTGACGTTGAAGATGCCGACAGCCTGACCGCCGTCGGCCAACTGACGGGACCAGATCTCAATGTTGTCATCCTTGAAGACGCGATCAGCCTGTTTGCCGAGGATGTCCTGGTCGATGGCATTCACCTCGTTGTTGCTGAGTAGGTTAAGCGTGAAGTCATCCATCTGTGCAATGTCGCAGCCGATGAGCATATTGGAGGCAACGAGTGTCCAAAGTGTAATGTGGGTGTATTGCTCGTCAGGCGTCAGGCGTGTCTCGCGAAGGCCGTTGGTGTTCTCGCCCAGTCCATAACCAACCTTACCAACAACCAGCATATCAGGGTCGTTCCAATGGCCGATGGAGGAATACTGGGATTTTCCTAACTGCTGCCGGAAGCCGACGTCGTAGATGGAGTGCCAGGTGTCGTTAATGTCTTGTGCCGTGCGCCAACTGTTGCCATCACAATAGAGACCCCAGAGATAGACCTGAGTTCCGCCCAAGGGACCAAGGCTGTAGAAGATATCGCGAGGCTGCTGACGCAGGAACTTTTGCATCAGCAGATAAGGACGTATGCAGCTGGCAAAGCCGTAGTCGTTCTCCTCCCTCCGCACATTCTCGTAGCTGCACCAGTCGTACTTCAGGTAATCCACACCCCATTTGTTCCAGACCTCTGCATCCTCCTTCTCGTAGCCTAGGCTGCCGAGATAGCCGCCACAAGTCGTTGCACCAGGTGCGCTATAAATACCGAACTTCAGACCACGCTCGTGAAGCCAATCGACGAGTCCTTTCATCGAAGGGAACTTTTCATTGGCATCAAGCGTGCCGTCGGCGTTGCGCTGTGGGGCTTCCCAGCCGTCGTCGATGTTAATGTAGCTGTAGCCGTAGTCGGCCAAACCCTTGTCAATAAGTGCCTGCGTAGAGGCCATTACCTTCTCCTGCGTTACGGTCAGTCCCCAGCAGTTCCACGAGTTCCAGCCCATTGGCGGCGTCTGACCAATCATGTCTGGCCCCACTTTCAGCGTGAACTCTTGCGAAGCCTTTCCCTTTGCATTCTCAGC
>JAILFY010000229.1 GCA_024697285.1 Bacteroidaceae bacterium
TAGATGTCACTGGCGATGTAGCCCAGAGGGTGCCCCACATGCAGCCCGGCACCGCTGGGGTAGGGGAACATGTTCAAGACGTAGAATTTCTTGCGATTAGGGTCTTCCGTAATCTTATATGTCTGTTGAGCCACCCAACGCTGGTGCCATTTTTGTTCGATTTCTCTGAAGTTGTATTCCATATTATATAGTGTTTTTGTACCTTAATTATATAGTGTTTTTGTACATTTCGGCCGCAAAGTTCGTATTTTTTTTCGAGATTATGAAAAAGTATCGTAAAAATGGCTAGTATTTTTCCTTTTTTATGAACATTATTATCTAACTTTGCACCCAGAAAGTCTTATCTAGCACATTTATCCTAACCTGTAAACACCTTTAAACCCTAAAACATAAAACAATGAAAAAGCTATTTACTCTGATGTTGCTTGCTCTCGTTGGGGCACCCAATAGCCTTCGTGCTCAGGAAGATTTCGCAAATTTTGCCCGTTTCGAGGCCGATAATGAGCGACTTGCCGTGGAGGAGAACAACGGCAAACGTGTTGTCTTCATGGGTAATTCCATCACGGAAGGATGGATTCACACGCATCCCGGTTTCTTCGCCGACAACGGATATATCGGTCGTGGCATAGGCGGACAAACCAGCTACCAGATGTTGCTTCGCTTCACGGAAGATGTCATTAATCTGAAGCCCGCTGCTGTGGTCATCAATGCAGGAACCAATGACGTTGCCATCAACAACCATCCTTATTCGGAACGTCGCACCTTCGAGAACATTGTGGCAATGGCCACTCTGGCCCAGGCCCATGGCATCAAAGTCATCCTGACCAGCGTCCTCCCCGCTGCCAGCTTCTCCTGGCGCCCCGAGGTCACCGACGCGGCCGACAAGATTGCCAGTCTGAACGAGCGTATCCAGCGCTATGCGGAGAAGAATGGTTTCCAA
Source organism: Bacteroidaceae bacterium (assembly GCA_024697285.1). Taxonomy (GTDB): domain Bacteria; phylum Bacteroidota; class Bacteroidia; order Bacteroidales; family Bacteroidaceae; genus Physcousia. Next base: position 941 of record JAILFY010000229.1, read on the forward strand.
TATGTTGACTACTACTCTGCACTCGTCTCCGGCGAGGCACGCGAGCTCAATCCCGCACTTCGCAAGGACGTGGCACATCCCAATGCTGCTGGCTATGATGTGATGGAGCCCCTGGTGCAGAAAGCCATCCGCCGTGTTCTTTAATTGTTAGTTCGTCCTGCAATCCGGCTTTGTGCCTGATTTGTAATCTCACTGACCTACCTATTATTATATGTCCGTAGATAATTCTCCCCTCCCTTCCTCCACTATGAAACAGCTTACCACCCGCAGTTTTCTGCTGGCCCTTCTGGCCTTTGTGCTTTCCATTCCAGCTTTTTCCGCCCCCCTTCCCCGTGCTGAATATCCTCGTCCACAGCTTGTCCGCGACGCCTGGCAGAACCTCAATGGCACGTGGACCTATGAGTTTGATTTCTCGCTCTCTGGCCTCAATCGCGGCCTTCAGCGCAGTCAGGGTTTCTCGAACCAAATCACCGTACCTTTCTGCCCCGAGAGCAAACTCTCTGGTGTGGAGTATAAGGACTTCATAGCAGGTATGTGGTATCATCGAACGATTCGTCGTCCTGCGGAGTGGGCAGGCAAACGAGTGCGACTGAACTTCGGGGCCGTGGATTACTTCTGCGCCATCTATATCGATGGTGAACTTATCGGTCACCATTGGGGAGGCAGCAGCAGCTTCAGCTTTGATATCACGGATGCAATAGCCGACGGAGCAGAACACCACTTGGTCGTGAGGGTGGAAGATGCTACGCGCTCCAATGAGCAAACCACGGGCAAACAGGCACACGACTTTGCTTCCTCTGGTTGTATGTACACTCGTGTGACGGGCATCTGGCAGACGGTGTGGATGGAGGCAGTAAGTCCTTTCGGACTGAAGAATGTCTATATCATTCCGGAACTCGATGAGAAGCGCTTTGTCGTTCAGCCTCAGTTCTTTGCCCTGCAGGCCGGACAGACCCTGGAGGTCATTGTCCGCGACGGCAAGAAAATCGTCGGTAGGGCCAAGCAACGGGCCGCTACACCCATGAATGTCGTTCTGCCGCTGAAGTCCGTGAAGACGTGGTCGCCCGAAGATCCTTTCCTCTACGACATAGAGCTCAATGTATGTGCTGCCGACGGCACCGTCCTCGACCACGTCACCTCTTATGCCGGAATGCGAAAGATACATATCGAGGGCAATCGCCTCTACCTCAACAACAAGCCACTTTATCTTCGCACCGTCCTCGACCAAGGCTACTATCCCACGGGTGTCTGGACGGCTCCTTCGGACGGCGACCTTCGTAGGGACGTGGAGTTGGGACTGAAGGCGGGCTTCAACGGGGCACGCCTCCACCAGAAAGTATTCGAGGAACGCTACCTCTACTGGGCCGACCGCCTGGGCTATCTCGTCTCTGCCGAGAGTGCCAGCTGGGGAATGAATATGCAGAGCCAGATATCTGCCCGCAACTTCCTCACCGAGTGGGAGGAGATTGTTGTTCGCGACCGCAATCACCCCTCTATAATAATGTGGACACCTTACAACGAGACTTGGGGACGCAGCAAGGAGCGCGAGGCAGCGCGACAGCACGACCGGTTCGTAGGCGACGTCTATACCCTGACGCATAACCTCGACTATCGTCCTGTCGATGATGTCAGCGGCGGCAATCACGTAGTGGCCGACATCTGGAGTCTGCATAACTATTCCCAGACAGGCAAGGAGCTGGCCGAAGTGCTCACATGGAAGGACGGCAAGGCTCCGCAATTCAATGAGAACGAGGCTCGCTACGGCGGACAGCCTTATTTCCTCGACGAATATGGTGGCATCAAGTGGGTTGTGGGACAACAATATGCCGAGAATACCTGGGGCTATGGACAAGGACCCAAAACCTTGGAAGAACTCTACACTCGCCTCGAGGAACTAACCCGCACAATCATCAGTTTCGACTACATCTGCGGTTTCTGCTACACCCAGCTGACCGACGTGGAACAGGAACAGAACGGCGTATATAATTTCGACCGCAGCGAGAAGTTCGACATGCAACGTGTCTCCTCCATCTTCCGGTTGCAACCCGAAGAATACAATAAGTAAACGAGGTCCTCGTTCCCGTGTTCGCTCGGAGTAGGGGAGGAGAGTCAAATGATGAGCAGCCGCTGATTGGGCCGTTCATCTCATGAGCCAACTTCTTTATTGGTAAATTATTATTAAAAAGCAAATTATGTTCCGGAAACTATCTCTGTTGCTACTCTTTCTGCTGTCGCTGGCAGCAAACCTTCAGGCGCAAGGCATCGTTGTCCATCAGAAGGACGGCACCCTCGCCATCTTCGCTTCGGAGGACGTGGATTAC
>JAILFY010000250.1 GCA_024697285.1 Bacteroidaceae bacterium
GCTACCCTTGCCTAATGGATTATTACGTGAAGTTGCATCCGTGTTAAGAACCGCCGTATGCGGAACCGCATGTACGGTGGTGTGAGAGGTCGGAAAACGAAAGTAGGAAGAAAACTACTTCGTTTTCCTCCTACTCGATTCCGTCCTTCCATCAGGAACTCTCCCGCCCCTCCCTATATCCCTTTTTTCACACGTATATACGTCTTCGTCCACACGTATATACATCTTTCCCCACACGTATATACATCTTTCTCCACACGTATATTTGCCAACACGTACGTACATCTTCGCCAACACGTACGTACATCTTCGCCAACATGTATATACATCTTTGCCAACACGTATATACGTGTGTTTTTACCGGACAGCAATAATATTCATTAGTGTATTCATTTGTGACCGATTTGTGTTTAATGATTCGTAGGAGGCGCAGAAACACAGCCGCTCGGGTTGCTACCTCCGAACGGCTGTGTCTGTTTAAGAATGCTCCGTTGTCTGCATCGTGCTGCGTTGTTTGTATATGAGCAAGCAGGGATATATTCAGTATTTCACCTTGATGTATTCACATCCATGGGTGGGAATAACCCATTGCAGGTTAGCGGGGTCGAGGTCACGCTGGCGCCAGAGGTCGCGTGCGCTCTGCAGTTGGCTGATACCCAACTGGGGAAGGTACTGCGAGAAGTTCACTCGAAGATCCTTATCGCCCACATTGAAGATGCCGATAGCATGACTGCCGTCGGCCAACGGGCGTGTCCAGATCTGGATGTCGCCTGCCTGTAGGGCGCGGTCGGCCTGCTTGCCAAGGACATCTTGATTGATAGCATTCACCTCATTGTTGCAAAGGAGATTCAATGTGAACTCATCCATTTGTGCGATGTCACAGCCGATAAGCATGTTTGCCGCCAACAAGGTCCAGAGGGTGATATGCGTATATTGTTCGTCGGGAGTCAGACGACTGTCGCGCAGATTGCTGCTCCATCCCACTTTGCCTACAATGAGCATATCAGGATCGTTCCAATAACCAGGTGCTGCATAGGGAGCCAGACCAACCTGACGGCGGAAACCAATATCGTACAGAGAAGCCCATGTGTCGGTGATGTCGCCAGTGGTGCGCCAACTGTTGGCATCCACAAAACGGCCCCATTCCCATACATTGGCCATTCCATATTGGCAGAGGCTATAGAAGATGTCACGAGGTTGCTCGCGCAAGAACTTCTGCATCAATAGATATGGACGGACATAGGAGGCAACGCCCTTATCCTTTTCCTTAGCATGAGCACGTCCGTAGCCACACCAGTCATACTTCAGGTAGTCGATACCCCAACTGTTATAGGACTCTGCATCTTGCAACTCATGATCGATACTGCCCAGATAACCACCACAAGTATAATCGCCTGGGGAACTGTAGATACCGAACTTCAGGCCACGTTCGTGGAGCCAATCGCCCAGGGCTTTCATGGAGGGGAACTTCTCGTTGACAGCAATGGTGCCATCGGCATTGCGCTCCGGCGCTTCCCATCCATCATCGATATTCATGTAGCAATAGCCATAGTCCGCCAACCCCTTGTCGATAAGAGCTTGTGCGGAGGACATCACTTTCTCCTGCGACACGCTGAGGGCCCAGCAGTTCCAGGAGTTCCAGCCCATGGGCGGCGTGAGAGCAATCTTTTGACCCACTTTCAGGGTGAATTCTTGCTGTGCACGTCCATGGCTATTCTCTGCCGTAGCCATAAAGGTAATCTCACACTCGTGGTCCACACTGCCGCTAAGCACACCCTGCTCCGTCAGATGGAGACCTGCAGGTAGTTGGCCGGCCGTGATCTTGATAGGTTTCTCGCCAGACACACCAAAGCGGAAGATGACGGGAGAACCTGGTCGTACGCCAAAGACTGCGGGGGTGTTGAAACGTGGGGTCAGAGGTGCGGGTGGAGTCAACAAGAACTTCAGTGAGCGTTGCTGCTCGACGTATTTGCCACTCTTGGCATCCACATACTTTGCCGATGCCAAGCAACGATGGGTCTTGTCGTAAGGAAGGCTCAGACGCACGGGCTTGCCCTTCTTGACGGTAACCTTACGGGTGAGGCTGCCCTCGGAACGTCCCGTCTCGCGGTCTACAATGTTGAATGTCACTGTACCAACTTGGTTGACTTTATAGTCGTTTGTCAGCTGCAAGGTGCATTGTTGCGTTTGTCCATCTGCTGCATCAGCGAATTGCATGGAGAGTCCATCAGTGATATTGGGAACACGCACAGTGAGCGGGCGACCAAACAAACCGCCTGGTTCACCACCATTGTAGACGCGAACGGCTATCACATTGTCTTGGTCCCATCTGATTCCACCAGATTTGGCATCCACAGAATAACTGCGTTCCGCACTCCAGGCAGAACGATACCCTCCTTCGTCTGAGGGCATGCTCCCTTTCTTTCCAATCAATTGTCCATTGAGATAGGTCTCGTCGGTATCGTCGGCACTGGGCAGATCGAAGACGACGACCTTCTGCTGGTCAGCGCCTTTCAACAATGAACTGGGGATAGTGAGGTGAATGCGGTACCAAACGTAGGTATTATTAAACACCTTGCCCTGGTCGTCCCAGTTCTTGGTGATGTCCATCTCTTCCCAATCGTTATCAGCGGTCTCGAACTTGGCCCAGTTTGGGTCATCGCCCTGATGATAGCGGGCTCGGTTAGTTGTAATATTCTGTGCGGAAGCGCTCAGAGAGAGTACGGCCAAAATGATTAATAAAAGATTCTTTTTCATGTGGTTGTAAGTTTTATGAGGTTGAAGATAGGTTATTTCACGAGGACCTTACGTCCCTTGAGGATATAGAAACCGGGCCGCAGGTCTTGCGTTGTGGCTATCCTGCGACCACTGATGTCAAAGTCACCTGCCGGGACCACTGTCTGACTCTCGGCAGATTCTGTGATGCCGTCGCCATGCAAAGCTTCCTCAGCATCCTTCAGCAAGGCCGCTATCTCCTGTTCCGGCGGGGTCATGGCATAATTGTTGCGAATCTCGAAGAGACAACCATCGTGATTGCGTGCGTTGCTGCCAACGGGAATCTCGCCATTTGATGGTTGTGCAATGAGATGGGCCCGTGTGCTACCTATATAATAAGAGGTACCACGGGTCATCAAGCCTATGGGTTCCGGGACATCGGAGAGTATCACCTTCCCTGAAGCGAGACTCAGGTACTTGTGGACGCCGAGGTTGTAGAGATAATACTCCTTGTAGTCCACAGAACGCAGGATGAGCCAGTTGGCGTTGAGGTTGGAGACGAGGGTCGGCTCAGTATATGCTTCCAAAGCACCATCGACAGAAGCAGAAGTAAGACTGAGTTTCCCCGACGCATCGCTGACGATATCTCCATACCCCTTTGGACTATGGAGGATATAGGCGCTGAAGGAGGACAGGTGCTCTGGTTTGTCCAGCAATCCGTAGTTCAGAGGCTGTGCAGTCTGTCCCAACTTATCGATGGCCAATCGCAGTGCCTCGAGGTCCGTACAGCGGCCTTCGTCGTAGATGCTGCAAAGCGCCTGCAGATCCTCGGGAAGATAGCCACCAAAGACATCGGCTTTGGCCAAGAGGTCTGCGGCCAACTGGTTCATATCGGCCAATCGGTATTCATGTTTGAAATACAGTTCATTGATCAGGAGATTATTGCCATATCCTCTCACGAATCTCAGACGGAAATAACGGGCTGTAATAGGTTCCTCCAGTTCTATAGAGGGAAACTCATCGTCTTCGAAGGTGTAGCGGCCAATGGTGCGCCACGAACTGCCATCGTCCGAAACGAGTAGCTGCATGTCCTTGGCGCGGAAAGTATACTCACGAGCTTGATAGAGACCAATGCTGCTGATGGTCGTTGGCTCCTTTGCATCGAAGGTGAAGGTGTGGGGGAACCCGCTCCACTGCTTTTGGCGATAATAGGTCGTCGTGTTGCCATCCATGATCTGTGCCGCCCTACCGTAGTCTCCTTCTTCGTTGACCTCCTCGTCCGAGTAGCTGTCCAGAACCCATGTGGCAGGGTCAGACACCGTACGCGTAGCCTCTATCTTCATGCGGATATCCTTGTAGTTGCTATGTGTCGTAGCAAGGTCCACCCGCTCTCGAAGTGCTTGCGTATTGATAGTGTCCACCCAAGGCATCTGACCTTGTTGGACGTAGGGATAGGTGTCAGCACTGTCCCGGACGCCAAGTTGCCCGCCTGACTCCAGATAAAGGCTGTTGTCATACAGCGAGGTGACGCCGTGTCCATAGTCATTGCGTGAATTGCGGTACTGGTCCCAGTGTTGGGTACTGCTGAAACCAGCATGATTCAGGCTGTACCACCGACCGCTGGCAGCTGAGCGCATGGACATATTACGATAGTAGACGCGACGATAGCGGTCGCCACCGAAGCCGCTCCAGTTCTCAAGGAAACTGTAGAGCCCGGAGTTGTTGCCTTCCATGCGGTAGTCACCGGCACGGCGCAAGGTGCCGAAGTAATGCCATTCCGTCTCCTCGGCCTGTTTGTACCAGATGGTCTGCAAGGTACTCTTGAAGGTCTTCACTACAGGATTGCCGGCATCGTCCGTGGAGTTGACCTCCACGTATTCCGGACGGTCGTTCAGTAGCATTTGCACCCAGTGATCGGTCTGCCAGCGCTGTCCCTCGTGGTAACGCAGGCTGGACCCTGTGCCCTCGCCGCCGAATCTCACGGCATAAGCCTCCGGTCCCACGTCGGCAGCACCCGCCCTCATGTAATCGGGCAGGTTCTTGTCCTTGTCCGTATCGCCGTTGTCCCATACCGAGAAGATGACAGCATGTGTCCAGGAGTCGTCACTCAGGATGTGATTGGTCTGAATACCGGAGTAGCCACCACTCATGCCGATGGTCATCTGGTAGGTGCACGACTGTTTCAGTGCCTCCGGAATCATGGCTTCCATATAGACCCAGTCATAGCCATTGCCCGATGGAGCCGAAGGATCGGTGGTACTCCACCAGAGATGCACGGCCGGAGCCATCATCGAATTGGCAGCAGTGGCATTCGATTTGGATTCCCGTTGAAACAAGAAGTAGTGCATCTGCGATACCGTCTCCTTCGCGTTGGAACTGGTGATCTCTATGCGGTACCATCCGTCCTCCTCCAGCTCGGTGTCTGGCAAGAATTCCAGCTCCTGTTTGCCGCCCTTGGTGGTCATCAGCTGCTGAGTGACTATTTCCTTTCCCGTAGCGGGATAGAGGACACGGATATTCAACGATGCTGATTTCTGTGCCGTCAGAACAAAGTCGCCTCGCACGTGCCCTTTAGGCAAATGCACCACATAGGTCACCGTAGTCCCCTCGTCAAAGGTCCATCCTACAGCTTTGTCCGTCTCCGAATAGCCCGAGGCAAGACCATCTTTCGTGAGGTAATAGCGTCCGGCCCACACGGTGTCTGTCTTCTCTTGCCATTCCGTTGCCTGTGAGGGTAGCGTCAAAGCAAGGAAGAACAGTCCAATGCTTGTTTTGAATAATGGTTTCATCTGATTAGGTTTAAAAGAGGAATCAAGAGTAAGATTAAAGGGGAGTGCTGAAAAGGGAGAGGATGGGGTAAGATAGGAAGTCATACAACTCGCGCAGGACGATGGCTTTGGGGGTATATGGTGCCTTTTCAGCACTCCCGAAGGTTATAATATAATTAAGGTAGGTAGAAAGGTGTTAGGTTTGTCTTTGGCCGATGGTTAGTTGGAGATGTCCTGTCACTGTTTGGCGATGAACTCCGCCATCTCGTCCTTCAGTGAGTAGGCGCTCTTGAAGAGGGCGAGCTGGTTGCGGACGCGATCCAGATTGTGTTCCGGATAGCGACATTTCCAATAATGGTCACCACTGATGTAGTCCCACAGGAAACGTACGGCCTGCATATAGGGGAAGAGGGTGGCAGCATAGGGCAACAGCTCTATCTCCTTCGGGATGAGGAAACTCTTGGCCGAACGGAGGTAACCGCGGGTGAAGGCCTTGAAGATCTCCATGTTGAAACCTACGTGGGAGAGGTCGGGATCATCCTCGGCTGTGAAGTTGGCGGCGGTGCGAAGGAAATCACCGTAATCAGAGAAGATGAAGTTCGGCATCACCGTGTCGAGGTCGATGACACAAAGGACATTGTCGTCGTGGTCGAACATCATGTTGTTGACCTTCGTGTCGCA
>JAILFY010000009.1 GCA_024697285.1 Bacteroidaceae bacterium
GCAACAAAGGGTCCGCCCAAAGCACCATTTCTCAATTCCCAGAGACCACGAACTTCCTGCACCACCTTATTATTAACCACACGCAAGCGCGAGGAAATCAAAGGTTCCGCAAGTCCCTGCATTTCCGAGGAACGACCTTGCATTTCCGAGGAACGACCTTGCGTTTCCGAGGAACGACCTTGGGCTTCCGAGGAACGGCTCTGCGTTTCCGAGGAGCGGCCGTCGACATCAGAATGATTTGAGTCCTCCCGAGGAATTGTCCTCAGCCTGGCCGTCTGCATCCATTGTCCCTCCCTGGCACCTGGGATATTCCGCTGGAGCACGCTATCGTGCTTCGCCACGAATTGCTGAGGAGTGAGGGGTTTCTCGTTCCAAGGATAACTATAATAAATGAAGTTCTGGTCTTTGTCGTTGAGGTTCGTGCCAGTCCAGAGGAAGTCTGGTTCCGTCTTGGAGGCCCTGAAAGAGGGGGGCACACATATCGTGTGGCCACACAATGATTTCAGGGAATCTCGAGTCATTCCATTATGCTTCCTCCGGAGATTGGCAATCTCGTATTTCAGTTCGTGCTCCACGAAAAGGTCTGTCAGTTGCTGGCGCTGCTCGCCCACGAACAGAGCCAAGGCGTGTGCAGTAGGAGCAACAACACGTACTTCCAATTGCGGCCGCGCCACCGTATTGTACGCCATTCCCCAACCAGGAGCCTTCTCCCTCGAGTCCACTTCCACAAGCAATCGGTTGCGGAAAGTGCGCCAGGGGGTTAGATTCGTGTCGGTGAAGACCACGTCCAACCTGAATATGGGCTCGTGCTGGGGAAGTATCGGTGTGGAACCTTGCAGAACGGCATCCAGGGAGTCCTTCAGTTCTCCGGTATAGAGTCCTCGGGGTATGAGAAGCACCAACTCATAGGGCAGTCCTCGCGAGGAGGGCTTTTGGCTTACAGCGTCACCAGAGGTTGCTCCCCCACCCTTCCCGTCGGACGAACAAGACAAGAAGGACATGCAGAGAAGCAACGGCAAGGCCTTGCACACAAGCAGCAAATTTCTGGGATTCATTGACACAAGGATTTTTAAGCCGGAAAACTATTGATAATCTTCTCCATTGAGGATATTCTGGGTATTGCGCGGGTCGCGATCGGCCTCACGGTACCAATCAGAATACTCAATATAATGAGAGGCGTAGGTCTTGTTCAGGGCCTGTGCCTGTTCGGGGTCCACACGTTTGATGAACTTCGCCGGCACGCCTCCCCACAGTTCTCCATCGGGTATCTGGGTGCCCGAGAGTACGAGGGCGCCGGCCGCTACGATGGCTCCACGTCCGACCACAGCGTGGTCCAGCACCGTGGCCCCCATGCCTATGAGTGCTCCGTCGAGAACCTTGCAGCCATGCAGGGTCACGCTATGTCCCACGGTGACGTCCTCACCTATCTCCACCGGTGCTTTGCCATTGAGGGTGTGCACACAGGAGTTGTCCTGAATGTTCGAGCGATTTCCCACCTTAATATAATGGACGTCGCCACGCAGCACGGCACAAGGCCATATCGTGACGTCGTCCCCCAACTCCACTTCGCCGATAATCACGGCTCCGTCGGCCAGATAACAATGGCGGCCGAACTTGGGTTTCAGTCCTTTGACTATTTTTACTATTGCCATATTCAGAATGATTTTGTTGCTTGTATCAGCCAGGCCCGGTCCTCCTCGTCGGCCAGCAGGGGCAGGAGCACCTCCCGGACACGAGCGTGGTACTTATTGAGATATTCTATTTCGTCTGCCGCCATCAGCTCCCGCACGATGGGTGTCGTGTCTATGGGACAGAGCGTCAGCGGTTCCAGACGCAGCCATCGTCCATATTCGTTCGTAGGCCGATCACCATCTTCCACTATGAGCATCGTGTTTTCCGTGCGTGCTCCATGGCTCCCGGCAATGTAGATGCCTGGTTCTATGGTTATCGTCATTCCCGCCTTCAGCGGCGCAGGCATCCAATTCATGCGGAACTGGTGAGGACCTTCATGGACACTAAGATACGAGCCCACTCCATGCCCTGTTCCGTGGCCGAAGTTCTTATGGTCCTGCCACATGGCATAGCGCGCCAGCACATCCAGCTGCGTTCCGCTCGTCCCTTCGGGGAACACGGCCGTAGCCAGCCTGATATGTCCCTTCAACACCAGCGTATAGTCGCGGCGCTCCTGCTCTGTCAGCGGTCCGAGGGCTATGGTTCGGGTGATGTCCGTAGTGCCATCCTGATACTGTGCGCCGCTGTCCAGCAGCAGCAATCCCTTGGGTTCCAAGGGGATATCCGTCTCAGGAGTGGCCTCGTAGTGCACTACAGCTGCATGTGGGCCATAGCCTGCTATGGTGTCGAAGGATATATCCCGGAATCCGTCTTGTTCTGCCCGCAGGGCCGTCAGTTTCTGGTCCACGCCCACTTCGGTGACACCGCCTTGTTCCACCGCCGGTTTCAGCCAGCGCAGGAATTTGACCATGGCCACTCCATCACGTAGCATAGCTCTGCGATAACCCGCAATCTCAGCCTCATTCTTCACAGCACGCAGGGAGGGAACAGGAGAGGGATATTCATAGAAGAAGCGTGAGTCGCCATCCTGTCGGGCGGCCATCCTCAGGGCCATATTCGTCACCGACGGGTCATATTGCAGGCCCAAGCTATCGTCGATAGCTCCGGAATAAAGGTCTCTGGCGATATCTTCGTAGGGACGAACCATCACCTTCAGTTCCTGCAAATAGGCCTCCACTTCAGGCGTCAGTTGAGAGGCATTGACATATAGCACGGCATCTGTGGGTTGTACCACAAGGTAGGATACGAAGACGGGAGTGCAATGTACGTCCTGTCCTCTGAGGTTCAACGTCCACGCGATTTCATCCAACTGGGTGATGAGGATGCTGTCGGCATCTGCGAGCGACGAGCGGATAGCATTCAGCTTGTCGGCAGCAGGCACCCCTGCATATTCCAGGGGCTGAATCTCGATGAGGGAATTAGGCAGCGGCGGACGCTCTGTCCACAAGGCACTTTCCGGATCATCGTTGTTGATTTCCACATCCATTGCCGCGCCATTCAGTTGGGCCTTGAAGTGGATACTTCCCTTGAGTTGCCATCCACGCCGGGACAAAGCTGCAGCCAAGTCTTCCGCATAGTCCGAGGGCATTGTCCAGGCATTGCAACCCAGTGTCATTACTCCTTCTGCAGGCTCTCCCTGCGCTTGGGCGAGCCATGCAGCCACATCCTCAGCAGTCACCTGGTTCCGCCCACAGCGAACGACCTCTATGGACGTGCCCTGCGTCTGCTCCTCTGCCGCCAACCAGTAGCGGCTGTCGGTCCAAAGGGCGGCACGATTGAGGGTCACTACTATGGTGCCCGCCGAACCATTGAAGCCCGAAATCCACTCCCTGGCCTTCCAATGGTCGGGCACGTACTCACCGGAATGTGGGTCGGTGCTGGGAAAGATATAGGCGTCCAAATGACGCTCCGTCATCCACTGACGAAGAGATGCTATACGCTGAACGATGATTTCTGCTTTAGACATATATAATAAGGTGTATTTTGTTCTTGAATCACTCCTTCCGAAAGGGCGTTTTGCTCCTTCTGCCATGCAAAAGTACGCTATTCGGTCCGCTTCGCAAAAATATTTTCCTTTTTTATGCGCTTAATCCACAAAAAAAGCTTACTTTTGCCCTGTCATAGCTCTAAAAATCCATTATACTCACGTATTCTAAAACTTATAACTCACTTATTCAAAAATTTAGAGAAAAATGAAATTTCTGACAAACGACAAACTTGTAATCGTTGGCGCTGGTGGCGCCATCGGTTCCACGATGGTTCAGACAGCCCTTACCATGAACCTTACGCCCAACGTGTGTCTGTATGATGTTTACGCTCCCGCCATGGAAGGCGTGATGGAAGAGATGTTCCATTGCGGCTACGATGGTGTGAACCTCACCGCCACCACCGATGTGGCCGAAGCTTTCAAGGATGCCAAGTACATCATCAGCTCCGGCGGCGCACCCCGTAAGGCTGGAATGACTCGCGAGGACCTCCTCGCAGGCAACTGCAAGATTGCCGAGGAACTGGGCAAGAACATCAAGACCTACTGCCCTGATGTGAAGCACGTTGTCATCATCTTCAATCCCGCCGACCTCACGGGCCTCGTCACCCTGCTCTACAGCGGTCTGAAGCCCGGTCAGGTGACCACCCTTGCTGCTCTGGACAGCACCCGCCTGCAGAGCGCCCTGGCCAAGAAGTTCGGCGTGAAGCAGTACGAGGTCACCGGCTGTGCCACCTATGGCGGCCACGGCGAGCAGATGGCTGTCTTCGGCAGCGCTGTGAAGGTTGCCGGCAAGCCCCTGCACGACCTCATCGGCACTCCCGCTTGCACACAGGAAGAATGGGATCAGCTGAAGGTTGACGTCACCAAGGGCGGCGCCAAGATCATCGAACTCCGCGGACGCAGCTCTTGGCAGAGTCCTGCCTACTGCAGCGTCGAGATGATTCGTGCGGTGATGGGCGGCGAAGCTTTCCGTTGGCCCGCTGGCACATACGTCAAGAACGACAAGTACGACCACATCATGATGGCCATGGACACTACTCTGGGCACCGACGGCTGCACCTACAAGATGCCCGTGGGAACTCCCGAAGAGATGGCTAAGTTGGACCAGAGCTACGAGCACCTCTGCAAGATGCGCGACGAACTCGTAACGCTGAACATCGTGCCTCCCATCAGCGAGTGGAACAAGATCAATCCCAACCTGTAATCCTCCGTCCTCTTTCTCTCAGAGGACAACAACTTCCCGCAGGGGCGACAGAACTGTCTGTCGTCCCTGTTTCCTTTATATGTGCCACTCGCCACCCCGCCTGCAATGCACTTCCACGTCTATAACAAATCATCACAAACAAGTATCCTGACAACAAGCCTAACTGCAGATGTCGCAAGACATGTATATACCTATCTGCAAACACGTATATACGTATAAGCAAACACGTATATACGTATAAGCAAAGACGTATATACCTATCCGCAAACACGTATATACGTCTTGGAAAACACGAACCTACGTATCTGCAGACACGAACCTACGTATCTGCAGACACGAACCTTTACGCGAGTAACCAGGAGGAAAAGATGTCCAATGGACTTTTCAATGGGATTTCATGTAGTATGTAGTTTATTTTGAACAACATTTTTCGCGAGGGACCAGGGGGAAAGGGTGTCCAATGGACTTTTCACCACGTTTTCATGTAGTATGTAGTTTATTTCGAACAACATTTTACGCGGAATGAAGGAGGAAGGGGTGTTGGAGACCTTAAAGCAAATAAAAAGGATACCTTACAGCAGATAAAAAGGAAACCTTACAGCAAATAAAACGGATACATCCCAACTCCTGTAAAAAAAAAGAAGAGTTGGGATGGATGCGAGTTTTCAGAATATTGCTTTGAGATATACTGCCGCGCCAACTACATGTCCCGATAGATGGATATAAGCTCTGGAGGCAGTAGCTACGGTCAGGGCTGCAAACACTTCGTCGGGCAGGGATGGATGGATATGAGCTCTGGAGGCAGTAGCTACGTCTCGTACTGATAGGTCAAACGCAACGGTGGATGCTTGGATATGAGTTCTGCAGGCAGTAGCTACGACTTATCTGACAGCCTACTGCTTGACAATGCGCAATTCCCGCTGCGGGAAAGGTATCTCGATATGATTCTTGTTGAGCGTTTCGTAGATAACCTCCTTGATTTTTCCAGCCAATACATACTTTTCCTCCACGAACATCCATACGCAGACAAACAAATCCACGGAACTCTCGCCAAAGTCAGAGAAGAGTACCGAAGCGGGATGCTCGGGATCTGTCATGGGCTGACCCTGGGCATTCGTTTCTTTACACAGAGGTTCTATTGCTTCAAGCAACAAACGGCGTACTTGGGAGACATCCGTTCCGTAGGCTACTCCCACGGGAATCTTGATGAGCTCATAGCTGTGGTTGCGCGTCATGTTCTTGAAATTCTTGTTGAAGAGCGTCTTGTTGAGGAATGCTATGACGCTTCCGTCGGCCGTGATGACCTGCACACTCTGGTAGGTCATGCTGTCTACAACACCGGTGATACCGTCGCATTCAATGTAGTCACCCACCCGCAGACGCCCCGTCATGAGCGAGATGCCATAGAAGAAATTCTCTATGAGGTCCTGCATAGCAAAACCAAGACCGGTGGCCAAACCTGCAGTGACAATGCTGATACCAGACTTAGGAACGTCCAGGATGACGAAGACGATGATGACATACAAGCCCCAGCAGAGAATGGCAATGACGTTCTTGGACAGGGTGAAATTCATCTGCTCATCGGCATTTGCACGCTGGCGGAAATAAACATAGAACTCGCGAATAGCATAGTTCAGATAGCGGAAGATGAACCACAAGGCTGCCACGAGGCATAGTTTGGCCAGAGAGATGCGAATCAGGTCCGGAACGTCGATGAAATGGGTGAAGAAGGCCTTCTCGCAGACGCTGGTCATCTCAAAAATCTGAGCCGCCCAATAGATACTCACAAGGATGCTCCCCACGGCAAGGATGGGAACAAGGGTGAGATTCACGAAGTCGTAGACCCAGGTTTGGGTGATATCTTTCTGAGCTATGCCATGGCGCTCCTCGTAGAGCGACATCAGGTCGTAGAAACAAGTAATCGTGGTGATAGCCGCCAACTGGAATGTCCACCACACAAGGATCTGGACGGAGAGCAGCGTGTAGCCTATCCAAGCAGAGGCGCAGGCCAAGACCATGACGACATTCGTGAGGTAGGAATAAACGACATCCAGCAGGGGAAGGCCTGCCTGATGACGTCGCACCATCCATAGTTGCCACAACGTGAAGATCAAGAGCAAGGGAGGAAAGAAGATATTGAGCAAGCTATTGGGAATAAGCACAATACGCATCATCACAACGATGCTGGCAAGGAGCATCAGGGGAGCGTAGATGAGTGCTGCATGCAACATCTGCTCGCCTTTCAGACGGATATACAACGAGAGGAATATCACCTCCAGCAGCCATGCCATGGAGATAATGAGTTCGGTGCTCATCTGAATGAAATTACGATGGACGAAGAAACGGATGACCATCACAATGATTGCAAACAGAGCAATGCCAATGACATTTGTCAGCATCTGACGCTTCACCTTGAAGTTCTCGCCACGCCAACGTTTCGGCAACAACCAGCGCAGCACGATATACGTCAAGCCGAGCGCCAGCGAGAGGTAGAAAATCACGAAGATACTAATGAAAAGCACAGGCACCCCACGCCACTCCGAATAACTCTTATCCTTGTCCCGGAAGGGAGCATACTTCGTGGTGGCAGAGCGTTTGGCCATACGCAGATAGCGAGGGAAGCTGGCAATGATACTGAAATAATTAGGTCCTCCATTGCGGTAGATGTTCTCCTGGAGCATCTGATAGCGGGTCTGAGCAAAGGTGTTCAGTTGCTGCACCTTCTCCTGTACGCTCTGATAATAGCGACTCTCCGCCTCCAGACTCGCCACGAACGTCTGCAAGTTGTCTCGCAGGGCCTGAGCATACTTCAGACATTCCTCGCGGTCCTCCAGTTGCTGGCCCGAGAGGTAGAGGGGTTCCCGGGGTCCATCGTCGTCCGGCTTCATTTCGCCTGGAGGTGGAGCCTGGGCATCCTGAACCGGCACGCCTATGGAATCCATCTTCGATTCCAGGGAATCGATGGCATTCAGCAAGATGCTGTCGCTCTGGGTGAGCACATTCTTGTCGCTATGTGCCACGGGAGGCATGCTCTTGAGCGAAGCGATGAGGGCATCGTAGCGCTCCAGCTCGCCGCGCATCCGGCTGATGACCTTCTCATAAGGCAGTGGGCCGCCACGGGAATCCAACTGGCGATGGAGGTCTACGGCTTGCTGACAGGCATAGGCCATGTCGAAAGTGTTGTCGAAAGACTGCGAATAGAGCATCAGTCCTATTTGCTCACACTGGTTCATGTACCACACCAGTTGTTGGTGCTGCGCTGCTCCTTGCTGCTCATAGCGAGCCTTGAAGATCTGCTGCTTCTCGTAATCAGAGGACAATTCCGCACGCAGGACTCCCAGGGTGCGGGCCAGATCGCGCTCCTTCAGTACCGCTCCCACGGGACTCGCGACCATCGGGAGTATCAAGAGTAAGAATAAAAAACGTTTCATCGTCTGTTCTATGTTGTTGCCTTGAGGCAAAATATTTAGTCCAGAGGACAAGCAAAAAGTCCCACGAACATATCTGCTCGCAGGACTATTCTTTGGGGAGGGTGACTAGTGGGACTCGAACCCACGACATTCAGAACCACAATCTGACGCTCTAACCAACTGAACTATAGTCACCATGTGCAGCCTAAGCTGCGGCCTCATTGGCTTTTGCGGGTGCAAAGGTAAGGCTTTCTCCCGAAACAGCCAAACTTTTTGGCATTTTTTTTCGCTCTGACCACGAATTTAACCCAAATCGGTCATTAGGTTTTGTCAGGACGGCATATGTTTTTAGTGAATTGCTTGCCGTTCCTCTCGAAGGCGTAGTGGACTACGGCGAGAGTGGACGGTGAGCAAGGCACTAAAAGAGATGCTGTTCTGGCAAAAAAGAACCCATAAACAAAAGATATTGTTCAGTTCGGCCTAATGACCGATTTGGGTTTAATGCAGAAGAGAGTTCCGTAGGGGGAATACGGCAGGGCAGCAGTCCACTTATAACGTCATTCGGCAGACGAGGTCGGGAGCAGAAAGTGACTAATCGTAGTATTCGTGCTTGGCAGCAGAGAGGGTGTTCTGCATGAGCATGCAGATGGTCA
>JAILFY010000024.1 GCA_024697285.1 Bacteroidaceae bacterium
GGAACTTCCTGGCCTCTGGAATGGTGCTATGTCTGATTGGTCTACCATCTTTGTTGAAGTGCCTCTCGAGACCTTCAACCCCGTCAAGACAGTCAACGACCTCCTCCGCCCCCAGCACCAATCTTGATTTCTCATCATCCCCTGATATATCATATCCCTCCCTGGTATATCATTTTCCCTCCCTTATTTTCCTGGCGCGCCAATCTTTCCCTTGGCGCGCCTTTTCCATCCCTTCCTTCTCGTCCCTCTCCGTTCCGTATGTTGCAGTGTTGCTGCAACTTCTCCTCCCCCTCTCTACACAAAAAAGAAAAGACCCACACATCTGGAACTATCCGATGCATGAGTCCTTGTCTCTCGTGATTCCGTTGGGATTCGAACCCAAGACCCACAGCTTAGAAGGCTGTTGCTCTATCCAGCTGAGCTACGGAACCGCGTTTGCGGGCGCAAAGTTACAAAAAAGTTTAGAGTTGTGAACATATCAAGCAAAAAAAATGACCTTAATAAAATAACAAGCCTCTTTTTTATGCAAATATGATTGATTCCCCTCCCATTTCATCCCTTTATTCCTCCATTTTTGTTCCTTTATTCCTTCCATTAATCTTCCTCATTCCTTCTTCCTCTTTCCTTCTTTCTCATTCCTTCTTCCTCATTCCTTCTTCCTCATTCCTTCTTCCTCATCCATCCTTCCTCATCCATCCTTCCTCATCCATCCTTTCTTCTCCCTCATCCCTCCTTCTCGCATTCCCTTCCTTTTCCCTGCTTTTCTTCTCTTTCCTACTTTATATCAATCTCCCCTTCCTTCTTTCTCTTCTCCCTCCCCTATTAATTTCTCTCCGCTCTATGGGTTGAGTGTGCCGCGGTCTGTTCGCGGCAGCTCCTTTTCCTTTCCCTTCTTTTGCTTCCCAATCGTTTCTCAGTCAATGGGCAGAAGAGTAACGCCATCAATCTTCTCCAGTCGTTGCTGAAGACGAGGCATCAGAGAGGCGCGTATGGAGAGTGTCATCTGGCAGTCGTTGTCGAAGGTCTGGCTGAGGATGGCCGGTTCTTCATCCTTGATAATACGCATCACCGCATTCATCAAAGGATACTCGAAGGTGATGGTGAGTTGCAAGTCCACCGTCTTCTCAATAACCGTGGCGGCAGCAATGGCCTCGGCTGCTGCTGCGCGGTAGGCTTGGATAAGTCCACTGGTACCGAGCTTGACGCCTCCGAAATAGCGTACAACAATAATGAGGATATCCGTGAGCTCGTTGGAGTTGATTTGTCCGAGGATGGGTTTGCCTGCAGTACCGCTGGGTTCACCGTTATCGTTGGCGCGGAAGACAAGACGCTCATGTCCGAGCATATAGGCGTAGCAGACATGGCGCGCGTCGTAGTAGCGTTTCTGGTGTTCGTCGAGGAGGCTCTTGATCTCTTCGAGTGTAGAAACCGGAAAAGCGAAGGCAAGGAACTTGCTTCGCTTCTCCGTATATTGCCCCTCGGACGGGGCAGAGATTGTGAGATAGGAGTCGGGGATTACCACAGGCACTCCTTCCTTTAACTGAGTTTGTGGACTACGAGTCCGCTGCGCAGTTTAGGCTCGAACCAGGTAGCCTTGGGAGGCATAATCTTACCGCTGTCGGCGATGTCCATGATTTGTTGCATGGATACGGGATAGAGGGCCAGTGCGGCTCTCATCTCACCACTGTCCACACGACGTTTGAGTTCACCCAGTCCGCGCAGTCCTCCTACGAAATCGATGCGCTTGCTGCTGCGCAGGTCACCGAGTTGGAGAATGTCTTCGAGGATGAGTCGGCTGGAGATATCTACGTCGAGCACACCGATGGGATCCTGCTCGTTGTAGGTGCCGGGCTTGGCGGTGAGGCTGTACCAGTGGCCATCGAGATAGAGGGAGAACTCATGGAGCTGCTGTGGCTTGTAGATCTCCGTGCCCTTGTCCACAATCGTGAAGTTCTTGCCTACAGCCTCGAGGAACTGCTCCGAAGTGAGGCCGTTGAGGTCCTTGAGCACGCGGTTGTAGTCGAGGATGGTGAGTTGCGAAGCCTGGAAGGCCACAGCCATGAAGTAGTTGTACTCCTCGTCGCCGCGGTGGTTGGGGTTCTGCTTGGCTTTCTCTGCACCCACGAGGGCTGCAGCAGCGGAGCGATGGTGTCCGTCGGCGATATAGAGCGAAGGCATCTTGGCAAATTCCTCAGTCACGGTTTGTATGTCTTTCGGGTCAGACACAATCCAGAACTGATGACGGAATCCATCGATAGGTGCGATGAAATCGTAAACAGGCTCCGTGGCGGCATAGCGCATGAGTAGTTCGTTGAGGACCGCGTTGTCGGGATAGGCGAAGAATACGGGCTCCAGGTTGGCGTTGTTCACGCGGACATGCTTCATGCGGTCTTCTTCCTTGTCCCTGCGTGTCAGTTCGTGTTTCTTGATGACGCCGTTCATATAGTCCTCTACGTAAGCTCCGATGACCAACCCGTACTGGGTCTTGCCGTTCATGGTCTGGGCGTAGATATAGTAATGTTCATCTTTGTCCTGCACAAGCCATCCTTTGTCCTGGAACATCTGGAAGTTCTGGGCAGCTTTTTCGTAGACACGTGGGTCGTACTCACTGGTGCCTTCCGGGAAGTCTATTTCGGGTTTGATGATATGGTAGAGACTCTTCTCATTGGTGCCGGCCTCGGCACGTGCCTCGTCGCTCTCGAGCACGTCGTAGGGACGGCTCTCTACTTGTTCCACGAGGTCTTTGGGCGGACGTAGGCCGCGAAATGGTTTGATTGTAGCCACGGGTAAATGATTTAGTATTGCCAGTTAAATAATGAAAGAGTTAAAGGACGATGGAATCAAGGGTGATTTTTTTTCGTCCTTTAACTCTTTTGTTTTTGTTACTTGTTCACCTGGAATTTGGTGATGCCCTTCTCGAGGAAGCCCACAATCTGATGGGCAGCAGCGATGCCTGCATTAACATTGGCCTCGGCTGTCTGTGCTCCCATCTTCTTCGGGGTGCTGAAGTAGCGTCCCTCGAACTTGGAGAAGTCGGCGTCGGCATCGGGCTTGATGTCTGTGACATACTTCAAGTCCTCGCGCTCTGCCAGGAGCTGCAACAACTCGGGTTCGTTGATGACCTCTTTGCGAGCTGTGTTCACGAGGATGCCGCCTTTAGGCAGTTTGGCCACGAGTGCCTTGTTGATGCTTTGCTTGGTCTCTGCAGTAGCAGGGATGTGCAGACTTACGATGTCGCTCTGCTCGAAGAGCTCGTCCTGCGAAGCCACAGCTTTCACACCAGCGGCCTCGATGATGTCGGCCGGACAATAGGCATCGTAGGCCAGCACCTCCATCTCGAATCCTTTGGCGATGCGAGCTACATTGCGACCCACGTTGCCGAAGGCAAGGATACCCAGGCGCTTGCCCTTCAGTTCGGTACCGCTGGTGCCGTTGAAGAAATTACGCTTGGCAAAGACGAGGAGTCCAAACACCAGTTCGGCCACGCTGTTGGCGTTCTGCCCGGGGGTGTTCATGGCTACTACCTTATGTGCCGTGGCGGCCTCGAGGTCGATATTGTCGTAGCCGGCACCGGCGCGGACTACAATCTTCAGCTGTTTGGCAGCGTCCAAGACCTCGGCATCCACCTTGTCCGAACGGATGATGAGCGCATCGGCGTCCTTCACGGCATCGAGCAACTGAGCCTTCTCGGTGTATTTCTCCAGAAGGGCTGTCTCATAACCGGCAGCGTCGAAAACTTCCTTGATTCCCTTCACAGCCACTCCGCTGAAAGGTTTTTCTGTTGCAATAAGTACTTTCATGACGATAGTATGCTTTTATGGTTATGAGAATCAGTGCTTGGCCTCAAATTCCTTCATGCAAGCCACGAGTGCGTTGACACCCTCGAGATCCATGGCGTTGTAGCAGCTGGCGCGGAAACCGCCTACGGAGCGGTGGCCCTTAATGCCTACCATGCCACGTTCGGTGGCAAACTGCATGAAGTCAGCTTCCAGTTCTTTGTATTCGTCGTTCATCACGAAGCAGAGGTTCATGACAGAACGATCCTCCTCTGCCACGGTGCCGCGGAAGAGCTTGTTGCGGTCAATCTCACCATATACGATGTTGGCACGCTCGATGGCGCGACGCTCCATCTCCTTCACACCACCTGCGTTCTTGATCCACTTCAGCGTCTGCAGGGCGCAGTAGATGGGCACTGTGGGAGGTGTGTTGAACATGGAACCGCCCTTGATGTGGGTGCGGTAGTCGAGCATGGTGGGAATGGGACGGCTGACCTTGCCGAGGCAATCGTCCTTGACGATGACGAAGGTGACGCCTGCCATGGAGAGGTTCTTCTGAGCACCACCATAGATGATGTTGTACTTCGATACGTCAACGGGACGGCTGAAGATGTCCGAGCTCATATCAGCAACCATGGGAACGGGGCTGTCGAGTTCCTTGCGGATCTCCGTACCATAGATAGTGTTGTTGGTGGTGATGTGGAAATAATCTACGTCAGAAGGAATGGTGAACCCTTTGGGAATATAGCTATAGGTGCTCTCTGCCGAGCTGGCAACCTCTATGGTTTCTCCGAAAAGTTTGGCTTCTGCGAGGGCTTTCTTTGCCCAGACACCTGTGTTGAGGTATGCCGCTTTGTGCTCCAGAAGGTTGAAGGGGACCATGCAGAACTGCAGGCTGGCACCGCCACCCAGGAAGAGAACGCTGTAGCCTTCGGGGATGTCCAGGAGTTCCTTGAACAGAGCCACTGTCTCGTCGACTACGGGCTGGAAGTTCTTGGCGCGGTGGCTCATTTCCATCAGTGAGAGTCCACTGCCTTCGAAGTCAAGACATGCTGCAGCTGTAGCTTCCATGACCTCGCGGGGGAGTTTGGAAGGACCGGCATTGAAATTGTACTTTTTCATAACGATTTATGAGTTTATGTGGTTTATGTGTTTATAGATTCTTTCTGCCTGCATACCAACAGGTTTCATGCCGCGAAAATACTGCTTTTTTGGCACTCGGCCAAATAAAAAGTGTTTTTTCTTTCGTTATCGGGGCGATTGTTGAGGAACTTAGGGTCAACGTGCCTTTTCAATAAGTGTTTTGACACCTTTGATTTTCATTCCCTTCACGCGGCGAAGTACTTCGTCAGCACGTTGTCGGGCCACGGCGGCGTAGGCCCAGTGGTCCCCCACATCCACACGTCCCAGTTCTTCTCGCTGCAGGCCTCCAATCTTGGAAAGGAAACCCACGATATCCACTTTGTTGATTTTATCCTTACGTCCCTTGCCAATATACAGCGATGTCCAGCGCGGCTTGGGAACAGGTGCCGACGTGTGGAGTCTGTTTAATGGCAGTGGAGTTGCTGAGGCAAAGTCGGGAGTGGTCTCTTCCTCTGGACCAAGGATGAGCCACGCCTCTCCTTCTTTGTCCCATCGGGCGGTGCGTCCGTTGCGGTGGGTGAAGGCATCTGCGTTCTGGGGCAGGTGATAATGAATGATATGCCGTACGTCATCGATGTCGAGACCGCGGGCTGCCAGGTCGGTGGAAACGAGGGTGAGCGCTGCTCCTCCGGCAAAACGATAGAGGGCACGTTCGCGGTCGCGCTGCTCCATGCCTCCGTGGAAGGCGCTGACGCTGAAACCTTCCTGGCGGAGGTAGTTAGCCACTCGTTCCACACTCTCGCGGTAGTTGACGAAGACCATCGACGACTCGTCGCCGAGGTGACAAAGGAGGTCGCGTAAGGTCTTCAGTTTGTCTTTCTCCGGTGAGCGAAGAAGGTGCAGAGTGAGGCGGTCGTTGGCTTCGGCCACATCGTCTGCCGGGTCGGTGAAGTCCAGCTTGAAGAACCCTTCTCCTGCAAAAGCAGGTATCTGTTCGCTGTCGGTGGCCGAGAGGAGGAAACGGCGTTGCACACGAGGCAGTAGTTGTAGCACTGCCGACATCTCATCTTGGAATCCCAGTTCCAGACTTTTGTCGAACTCATCTATAATAAGTGTCGTCACGGCTTCTCCGTCGAAGTTATCCTTGCGCAGGTGGTCAGCAGCCCTGCCGGGAGTGGCCACGATGATATGGGGCTGCACTTCGCGCATTGTCCTGTGTTCGTCCATGGCGGGACGACCGCCGTAGCAGGCCATGGCCCTTAGTCCACATTTCATGGCGCGGACGACATCCACGGTTTGTGAGGCCAGTTCGCGCGAGGGCACCAGCACCAAGGCTTGTGGCCACTTGCTGTCTGAGGACGAGGGGCTATTGGCTGTGGCGTCGGATACGTTGCGCGACAACTCCTCCACCAGTGGGAGCAAGTAGGCCAGGGTCTTGCCACTGCCCGTAGGCGAGAGGAGCACCAACTGGCGGTGCTTGCGATAAGCTGCAATGGTTTCCTCCTGCATAGCGTTCAGGGCATCGAGCCCCAGCTGACGCAGTATTTCAGAACTCGAGAACGGCAAAGGCATAGGCGGGAAGGGTCAGAGTGGTCTGGGGTTGAAGGGCTATGGTGCAGGGCTCGGCAGGACGTGCCTCTTGATCGTCCCACGTACTGGAGAGGATGGTGAGTTGTCCTGTGACACCGTCGGCGATGAGGTCGCCCAGTGCGAGGGAGTACTCCACTTCCTGGGGCAGCAGGTTTACGAGCTTCAGATAGGTGCGTCCCGTGCTGCTGTCGCGTACGGTGCTTACGGCCAGACGACGGGTGACCTCCATCTTCTCCTTCATCTCGATTCTGGAGGGCAAGTACTGATCACCTTGAGATTGTCCACACATACGCTGAACATAATAGTCCACAGTGGGATAAATCGTCTCATTGTCGAAATAGATGAGGTCTGGGTTCCATTGGGTATGCCCTTTCTTGGCCAGGAGGGGGGCGTAGCTGCTCATGGCAACGACATCGCCGTTGCGCTCGAGGTTACAGATATGCATGGCGCAAGTCAATGCCGTTTGTATGGTGGATTTGCGACCTGGGCCATGACTGGCGTATTCACCAAGGTATACTTTGGAAGCGCTGCGGTCGTATTGGTCGTAGAAGTCTTGGTTGTGGATGTACCAACCGGGGGCCACATAGTAGTGTTCGTCCACCATATCTATATGATTGTCCTTGGCCAGTCGCCACCCTTGTTCGTAGTCCGAGCCCTCGAAGAAAGGACCGGTGGTACCGCAGACGATGATTTCAGGATAACGTTCCTTCACGGCCTGAATCAGGGGCAGATAGCGTTCGGTGAAGGTGTCGCTGATAAGGTCCTCGTTACCTATTCCCAGGTACTTGAGATTGAAAGGTTTGGGGTGACCGGCTTCGGCGCGCAGGCGAGCCCACTTGGAGGTCTTGGGATCTCCGTTGGCCCATTCGATGAGGTCGAGGAGGTCTTGTTTGTACTGCTCGAACTCCGGTCCGAAGGGGATGCCTCCTTGTTGTCCTCCTCCACCAGTGGAACTGTTCTGGCAAGATACGGCAGCAGCCACTACGGGCAGGGGCTCGCAGCCGAGGTCCTCACAGAACTGGAAGAATTCATAGTAGCCGAGGCCACGGGTCTGGTGGTAGCCCCAGAGGTTACGCAGCGGCTTGCGCTTCCAGAGCGGACCTATGGTTTCCTTCCAGTGGTACATATTGTCGAGACCTTCGCCGTGGGCCACGCAGCCGCCGGGGAAGCGCATGAAACGGGGCTGGAGGTCTGCCAGCATCTGTGCAAGGTCGGGGCGCAGTCCGTTCTTGCGGCCCTTGAAGGTATTCTGGGGGAAGAGGCTCACGAAGTCGAGGGCCACCTGACCGGTAGCCTGAGGCAGGATAGCCAGGGTGGCATCGGTGGCGTCGGCATTGGCGGTGAGTACTCCCTTCACCTGTTTCCAGTCCTTACCGGGTGCCGCAAGGGTGCTTTCTCCGAGAACCTGTTTGCCGCTTCGCAACTGCACCTTCCACTTGGCACTCTTGCCCGTGAGCTGACGGGCGAAAAGGCTGACGTCATAGCGCTCTCCTTTGCGGACGACAATTCCGTCGAATCCATCGTTCTCCAGCGCGGCTCCTGGTGCCTGCACATCCAGCAGGGCATAGTGTGTCTGATTGGGGTGCAGCGGTTGGTCCGTAGCTATCCGAAAGGTCATACCCTCTCCCTCCACGCTCCAGGAGTTGGTGGGTGTCCAGTTGCGCTCGCGTCCTTTGTCGGCTTCGGTGTATTCGAAGTCGCGGTTCTGCAGCAGTTCCGCATAGAGACCGCCGTCGGCGCTGTAGTTGATATCCTCGAAGAAGATACCTATCAGCTTGTCGCTTATGGCCTTGGGGGCTTGGGTGTCGATGTGTATGGTAGCTTTCAGCTCTTTGCCCTTGAGGGAGGCAAAGCGAGTAGCATCGTCTCCGAGGCTTTCTGCTTGCTGAAGGCTACGCTGTTCGGCCGCTTGTTGAAACAGTTTCATCGTCTCCAGTTCCCTGAAGCTGATGCGGTTGATACATCCTTTGTAGTCCTTGCCTCCGATGCTTACTGTTTGGAAATAGTTGCGTTCTGCTTCGTCGAACATCTGCTTCACCTGTGCAGCACTCTCAACGAAGGGATAGTCCTGGGGTTTCCAGTGTACGAGGTCCGGGGAAGCGGTAATACCATACTGCGGCGCTTTGTCATTGAGGGCGAAAGTCAACTGCCAGCTTCCATCGGACATCCGTGCCAGCACTGGTCGGTGCATCTTCTTCTCACTTCCCCATGCGCTGTAGTCACTCTTGACGAAGGACATGCCATCAGCCACACTTGTCCACAGCCGGCCATCGGCCGAGTAGGCAAAGGACAGGCCTTGCGCGGGGTCGGGGTTATAGGAGAATAGATAGACTGAGTCTGGTTCGTTGGCCGATACCCTGCCAACAACAGCTACTGCCAACGTCAAAATAAATACAAATCTTTTCATGAGGGAAATAGGAATTATATGTATTATAAGGATGATAAAGCCTCCCCGTTTACTCTTCTGTCAACTTCGCTGCTTTCTGCAGGATTGGAATGAAATCTTCCACTCCATTAGAAGTGAGTCGAAGGGTGTCCTTGCGCTCCGTGGTATTCGTGTTTTCCGTTGCTGTCAGGTACACGATGACATCACCTGCCGTGCCACTTGTCTTCGACAAGCTGTACCACGAACCGTCGGTGGCCACCAGCGTCCAGTCGGAATATACTCGAAACACGACGCTGTCGTTGCAGGCGCTATTGGACAGCGTCAACGAGACGATGGTATCTGTCCTCAAGTCGGAACTGGCATACCTCGTGGGCCTGCCGATGCCGAGGAAAGGTACCTGCGCAATATAGGCAGCATTGGAGGACTCGCCGCCGTCGATTTTCAGCACGGACTCGCGAACGCTCCCCGTAGTATTGGGGGTGAAATTCAAAACAACCTTCTGTTCCACCCATGTGTTGTTGTAAGGATTGCTGAAAGAGGCGTAGCTCTCGTCGAACGTACACCAGGAGGGGTCGCTGCTGGTGAGAGTCCACGAATCAGTGGAGGCAAAGACGAGACTGTCTGTGGTTTGGTCCGCAAAGACCACCAGATTACGTGCCGACGGATAGATGATGTCCGTGTAGTGTGACTCATTGCCATCTCCGCAGGCAGTCAGCAGGGCTGCCAAGAGGAAATAAAGAGGTGTCTTTTTCATAGGAATTATATTCGTTTTAATACCATTGCAATTGATTGCTGTAGCTGCTCTGCTTGCGCCATTTCAGGGCGTCGGCCAAGGTGGAGGCATTGCAGGCAAAGGTGAAGTTAAAAGAGGTGTAAGGCGTGAGTACCACGCTGCACGACATATTGAAGCAATGGAGGTCGCGTTGCAGCGAGGCCGTGGTCATTGATAGTTTCTTGTAGTTGAAGTCATAGCCCGAGGACCACGAGATATTCCATCCGCTGGCGATACCCAGGTTACCGGAGAAATTTAGAGTATGGGTGAGCTTATAGGGATAGCGCATGGTCTTGGTGTTGAAGGTACCACTGGTGTTCTCGCGCATGGAGACGCCATAAGAGACAGAGAAGTTCCAGGGCAGTGAGAAGACCAGATAACCGTCCTCATCCAGTTCCCCAGATTTCCCTTGCTGCGCCGGGGCACGTCCCTTGTTGAGGTCGGGGTCGAGGTTCGTGTCGTTGTCGAGATCTTCCTCTTCGTCCTCCATGTCTTCACGCTCCGGGTCTTTCTTTTCTTCTCGTCCCCCGAAGAGTTTCTTCAGTGTCTGGTTGTTGAAAGTGTAGGAGAAGTTCTGGCTCATCCCCTGGAAACGTCCAAACCTTCCGTAGCTGTATTCCGTGCGGTCGCCCACATAGACATTGCCATTCTCGTCTATCTCATAGGCATAGGTGGCCCATTGGGCATTGAAGGAGTAGGTCTTGTTCTTGCCGAGTTTCACACGCAGCCGGGTGTTGAGGTCACTCCAAGGACGGGTCTTGGCTGCCATGTTATAGGACATGGTTGCACCCAGTTCGTCGATGAGGCTTATCTTGCGGAGCGAGTCGCCATCCGTGCGTATTTTCATCTCCAGGTTGTTGGAAACGTCCATGGATATGCTTCCTGTCTTGCCTTGTCCCGGCACTCCATACATGGCGCCTTGGTAGGGGGAGTAGTTTACGGTGGACACATTGCCATTGGCATCCGTCTTCACGTAGGAGTCCCAGTAGCCGTAGCGCGAGGCTCCGAAGTCGGGGGCGTAGGAGAAACTCACGGTAGGTGTCAGCACGTGTCGGATGGCTTGTATCTTCTTGCCGATGAGGGGGGTGTACGTTCCATAGAGCTTGGTGCTGGCCGAGACACTCATATTGTAGTCATAGACGTTGTTGAACCCATACACCGTGTCGGCCAACTCCTTCTGTGCGGACTCGTCCCACGAACGGTTGACCTTGTAGGAGTACATCCTGTCTTGGAAGTTCAGCGAGGGCGTGACGTTGATATAGTTTAATAAGGAGAAGGAGGCGCTGATGGGCACCGAGTGCTTCATGCCGTTGCGCCAGTCCTTGATGAGGTTGCTCTTCATCAGTTTGTCTTCCTTCGTGGAGATGCTGTTGGAGAAGGTTCCGGTGTAGCTCATGGCAATCTTCTCGTACCATCGTTCGGCGCCTACGGCCTTTTTGCGCTTAAAGGGGTTGAGGCGGGCCAGCGAGATGTTCAGCGAGGGCATCGTCATGGAGATGCTGCTGTCTCGCATGTTTTGGGAGAGGTTCATCGTCGTGGCCACCGTAAGACCGATGTCTGCAAAGGTGCGGCTGTAGGAGACGGAGGAAGTACGGGTGCTCTGCGTGTAGCTCTGTGGGTTGTACATCGATGTCAGGTTGTTGCGCTCGAAACTAGAGGTGGCGAAGTTCACGCTGGCCGAGAAGCTCTGCTTGGGGTTGGCCTTGGCGTCCTGACGGTGGTTCCATTGTATCTTGAAGCTTTTCGAGACAGAGTAGTCGGGCATATTCTTCTCGCCTTCCACGGTGTTCTGATAGGCGGCGTTGAACGAGCCACTGTAGCGGTAACGCTTGCGGTAGGTGCTCTGCGCATTCAGTCCCCAGGAACCTTTCGTGTAGAGTTCTCCCAGGAGCTTGAGGTCTACCTTGTCGTTGATGGCGAAGTACCATCCGCCGTCGCGCAGGTAGAAACCACGGCTGGTCTCATCGCCGAAGGTGGGCATGATCATTCCGCTGGAATATTTGTCGGAGAAGGGGAAGAAACCATATGGGATGGCCAGGGGCAGGGGCACGTCTTCCACCACGAGGTAGGCGGGTCCGAAGATGACATCCTTGCCCGGACGCACCTTGGCTCTTGTCAGGGCGAGGTAGAAGTGGGGATGCCGGGCATCGCAGGTGGTGTATTTGGCTTTGGCTACAAACATGGTGCCACTGCTGTCGCGTTTACTCTCGTCGCTAGTCATGTAGCCTTCACCTTGCTGGGTGAAGACGTTGTGGATGAAGGCTTTGCGCGACTTGAAGTTATAGGCTATCTGGTCGGGCTCATATTGGTCGCTTCCTTGTTTGAACACGGGCGGTACCACGATGGAACCCGTCGAGTCCTTACGTCCCAGGGCATGTACGACACTGCTGTCCACGCTCATCGTAATGAGGTCGGCCTCCAGCTCCATGTTCTGGTATTTCACGTTGGCCTTTCCATAGAAATTGACGTGGTTGTCCTCGTAGTTGAAGACGAGGGAGTCCTTCGTGGTGAAGGTCACCGGCGCATCCAGCGCACTCTTGCTCTGCTTGCTGCTGTCGATCTCCAGGGTGTCTATTCCCGTGTGACCGCCGCGTCCCAGATATACGGTGTCTTCTCCCACGATGATATATCGAGTGGTGTCGTTCTCTTGTATCACTTGCATTGTGGAATCGGTCCGCAGGGAGTCCAGTAAAGCCCGTGGAATGGGTTCAAGAGCAAGAGTATCGTCGGGTACAATAAACCTTCCGTTTCGCGCAGGGGTGGAAACGGAAGTCAATAGAAGACCTGTCATGAAGGTCAGCAAGGATATGATGAAACCTCTTTTGCTCACTTCGGGAAATCATAGCGACCGTCCGTCGCCCTGAAATCGTGTGCAAAAGTACACTAAATTAGGGGAGATAACAAGAATTTTCAGTTTTATTTAGGCTTTGGCTTGCGTTTTATGGTAATTTAGGCAAAACGTTGTATCCATGTCTCCACTCGTCTCACGCCTTCTTCCCCGAATTTCTGCAGGCTATGGAGCACCTGTTCCGGGGTGCGCACTCGTTCCAGGTGGGATTTGGAGAAGAACTTGTCGGCGTAGCAGATGATTTGTTCTTCTATGGTCTCGGGCGAGAAATCCTGCAGGGGCAAGGGCAATTGTTGGCGTTGTATGGTCTCCACGGTGAGTCCCGTTCCGGTGTGTCGTTCGGCCACCCGTGCATGTCGGGGATATCCTTCGGCTCTCAGGAGTTCTGCACCCAATAGGCCGTGGCAGATATATGGTTCGGTGCCGAAACATTGTATTCCGGGTGCATCGGTTCTGAAGATTCCGATATCGTGCAGCATGGCTGCTTCGCCCACGAATGTCTCGTCGGCGCCCAACTCCGGATGCCGGTGTACTATATCCAGCGCCATGGCCGCTACACTCTGGCTATGAGTTAGAAGTATGTGGCGCAGCGGGGCGTTGTCGGAGTAGTACTTGTCGATGAGTGCTTCCACCCAGTTGCAGCAGTAGCTCTTTTCTTTCCAGGTGTTGTTGTTAGTTTCCTCTTCCCACATATTTACGTCCATCTTGAATGATGATGTCAGCGGAATGGCGTCGCGCCACCACACGTCCGCTGCTGTCGTATCGCACCTCGTGCTTCGGCGTGCTGTCCGTCGTTTGTTCTCCACCGATGCCCACGGGCAGTGGTGTCGTGAAATCTGTCTGCCTTTGTATCTTCCAGGGACAGCGCAGCAGCATTGTGTAGTGCTGTCCGGGGGTGAGCCCTCTGAAGGTCATAGTGACGTCCGTCGTCTGTCCTGCTGGCAACGACAGCACTTCGTAGTGGCGCAGGTCTTCGTCTTCTTGTCCGTCGGCATACAGACAATAGGTGACGAGGTCCGAGGCATAACCATCGGTGGCGTTGTTGGCCACCGTGGCCGTGAAAGTGGCCTCGTTACCATCCGGACTCATCTCTACCGTGATGTTGCCCCACTCCAATTGTCCCCGGGTTCCTCTCGTTATGCTTATGGGTTGCGAGAAGGGGATGGTGACGTCGTCGTGGGAGATACCGATAATGCGTTCTCCAGGAATGGAGAATGACAGATAGGTGCGCTGCACCCGTCGCTCGCCGGGAGCCAGGGTCAGTCCGGCCAGCCCCACGTAATCGGCTTGCCAGAAGATGGCGGTGTCCGTAGGCAGGTAGGTCATGACTTCATAGGTGTAGGTGACGCTGTCCTTGCCATTGTTCTTGAACTCGAAATCTGCGGCTATACGACCCTGACAATCAGCTTGTCTCGTCAGCTCCAGCTTTTCCAGTACCACCCCGAGGCTGTCCAGCGCAAGGGTATCTTGCTGCAGGGGCTGTGCTTCCTCTGAGGGATGCATGAAGAGGGCACTTTGGTTGCAGAAGAAACCGACCACGAAATTGCCTACGGGGTGATCTGTCGGTTCAAAAGGATTCAGCCAATCCAGGTCATACCATCCGTCGTAACTGCCGTTATATCCCCAATTGACGTGGTAGAACCCGGCTACGTCCACTCCGTCGATATTGAAGGCGTGACCACCGAGGTCCATATTATGTCCGGCATAGACGATGGGGCGCCCAGCTTCCAGCTCATGGCGCAGCAGTGCATGCCAGCGCGAAGGGGTATAGAGGATGCGTTCGTAGTATTCTGCCATCCCGTACCCGAAAGCTCGGTGCAGGGGCTCCACGGCCCTCCACACGTTGGCACCGGAGGAATTCAGACCGTAGTTCATGTGAACAGCCATCCCGGCGGCCAAGGACACAAGGGCGATGGCTTGTCCTTGTGTCTCCGTCCATCCGTCACGGTAGTCCAGCAGGTAATTGTCCCAGTCAAAACGGGTACCGGGCAACAGATCGCTGATGGTGTAGTTGTCGGACTTCCATCCAAAGAGGGTGTCCTTCAGCATCTCTGGATAACGGTAGTAGGCCATTACTTGCTCAATGGCCGTTGCCACGCATCCACTCAGACAACGTTTCTCGCTCGTGGTGCTGTCGGCATAGGTCCAGTAGGGACAGAGCAGGTTGTAGGGTTCTTCCTGATCGCGTACCGACAGCAGCAGGGGGCCTATCGTCAGCGTCTCCTCCTCCATCTCTCCAGCCCTGCGCGCCCTTGAGGCGAGTCGTTGCCGCGGCTGTCGTTCCGTGATTTTCCAAGTCCGCCCTTGTGTCAGTTGGCGCAGCGCCTCGGGTACGATGCCAGTCCGTGTGACCCCATGTGCGAAGACTTCTCCGTCCGAAGTCAGACAGCGCTGTCCCCAGGCATCCAGACTCAGGAGCGAGAGGAAGAGGGGAAGAAATCTCACCACCCGACTCTTCAAAGGAGAGCAGAGGAAAAGCCTCACCCACCAACCTCCTCTCCAAGGGGCGAGGGGGAGTGAGCTGTGTTTGAGTGGGAGGGTATTCAATAGAACGATGGGGTTATACTTGGAGGGAAGATGAAGAGCAACAGGGAAGGAGCACTATATAATAAGGTACTCTTTTCTGAATATCCATACCCTGCGGGAATGGGAGTATTATAGAATAAAGCTGTGAGAATGGGGGCACTATAAAAAAAGGTGTGTTACCTTCTATTCCAGTCCCAACAGATTCTTGCCTTCGTCAGAAAGTACGTCGCGAACGCTCTCGAACGAGAGGATGCCTGACGGCAGGCCACAGGCGTAGGCGGCAATCTCATATTGTTGATATACGAAAGCGATGCCGTCGCGGGTCACGTAAGGTGCGGTGGTGGGCAGGGGCAGTCCGTATTCGAGTTCGTTCTCGGGCGTATCGGGATCGTCCCATACCTGCAGCTGTTCCTGCAGTTCCTCGTCGGAGATGGGTTTCTTGTTCTCGTCAAAGGCGAAGTAAGTCTTCAGCTGCTCTCGGATGAGTGCAATGATTTGCTGCTTCTTGCTGAGGTCAAAGAGGTTCCATCCCATCTTGCGGCCATCACTCTTGCGGAAAGTGACGCCTTCCGACCCAAACCCGCCGTGGGCACCTCCCATATAGGTATAATGTCCTATCTCCAGGGTCAGGTAGTCGGGGGTTTGTACGGACATTCTTATGGTGTATTCGTTCTCGTAGCCCGCAGCAAAACCTTCTTCTGCCATCGAACGCACTTCTCCCACCATGCGTGTCATCCCTTCTCCTGCCTGGGCACTCAGGAACGCTTGTTCCTGTCCGGGCTGGTATTCCGACACCGCCTGCGGTACCTTTTCCTGATCATAGTATGGCACGGAGTTCGCCACCACTTCTTCTACGAGGAAGGCTCGCAGACTGTCGGCCAACGCCCCTTTGGCCTCTGCAACGGGGTATGCCACTTTCATCACCTGGGTGATGGTGGCGTCGAGTACGACCACCGTGTCGCTGTAGCTCACGGTGGTGAACTGCAGGGTGTCGACCACAGCGGCGGTGGAGTCGCTGCCTCCCCCACCCTTCTTGAAATACTCACAGGACTGGAAGGACCAAGTGGCAGCGACCATCATAGCTGCTGCCCAAAAGCTCAACTTGTGTTTCATTCGTACCATATTTTATATGAACGGGTCCGGCCCGTTGTCCACAGGCCGGAATCCCGTCGGTATGTTCTCCTTGTATACAGGATGCGAGGCTTACATGCCGCGCACCTCGGCGATGATCTGCAGGCATTCGCGGCACTTGTCCGTCACGTACTGCCAGTCTTCGGCGGCCACCTTGTCCTTGGGGAAGAGCTTGGAGCCCATGCCCACGCAGTAGACGCCGGCCTTGAACCATCCGCGCAGGTTCTCTGCCTCGGGTGCCACGCCGCCGGTGACCATGATCTTGGACCAGGGCATGGGAGCCATCAGGCCCTTCACCATGTTCGGACCATAGACATCGCCTGGGAACAGTTTCGTGAGATCGCAGCCCAACTCCTGGGCCTTGCCTATCTCGCTGACGCTGCCGCAACCGGGACAGTAGGGTACGAGCCTGCGGTTGCATACGGGGGCCACGTCGGGGTTGAACAGCGGGCCTACTACGAAGCAGGCACCCAGCTGGATGTACATGGCGGCGGTGGGGGCGTCTACTACGGAGCCGATACCCAGCGCCAGTTCCGGACATTCCTTGGCGGCGTACTTCACACACTCAGCAAACACCTCTTGTGCGAAGTCACCGCGGTTAGTGAACTCGAAGGCGCGTACTCCACCTTCGTAGCATGCCTTGATGACCTTCTTGGCCACCTCTGCGTCTTTATGATAGAACACGGGTACCATTCCCGTCTGACCGATCTTCTGCATCACGGCCATTTTGTCAAATCTTGCCATAGTATTTATTTTTCAGATGATTATGGGATATTTCGGATATATAGGGAGGAAAAGGGAGGCGGGAGTAAAGGGCGGGTAGGAGGCGGGCTGACTGCCGCGGCAAAACCGCGGCACGCAACCACTCAAGTTCATTCCACCCTCCCCCCCTAAAAGGGGGAGTGAGGAGGGGTCCTTCTCTTACCTCTGTACCCTTCCATTAGCATTACCACCAGCTAATGCTTCCACCTCGTCCACGCTGACGAGGTTGAAGTCGCCGTTGATGGTGTGCTTCAGGGCGCTGGCAGCCACGGCGAACTCCAGTGCTTCTCCCTGCGTGGCCTTTGTCAGCAGTCCGTGAATCAGACCGCCAGAGAAGCTGTCGCCACCGCCCACACGGTCGATGATGGGGTCGATATCGTAGCGCTTGCTCTGGTAAAACTCCTTGCCGTCGAAGATCAGTGCCTTCCAGCCGTTGTGGGTGGCGGAGAAACTCTCGCGCAGCGTGGAGACGACATATTTGAAACCGAACTCCTCGCGCATCTGGCGGAAGATGCCTTCGTATCCAGCAGCGTCGGTCTTACCACCTTCCACGTCGGCATCGGGCTTGAAGCCCAGACAGAGCTCTGCATCTTCTTCGTTGCCGATGCACACATCTACATATTGCATCAAGGGGCGCATCACACTGATAGCCTTGGCGCTGGTCCACAGCTTCTTGCGGAAGTTCAGGTCCACACTCACCGTCACGCCATGACGCTTGGCGGCCTCACAGGCCAGACGCGTCAGTTCGGCTGCTTGATCGCTGATGGCAGGGGTGATGCCACTCCAGTGGAACCAGTCGGCGCCTTCCATGATGGCATCGAAGTCGAAGTCAGAAGGCTGGGCCTCGGCGATGGCTGAGTGGGCGCGGTCGTAGATGACCTTGGAGGGACGCATGGAGGCTCCCGTCTCGGCGTAATACAGACCGATGCGGTCTCCGCCGCGAGCCACAAAACGGGTGTCCACGCCATAGCGGCGCAGGGCGTTCAGGGCTATCTGTCCGATCTCGTGTTTGGGTAGTTTCGACACGAAGTAGGCTTCGTGCCCATAGTTGGCCAGTGAAATGGCTACGTTGGCTTCACCGCCACCGGGGATGATACGAAAACTCTCACTCTGGATGAAACGGTCGTTGCCTTCGGGTGAGAGGCGGAGCATGATCTCGCCAAGGGTTACTATCTTTGCCATAAATCTTCTGTCCCTTTCATCCTCCCCCAGGGAGAAGGGATATCGTTGAGGTTGGTGCTTGTTCATCTCGGTCTTGGGGGGAGACGATGAGATGATTGTTTTATTGTTTCGGGTGCAAAAATAGGTATAATTATCCAAATATTATCCTTCTCGGGCACCTTTTTACTGCAAAAGTGGAAGAAATATG
This sequence comes from Bacteroidaceae bacterium, assembly GCA_024697285.1. Taxonomy (GTDB): domain Bacteria; phylum Bacteroidota; class Bacteroidia; order Bacteroidales; family Bacteroidaceae; genus Physcousia. The sequence continues at coordinate 18,244 of JAILFY010000024.1, forward strand.
TCACTTTTGTTCTCTCCAGGTGGTGGTTTTAATTAATTAATGTGTATCTTTGCACCGTGAAGAAAGGTATACTAGCCCTCAGTCCTATCATCGTCTTCCTGGCGGTGTATGTTGTCACCAGCATCATTGCCGGTGACTTCTACCAGGTGCCCATCAGTGTGGCCTTCCTCATCACTTCCATCTATGGCATCGCCACCTGCCAGGGCCTGCCGCTGCGCGAACGCATCACCTTGTTCAGCCGGGGCGCGGGGGACTCCAACATCATGCTGATGATATGGATCTTCGTGTTGGCTGGTGCATTTGCCGCCTCCGCCAAGGCCATGGGTGCCATCGATGCCACGGTTAACCTCACGCTTCAACTTCTTCCAGATAACTTGCTATTATCAGGCCTTTTTCTTGCTTCTTGTTTTATCTCTTTGAGCATCGGTACCAGCGTGGGCACCGTGGTGGCTCTCACGCCCATCGCTGCCGGCATCGCCGAGGCCACGGGAGCTTCCGTGCCTTTCGTGGTAGCCGTCGTCGTGGGCGGTGCTTTCTTCGGCGACAACCTCAGCTTCATCAGCGACACCACCATTATGGCCACCCGCACCCAGGGTTGCCGCATGAGCGATAAGTTCCGCGTCAACTCCCAGATAGTGGTTCCAGCGGCTGCCGTGGTGTTTTTCATCTATATCATCCTTGGCACCCAGTTGCAGGTACCTTCTTCCACTCCCTCTGTGGACGCTCTGAAGGTGCTGCCCTACGTGGTGGTGCTCGTCACAGCCATCGCCGGTCTCGATGTGATGGTGGTGCTGGTCGTGGGCCTTCTGCTCAGTGGCGTGATAGGCATCTCCTATGGCAGCTACGACCTTTTTGGCTGGTTCTCGTCCATGGGCGAAGGCATTCTGGGAATGGCCGAACTGATCATCGTGACGATGCTCGCAGGAGGCCTCATGGCACTTATCCGCTACGGTGGCGGCATCGACTTCATCATCCAGCGCCTCACTCGCCGCATCCACGGCCGCAGAGGTGCTGAACTTACGATAGGCGGACTGGTGGCCTTCACCAATGTCTGCACGGCCAACAACACGGTGGCCATCCTCACTATCGGCCCCATCGCCAAGGAGATCGCCGACCGCTACCAGATAGACCCGCGCAAGAGCGCCAGCCTCCTCGACACCTTCTCCTGCCTGGCCCAGTCCCTCTTGCCCTATGGTGCACAGCTGCTGATGGCTGCCAGCCTCGCCAGCCTCTCGCCCGTGGAGATTATACCTTATTTATATTATCCCTTCCTCATGGGCTTCTGTGCCCTGCTCAGCATCTGGCTGCGGTGGCCACGTGCCTACTCCTGACTCCTATGATTATCGACACATATTTCCCCACCCTCACCGAGGAGCAACGTCAGCGCTTCCTCGCCCTCGATGCTCTGTACCACGACTGGAACGCGAAGATCAACGTCATCAGCCGCAAGGACATCGACAACCTCTACGAGCACCACGTGCTCCACTCTCTGGCCATCGCCTTCTTCACCACCTTCCGCAGCGGCACCCGTGTGCTTGACCTCGGCACCGGTGGCGGCTTTCCGGGCATCCCTCTCGCCATCTACTTCCCCGAGGTGCAGTTCCACCTCGTGGACTCCATCGGCAAGAAGATACGCGTCTGCAACGAGATTATCACGGCCCTGGGCCTACAGAACGTCACCACCCAGCACGCCCGTGCCGAGGAGATCAAGTACGCCCCGAACCCCAAGAAGCTGAAGAAAGGTGCTGCCGAAGTGCCCGCCGACCCCTCGCTGCTGTCCGCCCGCTTCGACTATGTCGTCAGCCGGGCCGTGATGCCGCTGGCGGACCTCGTGAAGATCTCCCGCCGCCACATCTCCCAGCAGTGCCAGAACGCGCTGCCCAACGGACTCATCGCCCTCAAGGGCGGCGAGCTCGAACACGAGGCCGGTGCCGTGCGTGCCGAGAAGCTCATCACTTCCCTCTCCGACTATTTCACCGAGGAGTATTTCCAGACCAAGAAAGTGGTCTACGTGCAACTCTGAACCGCCCTCCTCCGCACCCCTCACCTATTCCACAAGATGCTCACTATCAAGACCTTCCCCGTTAACCCCCTCGGCGAGAACTGCTATGTCGTCAGCGACGAGACCCTCGAGGCCGTCATCATCGACTGTGGCGCCCTCTACGACGAGGAGAAAGCCGCCATCAGCGACTATATCGACACGCAGGAGCTGCGACCCGTGGCCCACC
>JAILFY010000047.1 GCA_024697285.1 Bacteroidaceae bacterium
TGCCCCTACAGAGGCAGAAAACGCAGACGGATAACGCAGACAGAAAACGCAGACGGATAACGTAGACGGAAATCGCCTGGCGGACCGGTTGAATGCATCCTCTGTATGCAACCATTTTTCACACGAATGACCATTAATTAGAGACATATAATTGACTCAACTTTCGCTCAGTTTCGTCGGTTTAAGGTGCAGCCTGCGGCTCCGGTTTAAGGTTTTCACCCGCTGTATGCACCCGCTGTAGGGGCAGGCCCCCGTGCCAGCCCGCACCGCCGACAGGCGGTAAGATAACAGGCGGAACGTCTGTGCGTGTGCATCGTTTATCTTGTTCGATTTGTTCAGATTTGTACGATTTCTGCCGCGCAGCGGCACTCCTTAATACTGTCGCCCACTGGCGACAGCTGGGCCTTGCCCAGAATTTTTTTTGAGTCGCCTTTGGCGAGAAATCCAACAAATCGAAACAAATCAATCAGAGGACTGCATTTGCTCCGCCAGGCGTTTTCCGCCTGTTATCTTACCGCCTGTCGGCGGTGCGGGCTGGCACGGGGGCCTGCCCCTACAGCGGGTGCATACAGCGGGTGAAAACCTTAAACCGCAGCCGCAGGCTGCACCTTAAACCGACGAAACTGAGCTTGCGAAAGTTGAGTTACTTGAAATTCTTTTGCTGGATGGTCCAATCTTCGTAGCCCGAAAGGTCGCCACGCAAGAAGAGGGCGTCGTGCTCGGTCTTGCCCTTGAAACGCCAGTCGAGCCAAGCGCGCACCATCTTCGCGTTGGCCCCGCCATTAGGCTGTTCGTAGGTGCCTCCATGTCCGCTCTTCGTGTTGTCGGCCAACACCACAGGCACTTTCTTAATGGCCTTATAGTCAATCTGCGCGTTCTGCCAGGCCACGTCGGACGTTCCTCCCACGAGATACAGTATCGGGCCATGCAAGTTCTTCAGCGACTTGGGCGTGGCACCTGCCATCTCCATCGTTCCCATTCCTGCATTCAGGATGAGGTAGGTCTGCAAGCGCTTGTCCGCTGCATTGGCCAGTACCTGTGCTCCGCCACAAGAATGTCCTGCGGCTGCAATCTTCGTGAGGTCCACCTTATTATAATATACCGACGAGGGGTTGGCGGCCTGCAGTTCCACCCAGTCCAGAGCCTTGGCAATCATGGAAGAGGGGGTGTGGCGATCCTTGTCGTGCTGAGCGAACATCTGGAGTTCGCCGATAGCTACCACGACATATCCGTAGGAAGCGATGTCCACGAGCATGTTCTCGTAACCGATGCTCGTGTCCATGCAACCGCCGTTGGCAAAGAGGAGCACGGGCAGAGCCGTACGCTCCCTACCCACGGCCTGAGCCATGTTCACAGGATGATAAACCACGAAGTCAGGAAGTGAGCTCTCGCGCACAGCCACTGCCTTATAAGGCCCGCTGCCGCCGTAGTCGGGAACCTTCATTTGGTCGATAGTCACCGAGGGATCGGGGTGTCTGAGGTGACGGGCGAAGAAAGCATCCATAGCGGGACGGGTGAACTCCAGTTGTTGGTCGAAGGCCACGCCATGCTGACCATGTACCTTCACGTAGTCCACCGAGGCACCAGCCCTTTGCATCTTATTCACCCAGTCTTCCGTGAGGTTGGGCCGCACGACGGGATCTTCACCGCCTTGCAGCACGAGGATGGGTGTCTCGGCCTTGCCGATATAGCCGATGGGCCACCACTCGGGATGTTGCGCCCAGGGAATATTGGGGTTACCGATCTCCGTGGGAGGTGCACCGCCGGCAGCACAAGCCACGTCGCAGGTCTGTTCCTTCCAAGGGGCGTTGGCCTCATCAAAAGAGGTACTCTGGGCCGCCACGCCTGCCATCAGCGAGAGGTGACCGCCGGCAGAATGTCCGTAAGTTCCTATGCGTGCTGGATCAATGCCCAGCGTGTCGGCATGTGATTTCATCCACCGGATGGCACAACGCACATCCTCGATGCAAGCAGGCAGGGGAGCCTCCTGCGTCAGACGATAGTTCATATTAGCCACGACATATCCCTTCATGGCATAATCAATCATCAGAGTACGATAGACCATATCGTTCTTGGAGCCAGCACTCCAACCACCACCATGAATAATGAGGATGGCCGGACGGTCTTTCTTGGGTCCGTAGAGGGGCTGAGCCAGGTCGAGTACGGTGCTGGGACCCACGTCGGTGCGGTAGGCGATATTCTCCGTTACGGTAATCTTGCTTTGCACCGCGGGCGTCTGCGGTCCTTCGATGAATCCGTCCATGATGGCTGTGGGAGCTGCGTTACTGTCGAAAGCCCCGAGCTTGTAGCCGCCCGGCATACATTGCGGTTCCCAATAGAAGACACCGCGGCAACGGCCGTTGGTCAGCGAACGAGCTTCGCGAATCACGCGAGCCAACTGCCTGCGACCTTCCTCCATCACCTCGGGGTGACGCATATCCACTTCATATCCCGTCTCCACAATCATCACGTCGCAGTCGTACTTCTGACTGACGTGGCGGATATTAGCCATGCAACTGGTGATGATGTCGTCGGCTTTCATTTCCGGATGACCTTCCATAGCCCAGTAAGGATACAAGGACATGCCGATCATATCCCACTTGCCGCCATACTGTTTCACGATATCGAGATTCCAGTCGTAGAGTGACTGCTTGTGGCCGCGGTCGAGGTGCACGATAACGATGGCCTCGGGGAACACCTTCTTCACTGCATCGTAACCTTCGCGGATGAAACCAGCATACTGGGCTGGATTCTTTTCGATATGTCCCATGGGCCAGAGCATTCCGTTAGCCGTCTCGTTACCCACCTGCACCCAACGTGGAGTGATGCCGTTCTTCTTCAGGAGGGAGAGGACATCGATGGTGTGCTCGCGCACGTCCTTGAGCATCTGTTTGTAGTCGTGGTCTTTCCACGCAGCAGGGATAGGTTGTTTGGCGGGATCTGCCCACGAGTCGGAATAGTGGAAATCAACCATCAGGTCCATTCCCAAAGCCTTCACACGACGACCCATGGCCAGCAACTCATTCTTGTCGCACGAGCCACCTCGGGGATTCACCCAGACACGCATTCGGATGGCTGACAGCTGGTAGTCGTTCTTCAGTAGTTCAAGGCACTCGCGCTCATTGCCGTTGCGGTCGTGGAACTTCACTCCATGACGCTCCTGTCCGGTGAGGAAGCCCACGTCGGCGCCCTTGACAAAGTCTTGCGGGGAGGAGGAGGATTGGCCGTAAATATACGGTCCACCGAAACCAAAGATACTTGGCAGGGAGAGGGCCAAGAGGAGAGATAGAAGTGTTTTTTTCATAAGTGTAAATGATTGGTTATAGTTATTTTATCGCTATCAGGGATTGGCCTTGGTGGTGATGCGACACTTGGGAGCATCGAAGTACATGGTTGCTTCGGTCTCTGGTGTGAAGGCGGGCCACTTGGGCAGACCCTTGGCATTGGGATTACCCGTACGGGCGAAGTTTATCAGGGCGCTGCTCATCTTGTCGCCCAGAGCCAATCCTTCTTTGGTGGCTCCCGTCATCTGAGCACTCTTCAACACATTATTGAAGAAGAAGGGGATGTCGGAGTTGTGACAAGCGTGGTTGCGACCATCGAGGGTGGGCGTCTGATAACCAGAGAGATAGACATAGACGGGGGCGTCGCCCTCCTGACAACGGATGGTGGCTTGCTGGATAACGGCCGGACGAACCATCTGATCCACGTTGGGAGTGGAGAACTCATTGAGCGTGGAACCGATGAGCAAGGGGATGTCCTTGGATATCCTCTCACTGCCATTCTCGAAGATTCCGGGCATGACTGTTCCGTCGTTGACCGGTCCCCAACCGAGGCGGATGCGTCCATTCTGCTGGCTACGGTTGCGCTGCCCCACCTCGCGGGAGGCCTTGTTGGCGGCCTCCAATAGTTTCTCGTAGGGCACGCGCTGGATGCTGTCGATAGTAGCAGTGGTGAGTCCGAGGTACCAGGCGGTGAACTCTCCCACCTGACGTGTGGCGGACTGGGGAGCACTGCCGAGGAACGAACCGCTCATGATCATAGCGCGGTGGAAAAGACCTTGGGCAGAGGGCATACATAATAAGGTGGAGACTTTGCCGCCGCCTCCGGACTGACCGAAGATGGTGACACAGTCGGGGTCACCGCCGAAGTAGGCGATGTTCTCCTTCACCCATCGCAGGGCCGCCACGATATCTGTCATACCGAGGTTAGCGCTCTCCTTATACTTCTCGCCGAAGGCAGAGAGGTCCAGATAGCCGAGGACATTCAAACGATGGTTGATGGTGACGACAACCACGTCGCCCTTATCGGCGAGGTTGCGGCCATCGTAACCTGGATGCTCCTGGCCATTGCCGGAGGTGTAGCCGCCACCGTGCA
>JAILFY010000069.1 GCA_024697285.1 Bacteroidaceae bacterium
GAGCTCCACCTGTGCTGTAATGCGACAGCCACGAGTGACATCGGGGTCGTCGCTGAAATCTTTTATGACGGAAGCACGTCCGGGATTCTCTTGTTGTACGTCGACAACGAGACGCTCGCCATCGGGCAACTGCACCCATACGGACTCACAGACCTCACCCTGAAGAGAGAGGAGTGCGGCCTTGACGGCAGCCGTCGCGCAGGTGCCGGTGGTCAGCCCCGTACGCAAGGAGAAGAAGCCTGGAACCAACCGTTCCACCTGACGTCGCAGACCATGAGGGCCATAAACGACCTCGAGACGCACGGCAGACAGTTCGGGACAAGCAGGTGGATAGGCGGGACGACGAACGACGAAAACCGGCACGCCAGCAGCCTGAGCCGTTGTCACCTTTTGTTGGAAACCACCACTCGAACCACTCTCCTTGGTCAAGATAGCCTGAGGTTGCAACTGCCGGAGCAAGGTGGCGAGGGAGGCAGAGGCCGCAGAGGCAGCCTCGGGCCTCAACGTTTCATCAGGAACCTGAATCAGCCGTTCCTGCGGGAAGCCCGCCTCACGAGCAATGGAACGGGAGTCCTCGCGGTCGAGAATGCGGAACCAACAGTCGTGGTGCTGCCAGAACGGGCGCAGAGGGGCGATGGTCTGAACACCCGTCAGGGCGAGCAGTCGGCCGACCCCTCGTTGTTCCAACTGCCGCAGGGCATCTGCATAATCCTCGCACCAGATGACAGCCGGAGAGGGGGCGGCAGGCTGACGGTCGTAGCGCAACAGAGGTATCTGGAGTTGGGATGCCGCCACACGGATGAGGTTGCGATGCAACTCCGTGGCAAAAGGATGAGCGGCATCGATGATCAGGCGGATATCATGTTCACGGGAGAAAGCAAGTATCTGTTCGCAGTCCATGGCTCCCACGAGTCTGCGCCCGTGCAGGAGCTCCACCTCTTGTTCGGCTCCGCGTGTGGAGTAGAAGTAGGATTTGGCGGCTTCCTCGAGCACGCTGGCCGTGCGACGCCCTTCAGTGGTTCCTCCGAAAACGAGTATCATGGCAAGAGACGATAGAACGTGGGTTGATAATCCGACGGCATCAGCTCGGGGTGGAAGATAGCTACCAGGTCGCCCAACAAGACATCGGGCTCCATGGGCGAGCGTTCATAATAAGGGGTCTTCCGCATATTGCAATAGATGACTCGACGCTCACGGAAGGCACGGAAGAGTTCATTGCGCGGCTCGCTGGACTTGAGTGCCTCGTAAGAGAAATCGCCCGGATAACTGTTCAGAATGCGCCAGTAGTCCGCCTCGGCCGCCATGGAATAGAGTTGCTCGAATTCGATGTTGACGCCACCCGTGTTGTCGTCGTGGATAACGTAGTCGGCTCCGGCGTCACGAAACAGCTGGGCCAAGGTGCTCCGGCCACCTACCGCATACCAGTTGCCTCCGTGCATCTCACCCGAGAAGACAGTGGGCAAGGCCGAGGTGGTCGTGTCTGCAGAGGACATGGTCTCCTGCACGCGCTGGCGCAACGTGACATAGCGGCTTTCTATCGCGTCGAAGAGACTGTCGGCCTCCTCCTTACGACCCAGAAACAGGCCCACGAACTTCACCCATTCGGCCTGACCCAACGGCGTCAATTCCTTGTAACCGAGATGGGGGATGAGGGTGATGCCGGTTTCCTTGATGACATCGTAGCCGCCTCGCTTGAAGGGTGAGATGAAGATGACTTCCGGATTGGCTGCAAGGATGAGTTCCGCATCGAAGTTTCCTTCCATGCCTATCTTCACAATACGCCCGTCCGCCACACGACGATGAACATCCTCGTTGAAGAGGTTCTTCGTCCCGGTGATGCCACGCACGACATCCAGGGCCTCTAGCGCGGTGAAGTTAGAGAGCTGGAGCATAGTCATCACGATTGTTCGCTCCACGGGCACCCGTACGGGAGTGTAGCCTTCGGGCACTTGCTGTCGGGCCGAATCGGCATCGAGCGTCTTCGGTATCAAAGCGAAATGATAACTGACGGGCATATGGTCTTTCTCTTGTTGAGGATCGGCTACATCAATCAAACGGATACCATCTGCCAGGCTACGCACGGAGAAACCTCGAGCATGGCGCAGTTCCATAGAGTCGGTCTCCAAGGAAGTCTCCGAATGCGAAGAACGAGGGCGCTGGGAACAGGAATGCAGGAGAAGAACACCTACAAGCAGCAGTGTTGCCAAGGGAAGAGAAAGATGTTTCATATCTGAATGGAATGACAAACGGGATATCATATAGATAAGGTGATTATTCGTTGTTGTGTCGACGGAAGAGCACAGACGCAATGACGGG
>JAILFY010000105.1 GCA_024697285.1 Bacteroidaceae bacterium
AAGGAATGACCTTTGAACTTTTTGTTAAGAACTGGACGCGAATCTACAAGCCCATGCAGCACGACGAGAGGAGGGGTAATAAACGCTTCTTCCTCACCGACGGGCTGAAAGGACTTGTGGACTTCGTGACCCAGACCACCAACGCCCTGTCGCCCTGTGTGGTGATGGAGAGCAATCTGACGGGGACGATGGACGAGGCACGTGTGACCTATGTCCACACCCTTTATTTCTTCGTGCATGCCGTAGATACGGAGATGTCCGATGGTGTTGCAGCCAGCAAGGCCAAACAGCAAGCCATGGAACACGCCACGGAGTTTGTGAAGTACATGCGGCAGATGAAGGAGCAGTATGAAGAGTTGAGAGGTCTGAAGACCGACATGATTCCCTTCGACTGCGACGGACCCGAACAGAATGGGTGGTATGCGTGCAGAATGGATGTAGAACGAGTGGAGATGCTAAACAACTGCATCGACCAGAATAACTATGTGCAATCATGAGCCAGACAATGACAAGGGTGCTGGAGTGCGCGATGTCCCACATGGAGAACGGCGTTCCCATCAGTGACCTCGACCTCACAGCCCCCAACAAGAAACGACTCGTAAGAGCCTTTGACCTCTACTATCGGTGGGTGGCCAACCGTCACCTCGACCCCAAGGCCATGCTTCGGGAGTTGTGGCCCGACCTGGACCGATATGCCATCCGGCAAGATCTCAAGGTCTTTCAGTTCATCCTCGAGCAGAGCGAACAAGGGTGCAGGAAGATGGACGAGTTGCGGGTGAGAGGACTTGCCGACGACATGGCGAAGATAGGCAGGGCGCAGGGCGACTGGAAGCCTATGGAAGCCGCCGCGAAGATCATCACGAAGGTGGCAGGGCTGGACCGACCCGAAGACCCCACAGGGCCGTTGGACAGAGTGTCCTTCCTACCCACCATCTTCACCACCAACATCAAGGATATAGACCCCGAACGCGAGCAGATCACGGCGGAGCAACGCAAACAGCTCGCGGCCAAGTACGGCGGTATCATCGACGACCACGGCGCACTCATCGAGCGCAGGAAGAAAGAGATGATGACCGAGGCCGCCCTGCAAGAAGAGCTGGGCGAAGGGGCCTGCGAGGCAGAGGGAGAAGGCGAAGGGGAAGAGGGCTGAAAGAAGGCAGGGGAGGAAGGGACCCGCACCTAATGGCGCGGGAACGGCGGCCGAGGCAGGGGACGAGGCAGGGGAGGAAGCAAAAGGAGGGAGGGGCGAGGTCAAAGTGATAATATTATGAGAGTTACCGAGAATCAAGAACGAGACAATGCGGACGTCATTGGAAGGCTGTTGCCACTGACCCAAGGCAAGAGCAAGAAGATGGACGTAGATGGTACGGGCAGGCATTTCGCCTACCTGAACCCCGCACAGGTGTTGGAACAGAACTTCGGGGCCAGAGATACCAAAACCATAGGCGGTCGCGGTACGGGTAAGACCACCAGTCACGCCCTGCATATCATGCGCTGCGTGCAAGGCATCCCGAGAGGCACGGGTGGCTTCCTTGGGTGTTCCTATGCGCAGTTGGTGACGAAGACATGGCCCAACGTACTGAAGAGCCTGGAGCAGATGGGATGGAAGGAAGGCATCCATTTCTTCCGCGGACAAGCCCCTGCGAAACTCAAATGGCCTACGCCACTGACCAAGCCCCGTTCGTGGGAGAACGTCACCCACTTCTACACCGGTTTCGCCTACCACAGCATCAGCATGGAGATGACCGCCCCAGGCAACTCCTACAACTTCTGTACGGTGGACGGTGACGAGGTGCGTTTCATGAAGTGGAGCAAGGTGCAGGAAAGCATACTGCCTGCCCTGCGCGGTGAACTCGTATCGAAAGCCAGCGGACTGAAGACCCTTGGAGGCGGTTATGACAGCTTCCGCGACACCCCGGCCTACGGCGTAGGATGGAACCCAAAGCTCAACCCCTACTACCTCTCGCAGTACTGGACGTCGGACGCTGCGCTGACCGTGAAGCAAGCCGAATGGGAGAAGGAAGAAGACAAGCAGACCACCGATATCAACAAAGCCATCTGCGACATGATAGCAGAGGTGGGGCTAATGCCCGAGTTGGCGCAGTTAGATGCTTTTCAGAGAAGGCTTCATGAGCTACGTTGCCAGGCGAGTGTGATGTTCCGTTTCTCTTCGTTGATGAACGCTGAGATATTGGGGTTAGATTACATCCGCCGCATGAAGAGAGACCTACCGCCACTGGTCTTTGCCATACAGGTGATGGGGCAGCGCAAGGGGTTGGCAAGAGATGGCTACTACTGCAACTTCGACACCGACGTACACGGCTACACCTGCAACGATGCGCAAGTCAGCGACCTCATACACTCGAAGTACACGGCGCGATACAACCGCATGTGCATGGACAGCAGCAAGCAGTTGAAAGAAGTGGAGTACGAAGCCGTAGACTTGAATATGACCGGGTCCATCAAGGACTGTTCCCTCGACATCGACATCGACCCCGACGAACCCCTAAGACTCGCTTTCGACTTCAACGCCAACATCAACTGCCTCGTGGTGGGACAGGCGAGGGTGTTCGATGGGCAAGAATCATTGGTAGTGCTGAAATCCATGTTCACCCAGAACGAGCGGAAGCTGAGGGAGCTCTGCCGCGATTTCTCCATCTACTACAAACCCCAGCGACTCTACAATCCAGACGTAATCATTTACTTCGACAGTACGGCAAGACAAGGAGCTGCCTACGCCTTGGAGGAAAGCGACAAGACGAGGTATGAGAACGTGGTGGTGGAAGAACTCACGCGGATGGGGTGGAATGTTATATCCGTGCCGATGGGCCGACCGATGCGCCACGATCAGAAGTATCAGTTTATCAACGATGTGCTGAGCTTTCAGCAGAAACCCGCCCTGCGTATCAACACCGAGCCCGACCGCAACGAACACCTCATCGTGGCGATGGAGAACTGCCAGGTGAGGCAGGTAGGCGGGCTCATCAAGAAAGACAAGAGCGGGGAGAAGCTGGTGGCGAAGAGCGAAGATGCCGCGGGAGGCGTGGACCCAAGAGAGCGCACCGATATCACCGATGCGCTGGATTCGTTGCTGATAGGCGTGCGGTTCTACGGCACGGGCAGTGTGGCACGCGGGCTGCAGGGCGTGATGGTGAGTGCTCCCATGCTCATAGGATAAACGAGGTCAGATTTGCTTTTTTCAGAAAGAAAAACTATCTTTGTGGAGGATAACGTAAAAAGAATGGCGAAAAAGAAGTTTTATTCGGTTTGCTGGATTCGCTTCGCCCCCTACATGATACCCTGGATAGTTGCGACCTTTGGGACGGACGTCCAGTATGGCGGGAGTACCCTCGTAGATATCAGCCCCATACAAGGCGTCGACGAGCTGTTGTCCCGCCCCTATCATATCAACGCAGGGGCCCAGGTCACCAACGACCGCAGTTTCAGTGACCAGCTTATGCGCATACTGCGGGCTGCTAAGAACCTCCCCGCAGACATTGTAAATCAAGACTTTAGCATTAGTGACAAGATACTGCAAGAGTGTCTTCCCGTGGAGGTCCCCGACATCGTGAGGTCGTCGGGTCTGAACCGCAGGTGGAGCCCTGTGGTACAAGTCGCATCCACCGTGGCCTACCATATCGACGAAGCCGTGAGGGAACTCTACTGGACGCAGATGATACGACACGAAGCCAACTGCAAGAAACGCGCTGCCATAGAAGGCCGCACGATAACCGGCGAGGAGTTCGTGGACAACTGGTGTGAAAGATACGGAATCAGCAAGGTATATGCCGAGACAATCGGCAGGATGTACCGGAGAAACAAGAAGCGTTTTGTTAAGAATATTTAAATAATGAGCCTATGATTATAGAACC
>JAILFY010000135.1 GCA_024697285.1 Bacteroidaceae bacterium
CACGGGCAACCCCACCGTGATCCTCCACACCCAGAAGGACCTGGACGAGTGGGCCAACCAGGTGGCGCGCAACCTCTGGATGGTGGGACTGCGACCCGACGACGTCTTCCAGAACTCCAGCGGCTACGGAATGTTCACCGGAGGACTGGGATTCCAGTACGGCGCGGAACGACTGGGGATGCTCACCGTGCCCGCAGCTGCCGGCAACTCGCTCCGCCAGATAAAGTTCATCAAGGACTTCGGGACCACAGCCATCCACGCCGTACCCTCCTACGTCACCCGTCTCTACGAGGTGATGAAGGAGCAGGGCGTAGATCCCCGCAAGGACACGAAACTGAAGGTGCTCGCCATAGGAGCGGAACCCCACAGCGAGGAGCAGCGTCAGCGCATCCAGGACATGATGGGCGTGAAAGCCTACAACAGCTTCGGAATGAGCGAGATGTGCGGTCCTGGCGTGGGATTCGAATGTCCCGAGCAGAACGGACTCCACTTCTGGGAAGACTACTATATCGTGGAGATCGTGGACCCCGAGACCCTGGAGCCCGTGCCCGACGGCGAGATCGGAGAGCTCGTGCTCACCACCCTCTGCCGCGAAGCCATGCCGCTGCTGCGCTACCGCACCCGCGACCTCACGCGTGTGCTGGGACGCACCTGCCCCTGCGGCCGCAACCACATCCGTCTCGACCGCATGCGTGGCCGTTCGGACGATATGATGGTGCTCCGCGGAGTGAACATCTTCCCGATTCAGATTGAGAAGATCCTCATGCAATTCCCCGAGCTGGGCAACAACTACCTCATCACCCTCACCACCGAGGAGGACAACGACCACATGACCGTGGAAGTGGAGCTGGCCAACCCCACCGACGACTACAAGCAGCTGCAGACGCTGGAGCGCGAGATCAAACGCCGACTCAAGGACGAGATCCTGCTCACTCCCAACGTGCGACTGGTGCCACAGGGCACGCTGCCCGTGAGCGAAGGCAAGGCCGTGCGAGTCGTAGACAAGAGAAAAGTCTATCAATAGGCCGCCCGCAAGAAACAAGGCCCATCACGTCGACAAGAGAAAAGTCTATCAATAAAAAAACTTTAAAGCTTAGAAATATGACAATCCATCAATTATCCATTTTCATCGAGAACCGTTCGGGCACTCTCATCAAGGTGCTGGACGTCCTGAAACAGACAGGTATTCAGATTGTTGCATCCACCATCGCCGACACCGCCGAATATGGCATCTACCGACTCATCTGCAGCGAGCCCATGCGCGCTTGCGAGGAGCTGAAGAAGGCCGGAGTGGCAGTGGCACTCAGCGACGTCTTTGCCCTGGAACTGGACAACGAGCCGGGGCGCGCTGCCGACGCCGTGAAGATCTTCAGCCTCTCGAACATCAGCATCACCTACATGTACTCCTTCCTGCTCAACGGCAAGGGCATTCTCATCTTCCGCACCGACAACAATGAGCTGGCAGCAGAAGTAATCCAGAAGAATGGGCTGAAGAGCATCGACGAGAGTGCGTTGTCGGAGCTCGTCTGAAGAAAAAACTGCTTCCCGATCAACCCTTTTTTCTACCTGATATCAGAATGGTCGCGTCCTGCGGATTCTTTCTGCAGGACGCGATTGCAATGCCTACTTGAAGGCGAAATAAACGGCCAGCACCAGGCAGACGAAGGCGGCCAGGTGATTCCAGTGGAGCCCCTGCCCCTGGAAGAGGAAACCGGCCACCAGCGTGAAGACCACAAGGGAGATAACCTCCTGAAGAACCTTCAGCTGCAGGAGAGAGAAGGGACCTCCGTTGCCGGAGAAACCGATGCGATTGGCTGGCACCGCAAAGCAGTACTCGATGAAAGCGATGCTCCACGAGAAGACGATAACGGCGATGAGAGGCCAATGGCTGCTGATGCCGGATTGCTGAAGACGAAGATGACCATACCAAGCCAGGGTCATGAAGATGTTGCTCGTGAGCAACAAGAGAATGGTCTGAAAGCCTTGCATGTTTTTATTTGTTGACGTGAAAAAAGGATTACTGATTCCTCGGTTTTGTACTGAAAATTACGTTTTGTCTTGAAAAACGCGCGCAAAGTTACTGCTTTTTGCTGAAATATTTGTATATTTGCGGCCGAAAAATGAAATAGGACCGCCGGATAATCGAAAGAGGACCACTTCCCGACGAGGAGAGAGCCGCTGGATAATCGAAAGAGGTTCGCCCTTTCACGAAAAAAGAGAGCCGCCGGAGCCATCTATATATATAAGGTAAAGAGAGCGGTCAGCGGCCCTTCATATATTTTTTCAGCCAAGAGAGTTGCAACTAATAGTAAAAGATATCTGTCGACGCCCAGATGAACTGGAACGAGAAACAAATAGTAGAACAGCTGCACGACGAGCATACACGTGAACATGCTTTCGCGCAGCTGGTGGACCACTTCAAGGAGCCACTCTACTGGCAGATACGTCGTATGGTCTTCGCCCACGAAGATGCAGACGACGTGCTGCAGAACACGTTCGTGAAGGCCTGGATGGGGATAGAGAATTTCCGCGGCGACGCTCAGCTCGGCACATGGCTCTTCCGCATTGCCAACAATGAGACGCTGAACTTCCTGGAGCGCAACCGTCAGCAGGTGAGCCTGGACGACGAGGGTGCCGCAGGGGTGTCTGCGCGGCTGGAGAGCGACCCCTACTTCGACGGCGACGAGACGGAACGCCTACTCCAGGAGGCCGTGGCTGCCCTGCCGGCCCGCCAGCGACAGGTATTCAATATGAAGTACTTCGACGAGATGAAATACGAGGACATTAGCGAGCTGCTGGGAACCAGCGTGGGCGCTCTGAAAGCCTCCTATCATCATGCCGTGAAAAAGATTTCCGATTTTTTCCATGCCCACGATTAAACCTTTGACGACAAGAAAGGTCTTATAAGTGAATAAAGAAAAAAACAAAATGTTACAGGAAGAAAAAATTATCAGAGAGCATGATTCGGGACGACGTCCCTTCACGGTGCCCGAGGGATATTTCGAGGGATTCACCGAGAAGATGATGACGCGGCTGGCAGCTCAAGGGAATATTTCCCCTGTGGCTGAGCAGAACACCCAGGTCGTAAGCCTTCCACTGTGGAAGAAGGTCATGCGATATGCCGCCATTGCCGCCGTGGCTGCTGTAGGGATAGGAGGTGCATGGCACTACATGAACCACACACCCAAGCACCATTCCGAGCAGATCATGGCTTCACAGGCAGACTCACAGACCTTTGAACTCACAGACGAGGCGATAAACGACATCCTCGACTACGAGCAACTGGACAACCAGCAAATTGCTTACTACTTGACCGTGGCTTACTAAGGTTGCATTTTTCACCCAAGAGAAACAGACAAAAAGAAATGAAGATGAAAAGATATATACTTACCGCTTTCGCAGCGCTTTTTGCACTCGTAGCCTGGGCACAGACACAAGAGAAGGGGAAGCCTCGCTTTGACCCCCAATTGTTCCAGCGGCACATGGAGGCTGAGCTCACCCGGCAGTCCGGACTGACGCCCGAGGAAGCTAAAGTTTTCTTCCCGCTCTACGAGGAGATGAAGGAGAAGCAGCGCTGCATTGGCATGCAGATACGCCAACTGATGAATCAAGAGAACCTGGACGATGCCGCTTGCTCCTATAATATCGCGCAGATAAAGAAACTGCAGTTGGAAACGAACGAGATAGAGCAGACCTACTACAAGCGTTTCGTGGAAATAGTCCCCGCCTGCAAGGTCTTCAAGATAATGAAAGCCGAGGATGATTTCCATCGCCGCATGGTTCAAGGACAGCACTACCAGAGGCGAAGCGGCAA
>JAILFY010000205.1 GCA_024697285.1 Bacteroidaceae bacterium
AACAGGGTTTCTGGCCTACGCGGACGTTCTTCTCCGTCAGGGTGTATGTGGCATCGGGATTGAGTCCGGCCAATCGGATGCGAGGAAGCGGCTGGTCGTAGTAGTTGTCAATCTTATACACGAAAAGAATCCCTTGGTGACAGGCATCATCGACATACATCAGCGAGGAAACGCCCTTGCGGTCATAGGGTGAGATGAGGCGATAGAGGTTACCTGTCTGAACGACTGGGCGCAACTGTTTGTAGTCGGCCATACAGGTGGATGTCTGCTGACGTTCCTCATCGGTCATATCCTTGGGCTGCAGTTCGATACCCAGACGCCCGGACATAGCAACATCGCAGCGGAACTTGATGGGAATGACCCTGCCGCCTGTGTTCCAATACGGGCAATGATTGATGTGACAAGCCATTGCATTGGCAGGGAAGAAGAGCGAAGTGCCCCACTGGATGAAGACGCGCTGCAGGGCATCGGTGTTATCGGAAGTCCAGAACTCGTCGAAGTAAGGCAGCAAGCCGTAGTTGGCGCGACCGCCACCAGAGGCACAATCCTGAATCACGATGTCGGGGTACTTGGCACGAATGCGCTGAAGCGTCTTGAGCAAGCCAAGGTGGTAATCGACGTAGAGGTTCTGCTGACGGTCCTTGGGCAGATAGAGCGAGCCGAAGTTCTGGATGGAGGCATTAGCATCCCACTTGATGTATGCTATCTCCGGATTTTGGGTAAGCAGGTCATCAACAATCTTGAACACGAAGTCCTGCACCAGTGGATTAGTCATATCGAGCACCAACTGCGTGCCGCCGCGTCCCAGTTTCAGTTCTCGTCCTTTTGTCTGCAAAACCCATTCTGGATGACGCTCATAGAGTTCGCTTTTGGTGTTCACCATCTCCGGCTCTATCCAAATGCCGAACTTGATGCCCCGTTCACGGGCTGCCTTTGTAAGTACACCGAGTCCACCGGGCAGCTTGTTCTTATCTACGACCCAATCGCCCAGACTGGAGGTGTCGTCCTTGCGAGGATATTTGTCGCCAAACCATCCGTCGTCCATCACAAACAGTTCACCGCCGAACTTGCTGATGTCGTCCATCATGGCAATCATGCGGGCCTCGTCGATGTCGAAATAGAGGCCTTCCCACGAGTTGAGTAGGATGTCGCCCGTATTCATCCCTCGGTGCAGCATTCCCTCGGTGCGTGCCCAGCGGTGGAAGTTACGGCTGGCTCCGCTCAAGCCTTCACCAGAGAAGGTGAGAGCGAGATGCGGTGTCTCGAACTTCTGTTTCGGGTCGAGGATGTATTCGCTGGATTGAGGGTCGATGCCGGCATAGAAGTGGTGCTCCTTATGTGAAATGGTATTGAAGCGGAGTTCGAAATTTCCGCTCCAGCATAGGGCAGCACCTATGACGCGACCGCTATTCTCCTGTGGCCGTCCGTCAAGAGAGACCATAACCTCGGGCGCATCGAGATGAGCGTTTCGCGTTCCGTCGGTATTGCGGATGGTTTTCACGCCGCCCGTTAGCGGTTCAGATGTCGGTTCCGTCTCTGCTGCCCAGTTGCCGTGCACGTGCGTAATCCACACATCACCCTGACGCAATACGAGATGTCCCGAATCATAACGCTTTAGGGAGATGGCCTTCTTTTCTGCGTTCTCTATTTCCGTCCACGTCTCGATGATATCCACACGATTGTATGCCTTGTAGAAGACCTTAACCGTGACGGGCTGCAACTTGTCCTGCATCGTGAAGATATGCGTCTTTGAAGCAGGCTCTGCCTTTACCTCATAATCCTCTACTCTCAACTCCAGGTTCAAATCCCCGTCGGCATGAAGCAGCTGCAGGGCTGGCAGCTGTACCATATCCACCGTACCAAAGGCAGGCAAGGCAGACGAGTTGAGGTCGGCACCAGCATCGCACAGCTCCTGCAAACAGGTAACACGCGGGCCATAGTAGGCCATACGGAGGTCTTGCCCCTCTCGGGCGTGCAGAACAAGCATGGTGTTCGGAGTCTCTATGCTCACGTCGCCACTCCATGCAGCGACGCTCAATGTCCCCATGAATGGGAGCAGAAGCAGAATTAACCTTTTCATATTTTTAGTCAATGTTCAATTTTCAATGTTCAATTTTCAATAGAAAATCTACTTGATGTCTTTAAGCATTAGAATCCTCCCATCCTCGACCATCTTGCGAAAGTCGGGAGCATCTTTGGTCGATGGTGCAGGAGCAAAGTAATGTTTGCTGTTGAAGTTGCGCCAGACGAGGAAGTAGCAGAGAGGATATTTCTCAAGTTGTGGCTTCAGCACGCGTGTCCACCAAGTTGGGTCGGGAAGATTCTGATAGCCACATTCCGTAAGGGCCACGAGGCGACCCGTTTTCTTGGCAAACTCGCAGAGCATGGTGAGGTCTTTATTTAGCGTACTGATGAAAGCATTCTCGTCACTGGACTGCTGATAGGCGTCAAGGCCGATGATATCTACGCGGTCGTCGCCTGGATAGGAATCCATGTCATCGTCTTTCATGCCGAAGTTAGGACTCCAACTCCATACGATGTTCGTCAAGCCGTCGGCCAGCAGTTTATCCTGTAAGCAGTTCCACAGTGTCTTGTATTCCTCGACCGTGCAGAGTCCCTTGCCCCACCAGAACCAGCCGCCGCTGTTTTCGTGCCAAGGGCGGAAGATAACGGGTACAGGCTGGCCTTGTTCGTCCTTCAGAGAGCGGAGGAAGTTAGAGAGGCGTTGCATCCACTGTTGGAACTTCTCATGCTGGCTGCCGCCTGGGAGGATGCTGCGAACTGTGTTGGCATCCTTGTTGTCCCATGCAGTACCACCCGTTAGTGGGTTGCGCGGATGCCAGGAGATAGTAGCGATACCACCTCGACGCACATGTGCCAGCAATTCTTCTCGGATTCGAGCGAAGGGAACGCTATCCAGACTCTTGGTGTCGCCCATCTCAATACCTCCAAGCTCGAAGCCCATCACGGCGGGGTAGTCGCCGCAGACGGCCAACACATCCGAGCGGCCACGGTCCCACTGCCAGCCAAGGCCGTAGAACGGGTCGTCCTGATGACCAAACATAATGCCGCGTATACTGAGGTCTTTCAAGCGCTGGAGCAACGCTTCTCTGCTGTGCGAACTTATCGAGTTGAGCTGCAGGGTTGCGGGAGCGATGGTTTGCGTGGTCTGTGCCTCTGTGCCACCAAAGAAAAGGCTCAATACTGCTCCAATAAGTAGATGTCTTCTTATCATTTCCTTATATATTTCTTACCATTCTTAATATAGATTCCACGTCGGCCCTCTGTCCACGGGCGTCCAAAGAGGTCAAAGCTGCCAGATGGTACGAATGTTTGATTTGCCCGAACAGCATTCATACTTGTCTCCAATTCCTGTTTGAAGTCTTCACGCGAGAGGACATAGTCGTTGGAGAAAGCCTCCGTCCACCAAGCAGCATTACAGTTGCTGTGGTCGGTACTTTGGAAATCCTCGCTGTTGGGGTCTTTAGTGCGGTCGTAGTCGTACCAGGGAACGAAGAAAAGCCATTTGCTGCCTGCTTGCCACTGCTTGCTGATGGTCGGCACGCTGCCGCATTCTGTGAGTGCCACCAGCTTGTCGGGAGAGGAATCCTTAAGAAATTTGTAACAGGTGCGATAGATAGTCGAGGCGTTGCTCTTTTTATAAACATCGATGCTAACGATATCCACATACTCGTCGCCAGGATACCACTTGTAGCCGTCGCTGTAGGGCTTGCTCCAGGCAGCCGCTGTGGTCCACACCCAGATGAGGTTGTTGAGTCCTGCATCCTGAAAGCGCTGATACATCACGCGCCACAGCTCATTGCAAGCCTCGGCATCCATGCCCCACCAGAACCACTGGCCTCCCGCCTCGTGCAGGGGACGCCACAACACGGGAATCTTGCGCTGCTTGAGCAGTTTAAGGTATGAGATAATTGTGTCCAAATCCTTCATCATCAGCTTATACTCATCGGACTCGGGTTCAAATATCTTTCGCACGTCGAAGCTTGTCTCTCCCGCCCCCGTCCCTGGGGTACAGGTATAGTCATTGCCGTCGTTCGTTGGTACGTTCCAGTGCCACATGATGGCCACAACACCTCCCTGACGGTGCCAATTATAAACTTCTGTAATGTTCGTATAGTCTATCCATCCGCCCTTCTTTGAGAAAGGATGGTGGATGTAGTCGAAACAATTCAGCGCCGGCCATTGGCCCGTATGCTGATAGACCCACTTTGCTTCATTGATATTCCAGTTGACGTTAGCCATCGTGCCGGAGAGCGTCTTCACGCCTTCAATGTCTTTCAGGCACTGCAGCAGCACCTCAGCCTCAGCCGACAGTTGGCGGGTTTCCTGTGCTGAAATGCCACTCATAAGGAACAGCATCAGCAGGATAAGCATTATTCTTTGGCTTCGCATAGCTCTATGATGTTTGTGATAATCAAAAATGCACCGCAAAGATACGGACTATTGTTAAGATTGGCTGACTATTTCTTAACCATTGATGACACAGACCTTCTAAATGATGATTTTCTTCTTGTTGAAGTTCTCGCGGAACTCTGTAGGCGAACATCCTTTATGCTTGCGGAACAGGCGATTGAAATTAGAAAGCGTATTGAAGCCAGAGTCATAACATATTTCAGCAGCCGTCATTGTGGTATCTATCAGCATCCGTGAAGCAAAGCCCAGGCGAATCTCAATGATATAGTCCGACAAGGTGCGGCCTGTGCGCTGATGGAAGAAGCGGGAAAAGGCTACAGGTGTCATCCCAGCCAACTCTGCAACTTGTTCAAGACGCACTTCTTCGCGGAAATGACTTGCTATGTACTGCTGTACTTTATTGACGCGCCTACTCTCACTGCTTGCATTGACGTGTGCAAACGAGGAGCTGGATAAGGTGCGGCTGTCATTGGCCAGTGAAAGGTCGTAAAGCAGTTCAAAGAAGCTCAGCACCGCATGGAAGCCGCGTTGCTGATGTGTCAATTCGTCTAATTTCCCATATATCTTCATAATGGTGAGACTAGAAAAGGCGAGTCCCAGGCGGGCGCGCTCCAGCATCTGACGAATGGAATGAAACTGGTTCTTGTTAAGCAAACACTCGGGCAGCACATCGGAGGTGAACTGTATGGTAATCTCTCTGATATCCGTGCTATGGCATTCCCCTTGTTCCCATACATGTTCCAGGTTTGGACTGGTGATGAGGACC
>JAILFY010000211.1 GCA_024697285.1 Bacteroidaceae bacterium
AAAATATAATCAGTTAGTGTTTTTTGCGCCAATTTGGCTGCAAATATAATCAAAAATACGCAGAACAACCAATTTCTGCCTCATTTTTTTCTGATAACCACATAAATTATAACATTATGGGCCTTAAAGCGGCTATTTATGGACTCCGAGTATGCGTCTTCCACTGATAAAACGATGGTTCCAATAGTCGGCATCGGGATAGCTGTCGATGCGTACTCCGCGGGAGGTGCTGGAATGAATGAACTCGAACGTCCCACGCTCGCCGTCGACGCTGGTGACAATTCCCACGTGGTTCACTCCCTTGCCGCGGCCGAAGAACACCAAGTCGCCGGGCAAGAGCTCGGAGATATGTCCCACTTCCTGCCCCATGGTGCTCTGTTCCTGCGACGAACGCTTCAGCTCGATGCCCATCTGGCGATAGACGAAACTGGTGAAGCCCGAGCAGTCGAACGTCTTTGGACCGCTGCTGCCGCGGCGATAGCGGCAACCAACAAGTTGCTTGGCTGTGGAGATGAGGTCCGAGGCCACAGTGGAGCCCCAGCCCGACAGCAAATTGGCACGGACCAAGGGACTGACGGGAGCCAGAATGGAAGAGAGCTGTTGCTGAATAGTCAAAGGATTTACCACCGCATCGGGCTCAACGACCTTCACACGATGGCGGGAAGGAGTGCGAGCAGACATAAGAGTGCTGAAACATAGCAGAAAAACAAAAAGTTTCTTTATCATTCCTTTTGAGCATTAAAATGGCCCTCTCACAGGGCGAAGCAATAGTAACCGGCCGCAAAGGTAGGTAAAAAAACAACTATCTGTCAAGTTTTTCATGCTAAAAAGACATAAAACGGAAAAAATGTCGTACCTTTGCAGCGATTTTGGGGTGTGAAGTACACCTTATTATATATATCCTATAACACAACTCTAAAAAAGAACAGTTTTACGAATCGATGAACTTCGTTGAAGAACTCACCTGGCGCGGCATGGTCCATCAGATGATGCCCGGCACGGAGGAACTCCTCCAAAAGGAACAAGTCACAGCTTATGTCGGCATAGATCCCACGGCCGACAGTCTTCATATCGGACACCTCTGTGGTGTGATGATGCTTCGCCATCTGCAGCGTTGTGGCCACAAACCACTGGCGCTGGTGGGCGGTGCCACGGGCATGATTGGCGACCCCAGCGGCAAGAGCCAGGAGCGCAACCTGCTGGACGAGGCCACATTGGCACACAACGTGGCATGCATCAAGGCACAGCTGGCCCACTTCCTGGATTTCGAGAGCGATGCCCCCAACCGCGCAGAGCTGGTGAACAACTACGACTGGATGAAGGACTTCTCCTTCCTGGCTTTCACCCGCGACGTGGGCAAGCACATCACCGTGAACTATATGATGGCCAAGGACAGTGTGCAGAAGCGACTCAATGGCGAAGCACGCGACGGACTCTCCTTCACGGAGTTCACCTACCAGCTGCTGCAGGCCTATGACTTCTACTACCTGAACACCCACAAGGGCTGCAAGCTGCAGATGGGCGGTAGCGACCAATGGGGCAACATCACTACGGGTACCGAGCTCATCCGCCGCATGGGTGGTGGTGAGGCCTACGCCCTGACCTGCCCCCTGATCACGAAGTCCGACGGCCGCAAGTTCGGCAAGACGGAACAGGGCAATATCTGGCTGGACCGCCGCTACACATCTCCCTACCGCTTCTATCAGTTCTGGATCAACGTGGCCGACGAGGATGCCGAGCGCTACATCAAGATCTTCACCTCCCTGCCTAAGGATGAGATCGATGAACTCATCGCTCGCCACCGCGAGGACCCCGGACGCCGAGAGCTGCAACGCCGCCTGGCCGAGGAGGTCACGAAGATGGTACACAGCGAGGAGGACCTCAAGGCCGCGCAAGAGGCCAGCCAGATGCTCTTCGGCAAGAGCACCAAGGAAGCCCTGATGGCACTGGACGAGCAGACGCTGCTGGATGTCTTCGACGGCGTGCCCCAGTTCCGCATAAGCCGCAGCCTGCTCGAGGGAGAAGGCATCAAAGCCATCGACCTCATGGCCACCGAGACACAGTGCTTCCCCAGCAAGGGCGAGATGCGTAAAATGGCACAGGGTGGCGGCGTCAGCCTCAACAAGGAGAAACTGACAGCCTTCGACCAGAATGTCACCACTGCTGACCTCATTGATGGACGCTACCTCCTCGTGCAGAAAGGTAAGAAAAACTACTATCTCTTGATAGCAGAATAAGGCAAAAGAGACAAAAAGAGCCTTTTTTTGCCCTAAAACCAAAAATAAATCCTTTTTCGTAGGACATAAATAGGTTTTTTTACTTACCTTTGCGGCGCTTTTAGCAATAAAAGCCTCAGGATTGGGATATGGTGTAATGGTAACACAACAGGTTTTGGTTCTGTTTTTCCTGGTTCGAATCCGGGTATCCCAACCACCAGCAATGGTAACATATACTTGCGAGCAGAGACCTCTCAGCAAATGAGAATCTCTGCTCGCAAGTTGTTTCAGGGGGGGAGGGAATCGGCGAAGATAAAGTCGCGGCGCAGCTGCGGAAGGGATGATAGTATGAAAATGCGGCGCAGCTTTGCAGGGAAGGAAAACGAGGTGCTTCTTCTCATGGAAGGGAAACGCGGTGCTTCTTCTCATGGAAGGAAAACGCATCGCAACTTCGCAGCGAAGGGTAACTCGGCGCTTCTTCGCAGCGAAGGAAAGTACTTAGTAGCTGAGGAAGGGGTAGAATGGCTAATCCTGAATCTCCACCTTAGTGGTGTGGAGATGTATGCTGTCGAGGTCCGGCAGGCGTCGGAAATCACCAAAGATATGGGTGAGGAAGGCAGTGAAGTCTCGCGGAGCGGAGATGGCGTGGCCCTCGAACTCTACGGTGGTCAGAGGGAAGAGGTCCGCAATCCGACGGGTGTTGCCGTAGGGAATACCAAGACCATAGTGCAACACTTTCTGAGGAAACAGACGAGCCAGCGCACGCAGCACAGGGTAGATATAACGCACGTTCAGCTCATAGATCTTGCTGGTCTTGCGGATGAGTTGCTGCTCGTTGTATTCCTTGTTGCGCATAATCTTGTAGGTGTGTCCGATGGTGCGGCAGGAGAACCAATGAAGCGCGGAGGGCATCTCCTCGACAAAGAACAAATCGAGGTATAGTCCCCGGTACTGGAAGATACGGTCGTAGTGATTGGTTTCCTCGAGGTAGCTGCGGCGGTCGCGCAACTTGGCGTAGGTGTAGAAGTAGCCGGGGTCTGTCTCGTGGGTCTGGAGGACATAATTAGTGCCTTCGCATTCCTGAGGTAGCACCTCCAACAATCGCAGGTAATCCGAGCGCAGGAACTCCAGATCCACATCGTCATCCCAGGGGATGAAACCCCCGTGGCGCACAGCACCCAAGAGGGTGCCGGCACACATCCAATAGCCAATGTTGTGTCTGCGGCAGACACCATCCAGCCACACCAACATCTCCAGCATACGTTCTTGCTGGCGCCGCAACAAAGACCCTTCGGGCGAGAAACGCTCCCGCAAGGCTTTATTCTCTTGTTCGGTCATACTACACCTTAAATTAAATATAGACCTTGATTAATACTACACCTTAATTAAATATACACCTTGTTATATATAAAGACGAGACAGAAGTACACCTTAATTATATATAAAGACGGGACAAAGGTACACATTTAGCCGAAAGATTCTGCAGCAAAGTGAAAAAAAATCCCTCTCCGGAGTTCATTTTGTCCTCATTTTATCCTGTAAGAGTCAAAAACGTAACCAGCTGGGACCAAAACGCAACCTCTTGAGCACGATGCACGGTATTGCGGCTTGCGAGGCAGAGGACAACGACTGTTTACGAGCCAGGCACGGAAACAAGATACCGCGAAAACACAGAGGACTGCGACTGCATACGCCGCAGTCACAGAATCAAGATTCCTCGAAAAAAGGAGAAGGAAAGCGCGGGCTCAGAAATTCACCTTGTAATGCTGCTTGAAGTGGCTGGTGTCGAAAAAAGCAATGCCATAAACATAGAGGTCGAAGGTGATACCTGTGTGGGGCGACTGCTGAATCTCTCGCCATTTCCGGAGTGTCTCCTTATCCCGGCGGATTCCCTCCACCACAAGCATCCCATGAGAGGGCATCGTTTGGGCTAATCGGCCTGCTAGGGCCTCATGGTCTGCATCCACAAAAATGAAATCAGCCTGCGTGCTTCCTGCCAGTACAGACTGCTGCGTGAGCAACTCGGCACGAGGCACTGCCGCTTGCACATAAGCCCGCGCCACAGAATCCTCTGTAAGCAATAAAGCCCTGTGAGGCGAGGCGTAGTTCGCTAAACGGAAGAGCAGCCGGCGACACTTCATCGGATAGAAATGTCCCCAACGAACCCACCAAGGATGCAAACGAGCCAAACCAGCATAAGCATAGTAGGGCGTGTCCTCCAAAATAACCCCACGAATGAAGGAATAGGCGCTAGGAGAGTGCACACCATAACCCTTACGTTTGCGAAAACGAGCCAACCAAATCCATGGCTTATGGATTAACTTCATAGGAAAATACAGTTTTCTGGCTGCAAAAGTAACAAAAAGTTATTAATTTGCATCGTTTTTGTAGCTTTTTATGTACATTTGCGCCCGAAATTCCTTAAAGTACGACATTATGGAACCTCAGAAAACAAGAAATCTAACGGCTGAAGAGATCAGCAAACTGCAAGAACAAGGGTGTTCGGCTGAAGACTGGAGCACCGTATTCATCACCGACGAAGCGAGCCTGAAATACATTAGAGGCACGCGCTTCTCAGGGGAAGTCCAGCTGGGACTATTCCAGAAGAGTTTCGAAATGGCTGGAGGCATACACAAACACTCCGGAATTTTTCATGCCACACTGCACAATGTCACCATCGGTGATGACTGTTGCATCGAGAACATCAAGAACTACATCGCTAACTACGATATAGAGAACGACTGCTTCATCGAGAACGTGGATATCATCATCTGCGACGGACCCACCAGCTTCGGCAACGGAGTGGAAGTGGCCGTGCTGAACGAGACAGGCGGCCGCGAGGTGACCATCCACGACCGGCTGACAGCTCATGAGGCTTACCTTGAGGCATTCTATAGACATCGCCCTATCTTGGTCGACAAACTGAAGCAGTTTGCCGCCCAGAGAGCTGCCGAGCAGGCCAGCAACAGAGGCACCATCCGTCACCACAGCACTATCGTGGACACCGGTTACATCAAGAACCTGTATGTGGGTGCCTACGCTAAGATTGAAGGTGCCGGCAGACTGAAGAACGGAACGCTGAACAGCCGTCGAGAGGCTCCCATCCATGTGGGCTATGGTGTCATCTGCGACGATTTCATCATTCAAGATGGGTCGCGTGTGGAAGACTGCACCACGCTGACCCGCGTCTATGTGGGACAGGCCTGCACCTTAGGTCACAGCTACTCCGCCTCCGATTCACTCTTCTTCTGCAACTGTCAGGAAGAGAATGGCGAGGCTTGTGCTATCTTCGCCGGTCCCTTCACCGTGACCCACCACAAGAGCACCCTGCTCATCGCTGGTCTGTTTTCCTTCATGAACGCCGGTTCGGGTTCCAACCAGAGCAACCACATGTACAAACTGGGCCCCATCCACCAAGGAGCCATGGAACGTGGTGCCAAGACGTCGTCAGATTCCTACATCCTCTGGCCCGCTCGCATCGGTGCCTTCTCCCTCGTCATGGGACGCCACAGTTCACACCCCGACACATCGCTTCTCCCCTTCTCCTACCTCATCGAGAAGAACGGCGAGACCTATCTGGCTCCTGCCGTGAACCTTCGCAGCGTGGGCACTGTGCGCGATGCCCAGAAGTGGCCTCGCCGCGACCGCCGCACCAAGGAAGGACGACTCGACGCCGTGAACTTCAACCTCCTCTCGCCCTACACCATCGACAAGATGTTCCACGGACTCCAAATCCTGACGGAGCTGGAACAACTCAGCGGTGCCACCAGCGACGTCTATGCCTATCAGAGCGCAAAGATTTCCAACAGCTCCCTGCATCGCGGACAAGCACTATATAAAATAGGTATAGAGAAGTTCCTCGGCAACAGCCTCATCTCGCGCCTGCAGAAGATAGATTGCTCCAGCGTGGAGAACGTGCTCGAAGGAATTAAGCCCACCATCAACAAGGGCACCGGACAATGGGTGGACCTGGCTGGTCTCATTGCTCCTAAGGATATGGTCAAGGCCCTGCTCAACGATGTGGAGGCAGGACGCTGCAACAGTCAAGAGGAGTTCGACGCCTCCCTGCGCTCCATGCACGCTGACTACTATGAGTTGGAATGGAGCTGGGCCTATGAGAAGATGTTGGAATACTTTCATCTCACCGACGACCGCATCACCATCGACGACCTCATCGCCATTGTCCGGCAATGGAAGGAGAGTGTAGTGAAACTGGACGAAATGCTCTACTCCGACGCCAAGAAGGAGTTCAGCCTCTCGGCACGCACAGGCTTCGGCTTCGACGGTGCCAGCCGCCGGACCATTGAAGCGGACTTCGAACAAGTGCGCGGAGAATTCGAAACCAACCCCTTCGTCACAGAAGTGCAGGCACACATCGAGCGCAAAAGCAAACTCGGCGACCAGATTATCTCCATGTTGGAGGCCCTCTGAGAGAAACTTTAGTTAATTATATTTAATGCCTCACGGATTTTGTCCGCGAGGCATTTATTTTTCTGATTTAACCCATTATCTTTGCCGCGCAACAAAAGCATATTGCGCTTATTTAAAGGCATATCACCTTATTATAAAGGCATATCACGTCTGTTCAAAGGCATATCACCCTATTACAAATAGCATATCACGTTAAAGACATATCACCTTTTTTATTAATTAATAACGCACTATCAATGAAGAAAATTTACTCCTTTCTTTTGGGGATGATAACCATCTTCTCTCTGGGTGTCACGTCTGCAGTGGCTCAGGAAGAACCTGTCGTCATCCAAGTCAATTCCAAGTCTGGCGACTGGACGGACTGGAACAACAATCCCAACAGCCCGTGGGCTAAGAAGTGGGAATCAGCCTCCACTGATCCGCACCTCACCATCCACCAGGCAAAGAATGCCAACAACATGAACTACTGGGACGGAACGAACATTAAGTTCTTCAATTCCGTAGGCGGCAGCACAGACAACGAGGATTATGAGATAATCGCTGGCACAGGATGGAATATCATCGCTATAAGCATGGATGTCAGCTGCGACAACACGAATGGTGTGGCAGTGACCCTGAACAGCGACCAGGTTGTGGAGAGCACCGGCACCGACGATGTGCAGCACATCGAGGTCACAGATATCACGGAGGAGATGGTCATCATGAATGTGGCCACACTGACCTCTGGTTCCACCACCTTTGCCCGCACCAGCAACTTCTATGTCACCCTGCAAGCTAAGTCTGCACTGGACGTTGCCTGGGACGAACTGACGTTGGTCATTGATCAGTATATGGCTTACTACGCCGAGACGCTGGAAGAGAGCTACTTCAAGATTGGCACAGAGCCGGGTCTCTATGGCGAAGCAGAGGTTACGGCCTTCTACGAGGCCCTGAAGGCAGGGGTCGAAGCACAGGTCGACGAGACCGACGAGGAAGCCGCTACGGCCGCCTTGAAGCAGATGGCACAAAACATCATCGACACCTACGAAGCCGTGTTGGCCTCAAAGGTGATGACCTACGATGTGGCTGATGGTTACTATCGGCTGCGTACTGGTATGACTTATGTGAACGACGACGTGGAGACCGTGAAATACATGATGGGTTACAAGGCAGATGGCAATGTTCTCACAGCTATCTGGGCCACTCCCGGGGAAGAGACAGAAGATCAGGCCATGGCTCTCTGGAAAATCACCAACAAGGATGGGTACCTGGATATGCAGAACATGTACCACGATGGCCGCTTCAACAACGTTGTGAAGAGCAAAGCCGTGACGATGGATGCTGCTTCAGAGAATCTGATGGTCTTCGACCCCGTCAGCACCACCGATGGTGTTACTTATTTCAATATCCGTGTTTCCACACAAGAGGGTTCCGAAGGACTCTACCTGCACCAAGGAAGTCACGGAGGAGGCACTGGCAAGAACGGATATCTCGTGGGATGGAACAGCACCTATAATTATTCGGAAGACACTCCTGCCGCCTCCGAATGGGTTCTGGAGCCCGTGGACGCAGAAGAAGCCGCGGCTATCATCGAAGCTTATGAGCCCGTGAAACAGCGCACTGCTTTTGAGGAAGCCTACGCTCAACTGAACTCCGATGCCACCGCTGCTCTGGAGAAGGCTAAAGACTATATTATCACAGCACTCATCACCGAGAATAGCCAGTTCAGTTCTCCCTGGACCGAGACCAGCGAAGGCAGCCTGGATAACCTTCTCGACGGAAATGCTTCCACCTATTGGCATTCTGCATGGTCCGGCGGCGAGGTGGAGAACCACACCCACTACCTGCAAGTGGCTCTTGTGGAACCGACAGAGAACCCCGTTCGCCTGACTATCACCCGCAGACCTGTAAATAACGACCACATCACCCTATGGGGTGTTTATGGCAGCAACGATGCAGAGGCTTCCGACGAGGCTTGGGTGAAGCTGGACAGCCTGGAAACACCTTATGGTAATAATAAGGAGACCATCACCACGAAACTCTTTGACACACAAGGCTATCAGTACCTGCGCTTCTACATCGACGGCACCACAACGGGTCGCGGCTATGGGCACGTCAGTGAGTTCCAACTCTACGAGGCTATGGTCAACCCCACCTCTCAGTATGCCCTGATGGGCGATGCCTCCAAGAATCTGGAGGCTGTGCTCGAGAGTCAGAAGGACAAGGATATCGCTGAGGTAGAACAAGCAGACTACGATGCTCTGAAGGCTGCATACGACGTCTTCGTGGCACAATATGTGGATCCCGCCGCTCTGCGCGAGGTGCTCGCTTCCGTAGAGGGACTGGCCAGCGGCATCGTGGTGGGCAACCAGCCTGGCTACTGGAAAGATGCTTCCGTAGCTGACGAACTTACCAAAACCGTGGCTGAGGCCAAAGCTTATGACGAGAAGGGAGTGTACATCGCTGCCCAGAGCACGAAGTATATAGAGACCATTCAGAGCCTGGCCCAGGCAATCATGGATGCTGCCATTCCCGTGGAAACAGGTAAGTGGTACCGTATCCACTTCGGAACCGAGGAAGTGTTCACAGAGAACGAGTGGGGACTCAATGTAGGTGCTGCCGTTGTCAACAGTGAAGAGGTAGAGACCGACGAAGCTCTCTGGGGTAAGTTTGTCACCGTAGGCACTTCCGAGACGGTAGACGGCGTGAACTATGTTCAGAGCGTTGAAGCTGAGGCTGTGCGTTTGGGTAACAACCTGTATCTGGACAGCGACGAAGATATAGAGGACAAGGCTCTCTCTCAGTTCCGTTTTGTAGCTGTAGGCGACAGCGCCTATGTGCTTCAGAACAAGGGCACAGGCCTCTTCCTCAAGGCAGCAGGCACCTCCGGACATGTCACACTCAGCATTCACCCTTCGCTCTTCAGCGTCAGCGCCATAGGTTATGGTCAAAATCTCATTGCTTCCAAGAGCCTCACTGGAAACAATCAGAACAACCTGCACGCTCAGCGTAGTCACAACATCCTTGTTACCTGGGAATCCAGTGCTCCTGGAAGTGGCAGTGGCTTCTACATCGACGAGGTCGGCGAAGTGGAAACAGACTACGACGGCACCTCCTTCACGGTGGATGTGGCCAAAGGCGAATTCAACGCCCTATGCTATCCTGTGGACCTCCGTGCAGAAGAGGGGCAGTGCTACGATGTGCTCAGCGTCACCGACAAGCAAGTAACCCTCATCCCCATCCAGGAAGTGGCAGCCGGACATCCGTTTATCTATGTCCTGGGCGACACCGAAGACTATGATGCAGAAGGCGAGACCGACGAGATTGCCATCCACCACGGCTACTCCTTCGTGGCAGAAGTCCAGGCAAAATCACCCTTGAAAGGTACCTTCAGCACTATTGATCTCGGCTCTGGCATCATCATTGCCCAGGGCAATCAGTTTGTGGTTACGAACCTGATGAGCGGAACGATCAAGCCCTACACCGCTTACATTGAGTCGGAAGAGACCTTGTCACCCGCTGACGACATCACCTTCGTAATCGACATGGAGACGCCCGATGGTATCACCACCGCACTGAAGAATGTCACCCGCAGAGGAGACATCTTCTCGCTCGACGGAAGATTGTTGCAGCAAGGTGGAACTATCAACGACCTTCGCAAACTGGGACGTGGAATCTATCTGATAAACGGCACAAAGGTTATGGTAAGATAATCTGTTCATGGCTCTCTTACAACCATTTAAATTGTTAAATAAGTTTAACGCCCTGCAATTTTAACACGCAGGGCGTTATTTTTTGAAAGAATACACATATATTTGCACTTGAAAAGTGCATAAAAACTTACTTATAGACGTGAAATCAACCGGATTTATTTTTTACTAACCCTTTAATTAACTTAAAAGTATGAAGAAGATTTACCTACTTTTAGCAACGCTATTTGGGCTATTCATCAGCGTGAGCGCTTCTGCTCAGGATGAACAGTTCCCATATGGCTATGATGTAGATCAGCCGATTGTCACAGACGCATCGCAGTTCTACAGCCCCTTTAGCCAGAATGACCTCGGTAATACCGATGGTGGCAACCTGGCAGATGGCGTCCTTATTGATGACGACGCTAGCTCTTTCTGGCACAGCTGCTGGGCAGCCACTGAAGGTCGCCAGGTACCCGCAGGTCCCCACTACCTCCAGATTGAGATACCCGACTGGGTAGAAGAAGGTACGGACCTTGTTCTGCGATTCACTCGCCGTAATGCCAGCAACGACCACACCACGGAATGGAGCATCTGCGGAACGAACGATTTTGTAGATTATTCCACTAAAGACAAATGCGAAGAACTGGCGTATTTGCTTACACCGTACGGAAGCAATACCGAGACTGTTACCACTGAGCCGTTCTCTACTGGTGGTTACAAGTACATCCGTCTGTATTCTATGGCACAAACAGGTGCCAACTACGGTTCTCGCACCTACTGGCACGTTTCGGAACTGAACCTCTACACCATCAAGCCCCTCACCGAATGGGAAGCCGTGAACAACGAGCTCATCGCCATAGCCGACGAGTACTCTTATTATCTCGGCACCTTCGAACTGGGTGATGCTCCTGGCCAGTACAGCGAAGAGAAATACATCGCTTTCGAG
>JAILFY010000217.1 GCA_024697285.1 Bacteroidaceae bacterium
TTGTTATATCAGCTATCGGCAGAATGACTGCTTAAAAGTCGGTGCAAAAGTACTTCTTTCTTGTGAGGTATGCAAAGAAATTAAGACTTTTTATTAAAGTACACGCATGTGCGTTGCAATCCACATTCCAGACAGTGGGGCTTCAGAGCGGTGCAGACATATCTGCCATGGAGTATCAGCCAGTGGTGTGCTCTCGGGATGACCTCTTCTGGCAGGTGCTTGACGAGCTCCAGTTCCACGGCCAGCGGCGTCTTGGCGGCCGCACCGACCAGTCCCATCCGATGGCTCACTCGGAAGACATGTGTGTCCACTGCCATGCGGGCCTGTCCGAAGGCGACACTCATAACAACGTTGGCCGTTTTCCGTCCCACACCGGGCAACGACGTGAGCTCTTCCAGTGTCCCGGGCACTTGTCCGTCGAAGCGCTCTGACAACTGCTGGGCTGTGGCCAGGAGGTGACGGGCCTTGGAATTAGGGTAACTGACGCTGTGGATATATCCAAGGATGTCCTCTTCCGTGGCAGCGGCCATAGCCTGAGGGGTGGGATAGGCTTCAAAAAGAGCCGGAGTGACGAGATTGACACGTTTGTCTGTACACTGTGCGCTGAGGATGACGGCTACAAGGAGCTGAAAGTCGGAGGCGTAGTGCAATTCGGTTTCGGCCACGGGCATGGCTTTCTCGAAATAGGCAACTACAGCTGCATAGCGTTCTTTTTTAGTCATGTTTGTATTCCTTTTCTGTGCAAAGTTATTATATTTTCCTGATGCAGACAAAGTTTTCGGGAAGAAAGTGGCGTTTGTCCGAAAACATTTCTTACTTTTGCACAGACTTTCCTTTATTATATATGCAAAAACGTTTCTTCTTTGCTCTTTTTGTCTGTCTGGCAACCACTATCCAGGGGCAACCGTTGCATGAGATAATGACTGCCACTTTCCATCATCTGGAGCCCGATGAGAACCGTTCGCTCTATTTCGAGCTCGACAATCTCTCGTTCTTCAAGGATAATGAATATAAAGGCGAACTTACCAACGGCTATTCCCTTCCGGGCCTGTGGTTACAACCTAAACTGACCTACCAGCCCATGAGCTCCATCCGTCTGGAAGCGGGAGTGCACGCACTTATCTTCGATGGGGCGAACAAGTACCCATGCTACGCCTACCATGATATAGGCCGATGGAAAGGACATCAGTATCAGAGCGGTGCTCATCTGTTGCCATTTTTCAGAGCACAGGCGGAACTGGGGAAAGTGACGTTTGTGCTCGGAAATATCTATGGTGGAGCTAATCACGGGACTATGGAACCTCTGATGAACCCGGAGGTGAATCTCACTCAGGACCCAGAGATGGGATTCCAGATTATCACGGAACTGTCGCGTTGGCGACTGGACGCATGGATGAATTGGCAGAGTTATATCTTCGAGGAGGACACCCATCAGGAGGCATTCACGGTGGGGTTCGACCAACGTATACATCTTTCTGCCTCAGATAGGAGCTTAAGTTGGTATGTACCCATTGATATCCTCGTTCAACATCGTGGAGGCGAACAAGACACCACGACGATGGGCGTTCAGACCATAGTGAATGCAGGCGTCGGACTTGGCCTTAGGTGGCAGACGGGAGGTCGAATTGTTCGTAGCCTCGAAGCAGAGGCGGCTTTGCTTGGTTGTTGGCAGCAGAGCGGACATCTCTGGCCTTTTGATAAGGGAATGGGTGGTTCTCTCTCTCTGCGTGCTGATATTGTAAAAGACTTTCACGCCTCTGCGAGTCTTTTTGCTACTCGTGACTTCGTGTCGCTCTACGGCGCACCATTTTATTCAACACTCTCTCAGAAAGTGAGTGGTGCTCGCGTCTCACGCCTGTTGACACCACATGTGGGGGCGGAGTGGCACCATTCATTTGCAGAAAACTATCAACTGGGAGTTAAAGTGGACGCCTATCCGCTGTCGGCAGGTCGCTTGACGTATGCCGACGGGAGTAGCTCTCCTTCGAGTTTTGTCAATAATTTCTCATTCGGTATCTACCTCCGCTGCAATCCCCGTTTCCTGCTCTCTGCATTGCATTAGTATGCACCGAGAGCACCCAACCACGAAAGCCTTCACACGCCTCACCCTACAATCGGAGGCGTAACTGCTCTTTGGTAATAATTGGCCTTTGGTGAACAACAGCCCTTTGGTTAATAGTAATAGGTCGATAAACGGTCTATGATAAATGGTAATTGCCCTTTGATGAAAGGTAATTGCCCCTTGATAAATGGTGATCTAAATGGTAGTCGGTAAACAATATATGGAGAAAATAATTGGTAAATACTATATTGCAGAGGATGAATTACCCGTCGTGTGTAAACAGAATATAGAAAATGTAATTGGTAAATGGTAAATAGTAAATGGTAATTGTTTTTTTGTTCAGATGAAATTCACCTCGGGGACAATATCAATCTGGAAGCGCTTGCGTACGTCTGCTTGAATGGCCTTGCAGAGAGCTTCGATGTCGTGCCCCGTGGCACCGCCCAGATTTACGAGCACCAGCGCCTGGCGCTCATAGACGGCAGCGGGTCCCAGCGCCTTACCCTTCCAGCCACATTGTTCAATCATCCATCCGGCGGGAATCTTCACATGATTGGTGTCTACTTCGTAGTGAGGAACCGATGGGTAGTCACGGGCGATACGTTCGTAGGTGGAGCGCTCCACAATGGGATTGGTGAAGAAACTGCCGGCGTTGCCGAGAACTTTCGGGTCGGGAAGTTTGTTCTCTCGAATATCGATGATTATTCTTCTTAATATGGCGGGAGTAAGCTGTTCTTCGTTGATTCCTTTCTCGGCCAAGGCGGAGCGGAGAGCACCATAGTTCAGGTTCGGACGGAACCGACGGTTGAGGCGGTAGAGGACGTGGGTCACGGCATAGCGGCCGCGCAGTTCGGACTTGAAGATACTGTGGCGGTAGGCGTACTGGCATTCGGCATTGGTGAACATCCGGAGCTCTCCGGTCTGCAGGTCAACAGTTTCCACCTCCTTGATGAAATCCTTTGCCTCGCTACCGTAGGCTCCTATATTCTGCACCGCGCTGGCTCCCACTTCGCCAGGAATGAGCGAGAGGTTCTCCAGTCCCGTCCATCCATGAACGATGGAATAATCCACCCAATTGTCCCATACAACACCAGCCCCAACGCTCACTACCAACGTTTCCTCGTCTTCCTCTTTGATGTTGATGTCGTTGATGAGGCTGTGGAGGATCGTTCCCTCGTAGTCGTTGAGGAACAAGAGATTGGAGCCTCCTCCGATATGAAGCAGAGGACTGTTGTCTGATTGCTCAGCACGTCCATGGATGAAATCCTGCAGTTCCTGGATGGATTGGTATTCCACCAAGTGGCGGGCCTTGGCAGCAATGCCGAAAGTGTTGTGCCCCAAGAGCGAACAGTCCTCACGTATAATCATAGTTTTATATAGGTGTTTAAGTTCTCGCAGAAAGTGCTTTGAGTCCTTGAAGAAGTTGCTATTAGTTCTAGCAGAAGTTCGTTTTACTTCTAGCAGAATTTTGTTTTACTTCTTGCGTAAGTTCATTTTACTTCTTGCGTAAGTTGTTTTTTACTTCTTGCGTAAGTTGTTTTAGTTTTCGAATTCAGTCAGTCGCCAGCGTCCCGCTGTTTCCTTCTGGAAGACAAAGAGATTTTGCATTCCATCGCTGAAGCCTCTCATCTGCAGAATCATTCGGTTGGGGTTGGGGAATCGCTGACCGTAGTCAATGTTGACGAGCACCGCCTTAGGCAATTCTGGTGCAAACTCAAACCATTGGTCTATGTCTATTGTTCCTTCCACCCTGTCTTCTGCGTCCTCGCTGGCAATCGTGAAGCGCAGGGGAGACTGAATGTGGTGGCGCTGGAATACGCTGTCGGTGGCAAAGTCGCGGTAGAAGTCCAGAAAGGTGCGCTGAGGCAGATGGTCAAAAGATGTGCTGCGGACAGACGAGAGTGTCCATTGACCATCTATGCTGTCGCGCAGGAACTGGAAGTTCTCGACGATGCGGCTGTGGAGGTATATATGCTGGACGACAGCACGTTGCTGTATGGAGTCCTGAGCAAGGGACATCTGGCTGCGCCCGTTCCAGAGCACGGTGCAGAAATCCTGTCCCAACGACATCGAGCGGGGCTTCCAGTCTCTGCGGGCAAGGGTGTGGGTGGTGCCGTCGGCGTCTGTCACTTTCAGCGGAAACTGAACGTGGTGGCGTTGATAACGATTGCTGTTGTCAAAAAGGAAAAGAAAATCATCGAAGTTTTCGGGTGAAATCTCCTGCAAAGGTTCGTCGGCTAGATCTTGGTCTAGCAACAAGGTGTCTGCCTGCGACAGCAGAGAGTCCTCTAAGGTCTCTTCGTAAGATTCCGACTCGGTGGAAGTGTCGGTTTGAGAATCATTTTTCGGTTGTGAGCAGGCTGCTGACAACAGACCGGACAAAATGATCCATTGGAACCATTTCCATTTCATTTTTGCGTTGCTTTTTCTTTCCTTTTTGATAAAATCATGCAAAATTAGCTATTTATTTCCATTCATCGATTATTTATTGACAAGAAATCACTATATTTGCAGCGTTTTTGGAGAATTTTCAGCAAAACTATATAAAAATGATTGAAAGAATAGAGCAATTACTCGACGAAATCAACAAACTCACAGCCAGTAGTCCCGAAGAGGCAGAAGCCCTTCGCATTCGCTATTTGAGCAAGAAGGGCGAGATAAGTCGTCTGATGGAAGATTTTCGTTCTGTGCCGGCCGAGATGAAGAAAGAACTCGGCAAACGTATCAACGAACTCAAGACCAGCGCCACGGAGCGCATCAACGAGCTGAAGTCCGCCGCTGCCGCACAGGACACGGTGGCAGATGATGTAGACCTCACGCGCACTCCTTATCCTATATCCCTCGGAACCCGTCACCCTCTTACAATCGTGAAAAACGAGATTGTTGACATCTTCTCCCGACTGGGCTTCACCCTTGCCGAAGGACCCGAAGTTGAGGATGACTGGCATGTATATAGTTCCATGAACTTCGCCGATGATCATCCTGCTCGCGATATGCAGGACACCTTCTTCGTGGAGGCTCATCCTGATATCATCCTTCGCAGCCACACCTCTTCGGTGCAGGCCCGTGTGATGGAGCGTCAGCAACCTCCCATCCGCGTCATCTGCCCTGGACGAGTTTACCGCAACGAGGCTGTGAGCGCCCGTGCCCACTGCTTCTTCCATCAGGTGGAAGGACTGTATATCGACAAGCAGGTCAGCTTCAAAGATCTGAAGCAAGTGCTCTTGCTCTTTGCTCAGGAGATGTTTGGCCCTGAAACGAAGATTCGTCTGCGCCCGAGCTACTTCCCCTTCACGGAGCCTTCTGCTGAGATGGATGTGAGTTGCACCATCTGTGGCGGCAAGGGATGCGCCATGTGCAAGGGGGCTGGTTGGCTGGAGATCCTCGGTTGCGGTATGGTAGATCCTGCCGTTCTCGAAGCTAATGGCATCGACAGCACTCAGTACACGGGTTATGCATTTGGCATGGGTGTCGAGCGCATTGCAAATCTGAAATATCAGGTGAAGGACCTCCGCCTGTTCTCCGAGAACGACGTCCGTTTCTTGGAGGAATTTACGGCAGCCAACTGATTCCATGCTTCTTATCCGCTCCGCTTCGCTCGCATTCGGCGACCATGTACTGTTCCACGACCTGAACCTCCATGTGGCTTCCGGCCAATTGGTGGGGCTGTCTGGCGAGAGTGGGTGTGGCAAGACTTCCTTGCTCCGGGCTGTGCTGGGCTTTCTGCCCCTCACATCAGGAGAGATAGAGGTATGCGGAAAACTGCAGGATTCGGCACATGTTGATGCCATTCGCCGTGAGACTTCCTATGTGCCGCAAGAGCTGCTCCCTCTGGCTCCAAAAGGAAAAGATCTCGTCCAACTCACGCACTCCCTGGAACATAATGTGGGACTTGAGGGTGCGCGCTCGTTAGCCTCTTTCATGGAATCCTTGCATCTCGAGCAGGAGGTGATGGAATTGGATACGGCCCGTCTCTCGGGCGGCCAACGGCAGCGTTTGCTCCTGGCTGCTGCCTTGTCTCTGCACAAGCCTCTCCTATTGTTGGATGAACCTACATCCGCTCTGGATGAGGAGAGTTCGCAACGAGTGGGACGCGTCCTTCAACAGGTTTGCCACGAGGATGGAGTGGCTGCGTTGGTCGTCAGCCATGATCCTGTGATGCACGCTTTCTGTGATACAGTCGTCACTCTTTCACCTATTATATAATATGCTTACCGCTCTCATCCAACAATCTTGTACACCCAACGTCGAGGAGAACAAGCAGCGTCTGGCAGCCTCTATAGCAGAGGTGGCAGCGCAAGGTGCTCAGTTGGTCGTCCTTCAGGAGTTGCACAACACACCTTATTTCTGTCAGACGGAGTGTGTGGATCATTTCGATTTGGCAGAACCCATTCCCGGACCTTCCACGGAGTTCTTTGGCACTCTCGCCAAGCGCCACGGAGTGGTTCTCGTAGTGAGTCTCTTCGAGCGCAGGGCGCCTGGGTTGTACCACAACACCGCTGTTGTCCTGGAGCACGATGGCACAATTGCAGGAACCTATCGGAAGAACCATATCCCCGATGATCCTGCTTACTACGAGAAGTTCTATTTCACACCCGGTGATCTCGGCTTTCATCCGATAGAGACCAGCGTGGGGCGCCTTGGTGTGCAAGTCTGTTGGGATCAATGGTACCCCGAGGGAGCACGCCTTATGGCTCTCGCTGGAGCAGATATTCTCATTTATCCCACGGCCATTGGCTACGAGAGTAGCGACACTCCCGAGGAGCAAGCACGTCAGCTTCAGGCTTGGCAGATGGTACAACGAGGTCACGCGGTGGCCAATGGTCTGCCCGTAGTGGCTGTGAACAGGGTAGGGCACGAGCCCGATCCCAGCGGGCAGACCAACGGCATTCAGTTCTGGGGCAGCAGTTTCGTGGCCGGTCCTCAGGGCGAACTCCTTGCCGAAGCCTCTCAGTCAGAACCTGAGAACCTCTTAGTAGATATAGATCTGCGTCGTTCCGAGCAGGTTCGCCGTTGGTGGCCATTCCTTCGCGATCGTCGCATCGATGCCTACCAAGATATCCTCCTTCGTTTCCGCGACTAATAACTCTCTCTTCCGCGCCCGCCCATTTTTCCGCGCCTCCTCCCTTCCGCGCCGCCCCCTCCCTCCCTCCCGCGCCTCCTCCCTTCAGCGCCGCCTCTTTCCCTTCCGCGCCGCCCCCTCCCTCCCATTCCGTTTGTTGCAGCGTTGCTGCAACTTCCCCTCCACCACTCCTCCCCCTTCTTCCTATGGCCATTCATTACACCCCTTCCACCCCCGTTATCAGCGACTTGACCTTGCATCTCGATTTGCCCAGTTTGCCAAAAGAGGAGCCGACCGAGTTGCGTGGCACCTTTTTCCCCCCTGAGTGGTATCCTCAGAGTGGCGTGCAGCTCACCTGGCCGCATGCTCACACCGACTGGGCGGATATCCTCAAGGAAGTGGATGATTGCTATATACATATCGCCTATGAGATTCTTGCTCATGGCGAACTCCTTCTAATCGTCACGCCAGAACCAGCTCGTGTCCGGGAACTTTTGCACCAACGTCTGCCGTCGCGCCTCCTGCCTCAGGTTCGCTATTTCGAATCTCCCACGAACGACACATGGGCCCGTGACCACGCTTTCCTCACCCTCGTCACAGCCGAAGGCCCCCGATTGCTGGACTTCCGGTTTAATGGATGGGGCAATAAGTTCCCATCAGAACTTGACAACCAGATTTGTCGCCGTCTGGCGGGGCAAACCTTTTCCTCTGATTCCGGAAGCACCTCCCCTTCAGAACCCTTCTTGCTTGCTGAGTCTCAACCCCTCCGCGGCACCTACGAATCTCATCTCGACTTCGTCTTCGAGGGGGGAGCCATCGAGAGCAATGGTCGTGGCACTCTGATGACCACGAGTGCTTGTTTGCTCTCGCCCAACAGGAATCCTCAACTGACGAAGCAGGAGATAGAACAACGTTTGCTCCGCACCCTTCATGCTCAACGCGTTCTATGGTTGGACCACGGTTACCTTGCGGGCGACGACACGGACAGCCATATTGATACCCTAGCGCGTTTCTGCCCCAACGACACCATTGCTTACGTACAATGTACCGATTCTTCTGACGAACACTATACTGTCCTCCGTGCCATGGAAGAGCAGCTTCGCTCTTTCACAGTAGATGCTTCCTTTGGCGATATCATCCCTTCTGATGATTCAGAAACCCAACCAGAAACTACGGCTTCCTATCGTCTAATTCCTCTGCCACTTCCTTCGCCCATCTACGACCCCGACGATGGACATCGACTGCCTGCTACCTATGCCAACTTCCTCGTATTGAACCATGTTGTCCTCATGCCTACCTATGGTCAGCCGGATAACGACGAGTTGGCCTGTCGTCAGTTGCAGAAGGCGTTCCCCAAGTACGACATCGTGCCCGTCGACTGCCGTGTGCTCATTCGTCAGCACGGCTCGCTTCATTGTTCCACGATGCAGTATCCAGTAGGCGTGCTGTTCTGATACTCACAATCGGTGGCGTTTTTTAAATACTGAGTCCCTGATAACATTTTTATGAGTTTGTGAGGACGTTTGCCAGAAAAGTTGTACCTTTGCAGACCATTCCATCTAAAGTCTCATCACTCAAACCACATCCTCCCTTGGATATATCTCTCTCTTCATTGGCCATAGGCCTCTTACTCCTGCTTATTCCGCTATTCTTCCTTTGGAAACTGCGGACGGGACTCGTGCGAGCCGCACTCATCGCTGCCCTGCGGATGATTGTGCAGCTTTTCCTTATCAGCATCTACTTGCGCTACCTCTTCGAGTGGGACCTGCCCTGGCTCAACACCTTGTGGGTCGTCGTCATGGCACTCATTGCCACTCACACGACCGGTCAGCGAACCGGCCTGCGCAGCAGCATTGTTGCTGTGCCGGCTTTCGTGGGTTTCCTCATCTCCGCTTTGGTGGTCGGTTTCTTCTTTCTGATCTTTGTCTTGCAATTAGACCATCCCTTCACGGCCCGCTATTTCATCCCTATCATGGGAATCCTCATGGGCAATATGCTTGGCGTGAATGTCCTCACTCTAAGTACCTTCTATCACGGCATCCAGCGCGAGCAAGCCACCTATTATTATCTCCTTGGCAACGGCGCCACGCGCTTTGAGGCCTGGCTGCCTTTTATGCGAGAGGCCGTTATCAAGAGTTTTACTCCTTGTATCGCCAATATGGCTGTAATGGGTATTGTGGCCCTTCCGGGCACGATGATAGGCCAGATTCTCGGTGGTTCTTCGCCCGATGTGGCGGTGAAGTACCAGATGATGATCGTCATCATCACCATGTCTGCTTCCATGTTTTCCCTCATCCTCACCCTGTGGCTCTCTCTCCGCCGCTCCTTCGATGCCTATGGAAGATTAAAGGAAGTGGATGCCCCCCACTAACTCATAGAGGCAAGGGGCCGTTATTGCTCAGATAATGTTCTTTATCTTCTAGATATTACTTGGCTCCTTCTCTGAAAGTAAGGTCTTTTATTCTATTCCCTATGTCTCTTAAATATCCTCTTTTAGCACTCTTGTTCTTCTCCCTTCCAGGCCTTCTCTTTGCGAAGCCTAAAGAACGCCCTGTAGTCGTTCGCCTGGAGACGACGGCGGGTTTGATACGTGTGGAACTCAGCGACGAGACTCCCGTACATCGCGATAACTTCGTTAAGATCGCTCGGGAAGGGGTGCTCGACAGCACTCTCTTCCATCGTGTCATCAAGGATTTCATGATTCAGGGAGGAGACCCGGATAGCCGTGTTCGCCGTCGGCCCGACGGCACCCTGTCCTCTCCTCCGCGCCAGAAGCAACTGGGA
This sequence comes from Bacteroidaceae bacterium, assembly GCA_024697285.1. Taxonomy (GTDB): domain Bacteria; phylum Bacteroidota; class Bacteroidia; order Bacteroidales; family Bacteroidaceae; genus Physcousia. The sequence goes on from JAILFY010000217.1 coordinate 9,909, forward strand.
GATGGCGATTTGGGTTATACTCTTCCCCCGGAGTTCGACCTCCCGTGGCTCTTCCACCAACGTGGCGCCTTGGCGGCTGCCCGTGAAGGCGACGACGTGAACCCCGAGCAGCGCAGCAGCTCCACCCAGTTCTATATCGTCTATGGCCGTTCCTGGGGCGAGAATTCATTGGGTAAGGTACGTGCCACATTGGCTGAGGATGGCATTGAGATGACCTATGATATGTGGCAAACGTACCTCCAAGAAGGAGGGGCGCCACATCTCGATGGTAATTATACCGTTTTTGGTCATGTCATCGAAGGCATGAAAGTTGTCAAGGCCATCCAAGCCGCTCCTACCGACAGCCTCGACCGTCCGCTGGAAGATGTAATCCTCCTGAGGGCCGTGGTAGAGGACCGCAAATAAGATATTACCTGTCTTGAAGGCAACTGCTATTACAAGTCTTTTCTTATTGTAAGAAAATGCGAGAGGGGAGCAGAATTGTTATACGACCCTATGTATGGGGAAAGATGTAGCTACGTGTTTGCAAAGATGTAGCTACATGTTTGCAAAG
>JAILFY010000236.1 GCA_024697285.1 Bacteroidaceae bacterium
CATGTCTGCGCTGACCATGATTCTGCGCAGCTTAAGGTCTGAATCGCGAATCGGGGTGCTCGAGCCAGGCGTTGCGCTGTAGTGGTTGGGGCCTTTCATGAAGCCGTTGTTACGCATCTTCTTGTCGACCTCGTCGTCCACGGCTGGATCACCGGTGTCCTTTTCCCAACCTACGGTGTTGTCTGGGATAGTGCCACTGGAGAGGTGGCGGCCTGTGCCTGCCAGTCGCATGTCGAATGGAATGCCTGCTGCGGGCAGGTAGTTCTTGTCGTCGCCCCAGTAGACCTGACACATACTACGTACGGAGGAGTTGCTCTGCACGGCGAGTCGGAGTTCATAGTGGCCTTCTTTCGGAACGGGAGGCAAGGTGATGGTGAACTCATAACGACCAGCAATGTTGAACTCGTCGCCTTGCCAGTTGTACCAGTTTTGTGCTAAACCATTCAGGTAGTAGAATCGGGTACCTTCCTTGATCTCGCAGTTCTCGAAATACTGGTAGTTGGTTGGGAAACCCTTGTTGCGGGCATGACCATGGGTGTAGGCAGTGCGGCGACCACGGTGGTCGTTGTTCGACATCTCGGGGAAGATGGTGCTGACGTCGAAGCGGATACGCTGGTGCATCAGCTGTGCTGCCACGTTCTCTGTGTATACCAGCAGGTTGTTGATAGGATAGACGATAGCGTTGATGACGTTCTCCACGGTGTTCAGGGAGTCACTCTCGCCCACCAAAATACCTATGTTCTCGTCGTCACGAGTGGCTGCACCGCGGATGGGGCAGAACTTACCGCTCTCGTGGTAGTCGTTGATGTTCAATAACTCGGGTGCGTAGTCGCCTCGTCCGTTGCGAAGAATGGGGAAGCGGTTGATGTATACACCATTGCTCTCCAGACTCTCGTAGAACTTGATAAGACGGCGTTTGCCCATCGTGGTGAAGAATTCCTCGGTGGCCACGGTGTAGGCCTTGGAGGTCTTGTAGTTGTAGCCCAGCTCGTTGTAGTGGATGACCAGTTTGTCCTTGGTCAGGCGTTCGGGCAGGATGTGATAGGTCGTGAAAAGATTGATGATGTTGTTCTCGTCGGTGTAGTTGTCATCTGTGCTTGCGCCGGGGAAGAGCCCTGTGGAGATGAGGTAGTTCTTGAGATCGTCGATAGTGATGTCGTTGACGGACTTGCCCAAGGTGTTCTCCCAGAAAGCATCTGTCTCGGCAAAGACGGTGAAACCGTAGTAGCGGTGTTCCGGTATAGTACCCGTGGCGCCACCTTCTGAACTAAGGTCCGGAATATCCTTGATCTCTCCCGTTTGGTACATCTTCTCCCATACCTCGTCGCGACGTTTGCTGAGGGTGTCCTCCAGTCCACAGGCGAGGATCAGCCGGGCCATGGTCACGTAGTTGGTGGTGCCCTCAGAGATCCATTCACGAAGCTTGTCGGCCAGGGTGTCGGCACTCGGGGCTATCACCACGACGACCTCATGGATGCGGCCGTTGATGGCTTCGATGTCACGATGTTGCATGTGTATGGGATATTCTCCGTTGATGTAGAGGCTGTCGGGGTTCACCTTGCCGCGGTAGACGCTGAGCTTGCGGTCGTTCATGTTGGGCAGGTCGAATTCCTCTCCATCCTCTTCTGGGAAGTTGGCGGTTTCATAGTATTGTATGTTTCCGCCATCGATGATACTGTTGTATACAATCACCTTCTCAATGGAGTCTTTCACTTGTTCGTTGGGAAAACCGTCCCAGTTGGGAGCGGTGATGATACCCTTGCGCTGCAGGCTGTCCAGGTAGTCCTGAATGGCCTCGTTGTTTGGCGCGAAGCAGGTGATGTGTCCGCGTGCCGAGAGCAATTGTGCCACCGTTGACTCAGAATAGTCGCTGATGGGTACTTTTTTCAGGAGCTTCACGTACTCCGTATAGGCCGAGTCCTCTTCCAGGTAGCTGAGAATGGTGTACTCGGTGAAGGTGTAACGGTTGCTCATGTCCACATTCTCCGAGCATGCCGCAAAGAACAGAGTGGCCGAGAGGGCCATCATCGCGTTGCGCAACATGCGTTTCAAATTGATTCTTTTCATGAGGTATATATTATTAGTTTTTGTTTACCAAATATCTTCGCTTTCTATTGGATTGTCGTAGACTTCTTTCGCCACGTACTCGATATAGTCCATGAAGAACTCCTTGTTCTCGCTGTCCAGAACGGACTTGAAGCGGATGTAGTAATTCTTGTTCGGTTCCATATCTTCGCTGATCATGATACGGCGGGTGATGTACTCATAGGAACGCACCGTCTCATTTGTTCCAAGTCTTGCGCACCAGGACTCAGGTCCTTTCATGAATCCGTTGTTACGCATCTTCTTGGTGACCTCGTCGTTGTATTCTTCGTCGTTGGTGTCTGACTCCCATCCGATGCTGGATTCCTGGTTCCCGCTGGGCAGGTGCCTGTAGAGGCCGCTCTGGCGGAGGTCCATAGGAATACCATAGGCGGGCATGTAGTCCTTGTCGGGACCCCAGTAGACCTGGGCCATGCTGCGCACGCTGGAACCTGTGGCGACTCCGAAGCGGAGCTCGTAGTGTCCGGCCTTGGGAACGGGCGGCAGTTTCATCGTGAACTCATAACGACCAATGACGTTGAATTCGTCGCCTTCCATATTGCACCAGCCTCTGTTGAGACCCGGGAGGTAGTAGAACATCGTTCCTTCCTTGATATCCACGTCTGCCAGATAGTGGTAGTTCGTGGGGATGCCGCGGCAGTTGGTAGCACCTTCCGTGTAGTACTGCTTGATGCCATGGAGGTCGTTGCTCAACATCTCGGGAAACATCGTTGCCACGTCAATGCGGATGCGCTGGTTCATCATCTGGGTGCGGACGTTCTCCGTGCAGACGAGAAGTTTGTTGATGGGGTAGATGAGACCGTTGAGCCCCGTTTCCGTACTGACGTTCTCATTGGAGGGATTCAGTACTTCTATGCCTACATTCTCGTCGACCGTGAGGGCCTTGCCGAGGATGGGCTTGAAGGAGCCACTTTCGTGGTAGTCGTTGATGTTCTTGTTCTCTGGGGCATATTCGCCGCGCCCGTTGCGCAGAACGGGGAAACGGTTGATGTAGATACCGTTGCTCTCCAGGCTCTCGTAGAGCTTGATGAGGCGGGGCTTGCCCATGGTGGTATAGAAGTCGGAAATGGCGATGGTATAGCTCTTGCTCGAGGCGAAGTTGTAGCCTTTCTCGTTGTAGTGTACCACGAGTTTGTCTCGAGGGATGCGCATGGGCAGCACATGATAGGTGACAAACTGGTTGAGGATGTTGTTGACATCGCCGAAGTTGTCGTCTGTCGTGGTGCCCTCGTCGGTGAATGCGCCTGTTGCCAACAGATATTCCTTGACGTCGGCCACGGTGATATCCATGGCGTCCTTGCCGAGTAGCTCTTCCCATACAGCATCGGTCTCCGCGAAGATGGTGAAACCATATTTGCGGTGGGCGGGCAGCGAGCCTATCTGATGGAAGCTCGTGTGCTCCGGAAGGTCCTTGACCTGACCTGTGGTGTAGAGTTCCTCCCAGGTCTCGTCGCGATAGGCCCTCAGTGTGTCGCTCAGGTCACATGCCAGTATCAGTCGAGACATGACGGAGTAGCCGCTATTGCCATCTTCGGCCCAACGCATGAAGATATCCGTCATCCGATCGTTGCTCGGTGCGATGACCTGCTCCACTTCGTGGATGCAGCCATTGATGGCCACGATATCCCTGTTCTTCAGAGAGATGGGTATCTCTCCATTGATGAAGATGCTGTCGGGGTTGATCTTGCTGCGGGTCACGCTGAGCTTGCGGTCGTTCAGGTTGGATATCCCAAATTCGTCGTTGTCCGTGGTGGGGAAATTACCTGTCTCGAAGGTGATCTGGTTGCCGCCATCGATGATGCTGTTGTAGACTATCGTCTGCTGGATAGAGTCGAGGGTCTTCTCATCGGGGAAAGAATCCCAGTTGGCGGCACTGATGATGCCTTTGCGCTGGAGGCTGTCAAGATAGAACTGGATAGCTGTGTTGTTGGGCGCAAACACCGTGAAGTGTCCGCGCGCCGACAACAGCTGTGCTATAGAGGATTTGGACTGTTTGCTCACAGGAACCTGATGAATCAGGTTGACATACTCGCTGTAGTCACTGTGCTTTTCCAGATAGCTGAGCACGGTTTCCTCCGTGAAGGTGTACCTGTTGGAAGTATCTATCGATTCTTCGCACGCCAGAAGTAGTCCGCTGATACATGTCAGCAGAAACAGGCGTCGTAGGTTCTTGCAGAGGTTTAAACGTGTCATAGCGAAGTGAATAAAATGTTTATTTCTCGCGATCCCAGACGGGGTTTTGTTCTATCATACCGTGGTTGGCTTTCTTCTCCATATAATATATGGGGCTGTAGAGACCATAGCGGTTCTTGATACGGTTCTTGAGTGTCTGCTCGTCCTTGGGGAAGGCTTTGCTCAGGAAGTCGGCAACCATCTTGCGGACACCACGTGTGCCATCCCAGTATTGGGGCTCACGTGGGTCGGGAATCAGGGCACCATAGACGGTGGCGTCTACGGAGTCGTTGCCCTCTGTGCTCTCCATCACGTCATAGCGTGCGTAGCGTTCAGCATAACGGACGAGGTCAAACCAGCGTTTGCCTTCGCCAAGCAGTTCCATCTGGCGCTCGTTCATCACGAGTTTCAGATAGGCTTCCTTCAACAAGTTGTTCTTGGAGCCAGAGGGGGTCAGGGGTACCAGCTCGTCTACGGTGGAACGCATGTGTATTGCATCGACAATGGCTTCAGCAGCTGCGAAGTCGAGGTCCTTCGTATTGGTGCCTTTCGATTTGCAAACATGTGCTTCAGCTACCATGAGCATGACGTCGGTCAGACGGTAGATAATCCAGTTGAAGTACGAGGAGGTGCTGGTCGTTGCCGTCACGGTCTTTTCGTCCTTCATAGTGAATAAGCAGTTGTTGTATTTGAGGATGTGTCCACGGCTGAAGGCATTGGTGGCCCCTGTAAGTTCCTTCTGTGCGCTGTACCACATGCGGCTGTCGCGCTCACCTTCTCTGTTGTCAGAACTCTTCTCGTTGGCATATAAGGTAGTCAGCAGATTGCCGTTGACGACTAAGTGTGTGGCATCTGCGTTGCCATAGAAGCTGAAGACAGTGCCGTCGATCTTGCGCTCATCGGCTGAGGGGAATTGAAGCTCGAAGATGCTTTCGTCGCTGTTGCCGTTTACGAAGATGGCCTGGTAGCTGTCTACATTGGGAGACAACTCGTTCTTATAGTTTGCGGACATGTCCTCGTTGGTAATAAGAAGAGCACCTGTCAAGCCACTGCCGAAGTCCTCTGTCTTGGTGCGGCTCATGCCGTAGCTGGAACTGGCCTGGTCGTTCTGACTGTTGAGGGTGATGATAGCTTGTTCGCCATAGTAGATGACGCTGTCGAGGTCGGAGTCAATCACGCTTGTCTCGAAACCGCGGCCCTCGCGCAGGGCGCTGCGCCAGAGGTACATATCGGCCAGCAGGGCGTAGATGGCGGAGTTGGTGATCATACCTTTGGTGTCAGCCGTGTTGGTGAAGCGGTTGCGTGCCTTGCCAGCCACGGGGCGTACGTCCATGATAAGGGTGTCGAGTACGGCGAGCTGGTTCACCAGCGGGAAGTCCATCACTTCTTCGTCGGAGTTGATGACGACGGTGCTGTAGGGGATGTCCTTGAAAGCGCGAATCAGGTAGAAGTAGTTCATGGCGCGCAGGGCTATCATCTCTGCTTCCATCTCTTTCCATTCTGTGGGGGTGAACTGCGGGTCGCGTTCCAGCACTTCAGCACCGTGGGCCAGCACCTTATTGCAGTAGTTGATGGTCGTATAGACACTACCCCAGTCATACTCGCTCATGGTGGAGTCGAGTTGTGCTTCCTGTATCTTCTGATAGGTGTCGTAGCTGCCCATGGAATTGGTTCTCTCGGGGTTCAGCTCGTAGTTGTCCGAACGGATATCTCCCCAGATAATCAGTTTGTCGATGGTCGATGCCATCTGCTGGTAAGCAGCATAGCGTACACCCTCAAGGTCGTTCTTGTCCTCCCAGAAGTTTTCTTCGACCACACGGTCTTGTGGGTAGAGTGTCAACCAGTCGGTGCAGGAGGTGGTGCTGATGGCAAGAAGGGCCATCAGCACTATATTTGAGATTAACTTTTTTCTTTTCATAGCAGTCTCGTTTTTAGAAGCCAAGATTAATACTTGCAGTGAAGGAACGCGTACGCGGGGTACGGTTGTTATCGGAACTGACGCCAAAGCTGCGAGGACTCACGTCAGGATCCACACCCGTGTATTTGGTCCAGCACCAGAGGTTGTTGACGGATGCAAAGAGTTTCAGATTGCGGATTCCGTATTTCTTCAGTTTCTTGGGATCGAAGTCGTAGCTGACCTGGATGTATTGCAGACGGAGGTAGTCACCTTTCTCTACGTAGCGGTCGCTGGGCAGGGAGTTGAAGCTATTGAAGCTGTAGTCGCTGAGGGCACGAGGAATAGTCGTTATGTCGCCGTTCTTGCGCCAGCGCCAGGTAGTAGCATAGCTCTGGTTCACGTTCTTCAGCATGGACTCTGCATTCATGCGTGCGAGGTTCACGATGTCGTTGCCGATACGGAAGTTGAAACCTGTGAGGATTTGCAGACGCTCATATTTCAGGGTGAAACCGAAACCACCATTGCACTTCGGGTTGGAGTTACCCAGGTATACCATGTCGTAGCGGTCGATCTGTCCGTCGTGGTTGATGTCCTCGTAGATAGCGTCGCCACCGTTGAAGGGATACTTGGCGTTGTTGTCCGAGTAGGCGTAGTAGATAGGCAGCGGGTTGCCTTGCTTGTCGGTGAGCATGTTTCCTGCAGCGTCGTAGGCGATGGGGCAGGTGTTGTTCTCACCGCGACGGTTGGCAGCGGCTGCGGTGTTGATAGCGTAGTCACGATACCATTCTCCGGAAGAGCTCTGTGAATAGTGCCATCCGTCGCCGGCGGCAGCTGCTTCTTCGAAGGAGGTGCTGTTGCGATAGCCACCATTGCCATCGGGTACGCTCTCTGCATAGCCATAGGCCGACCAGGAAGAGCGTGTGTAGCCATTGTGGTCGTAGTCGTAGCGATAGACACCCTGGTACTTAAGACCATAGATGGAACCGAGGGCGTTGCCAATCTGCACACGCTGGTTGTAGTTGAGGTTCGTTGGTTGGTATTTCTCCGAGCCGTTGAGGCTCTCGAGCAACAGGGCATCCATTTCCTCCACTTCGTTGAAGTTCTGGGCGATGTTCGCACGTACCTTCATCTGGAACTTGCCTATCTTGGCAAACCATCCGCTGTGGAAGTTCAAATCCCAACCCTTGTTGCGCATAGTACCTGCGTTCACTTTGCTCAGGCTGCTGAAGCCGTTGGCGGAGGAGATACGCATGTCTTTCATGATCAAGTCCGTGGTACGGTGGTCGTAGACATCGAGCTCAAACTGGAGCAGGTCGTCGAGCAGTCCGAGGTTGAAACCCCAGTTGATCTTACGGGTCTTCTCCCACTGTATCTTGTGGAGGGAGAGGTTCTCGGGCTTGACCACGGTGTGGCGGTTGTAGTAACCACTCTGATAGTATTTGTTGTATTGGTTGTAGCC
>JAILFY010000247.1 GCA_024697285.1 Bacteroidaceae bacterium
GTCACGGACATGACTACTTTTCTTCCAATAGATGAATCAATTAACCACATAAATGATAAAATTTTGAGATAATAAGATAGAAAATTGTTTTAGATACAAAGAAAAGGTACGTGCATACACGCACGCAAGGTAACTTGGCGGCAAAAGTAGTTTATTTTGTCGATTCAGCAAAGAAAAAAGGCAAAAACTTTTAAGACTATACATGAAAGTGCAATCTTTTTCATACCTTTGCAATCAGAAACCCAACTACCGCCTCATGAATAGGAGAGATTTTATAAAGAAAACCGCTCTTTTGTCCGTAGCAGCGAGCACATCAGAACTGGCTCTCGCTGCCGAGCCCCTGACAGCTCCCACTTTGTCCCCCGCAAGCGCCCTCACATCTGAAGTCGAGGACCCGGTCTCCCCCACCCCACTGATTGCGTCGCCACCAGTGCTACAGAACTACGCCGAGAACAGCATTGGAATCACATTTGCCCTCCACTCCCTTGGCTGCGGATATGTCATTATAGGCAGAGAGCCTGACCTCAGCGACGGACAAAAGATTCTGGCCGGAGGCTATAGGACCGCTGAACTGAGCGACCGAATAGCCCAGATACGAGTAAGCGGCCTTCTACCAGCTACCAGATATTACTATCGTATAGGAGCCTATCGAATTCAGTACAAGGGTGGGTACAACATGAAGAACTTAGGCAGCGAAGAAGATTCTGCCGTTCACCATTTCACCACTGCAGGCAGAACAGCCCATGCACACTTCTGCGTCATCAACGACACCCATGCGCAGTGGCTCTCCTTCGGCAGGGCAATAGATAAGATATCCGAGCTCTCACCCTCATGTGTTATCTGGAACGGAGATGCCTGCAATGTAGAGGAAACGACAGAAGCACAGAGTCGCATTTTCCTGACTCCCGACATTCGGCGCAAGGACTATGCGGCGGAGGTGCCATATCTTTTCTGTCCGGGAAACCACGACTATCGTGGGATGGCTAACCGCCATCTGGAACAGGTATGGATGTACCGCCAGCCAGAAGAACGCCACGCAAGAGACTGGGATCTAGGGCGCAACTTTGCCGTTAGAATGGGGGAAATTGCACTCATCGGCCTCGACACGGGTGAAGACAAGTTGGACACAAACCCTGCCTTTGCCGGTATCTTTCAAATGAAATCCTACCGGGAGGCACAGACAACTTGGCTGCGCGACGCACTGCAACGCCCGGATATTGCCGACGCACCTTATATCGTCGCATTCTGCCACATTCCCCTTTTCGACGACAATCCCAAGCACAACCCTGGCGACGTGGCGCCCGCCGACAAGTCTCCCGAGTACAGCACGGACTATGCCCACTGGCAACGCACATGTGCACAGATGTGGCTTCCCCTTTTAGAGGCTTCCCACTGCCAGCTCATAGTCACAGCGCATCAGCATCGTTACCAGCACTACACGCCCACCGCAGAACGGGCTTGGACTCAGCTAGTAGGAGGCGGACCAAAGATCGCTCAGGACAATGAGAAGCAGGACCCACGATTATTTCCTACGGTCATCGAAGGTGAAGTACGCAACGGCCAGCTGCATATCACCACGCACAACCTCTTCAATGGAAACGTCCAGGAGTCCTTTACCATCAGCCCCAGAGGAATATAGATCGGAAGGCGGACGTCGAAACGTGCGAAGACAAGCGTCGTCGAAACGCAAAAGAGAATTATAGTCAAGTGCTGAGGCGAGCGACGAAAAGTGCTGAGGCGAGCGACGAGAAGCAAATAACATTAAAAGTAACAAGAAGTATCCATATATTAAAAAATCACGATTCCATCGATGAAAAAAGCCGTATTCGCCTTTATCCTTTTGCTCATCTGCATTCTCGCTCCGCTGACAGCTCAAACGAGATGGTACAATCCGCTCCAGCAAGAGATGTCTGTTATTCAAGGCCGATGGTGGAACGAAGAGCTACGGGACAGCTACCACCGTCTGCCCGACCGCGCCAAGGCAACCGTTCGGCCTGCCGTATGGAACCTTTCGCGCCAATCTGCAGGTCTGTCCATCCGATTTCACACGAACGCCCCATCTATAAAAGTACGCTATCAGGTCAAGGGCGGTCTCAACATGTTTCATATGCCCACTACCGGAGTGTCCGGTTTAGACCTCTATGCCACCGACATTCAGGGGCGGTTGCGCTGGTGTGCCAGCAAATTCAACCTCTCGTTCAAAGATACCATAAACTATGAGTTCAAGGACATCACCTATTTCACCGGAGAAACAGAAGGCTATGACTTCGAGCTCTTCCTACCTTTATATAATGAAGTGTCATGGTTGGAGATAGGAATTACAGAGAGCCACAGCTTTCGGTTCAGACCGACATCGGCGGAAGCGCCCATTGTCGTATATGGAACGTCCATAGCTCAAGGAGCCTGTGCATCTCGCACAGGAATGGCCTGGACCAATATCGTCAAACGGGAATCACGTTTACCACTTATCAACTTGGGGTTTTCCGGCAATGGACTTATCGAAGAAGAAATATTTCAGTTACTTGCCGAGATAGAGGCACGGCTTTTCATCATAGACTGTCTGCCAAACATGGCTACAGAGCGTACGGAAATGATCTACGACCGAATGATAAAGGGCATCCACATTCTGCGTGAGCATAGCAAGGCACCAATTCTTCTTGTAGAGCACAACTACGCGAACGGTGAGAGTTCGCAACAATCGCGGGATTGGTATCAGAACTCCAACGCCGAACAACGCAGGGCCTTTGAAACACTTCAGGCAGAAGGCGTGACAAACCTATATTACCTCTCCCACGAGGAATTGAACTTCAGTCAGGACACGATGGTAGAAGGCATCCATCCTAACGATATAGGTATGCGGACCTATGCCGACGCATACCTCCGGAAATTACGGGAAATATTCCGATGAACAGGGGATTTTTAGCTTCTGAACGAACGTAGGAAAAGAAAGACGACCCGCCATCAGAAGCAAAGTGTCAACGCCTGCAACAGCATTGAATGTAGAGAAAGCCAAAGATCACTCTGACTCGGTCAAGAGGCGCAGACCTTCGGCGGTGATCGCAATGAGCCGCCGCTTATAAAGATCGCCCACCGCCTTCTTGAATACCTTCTTGCTGACCCCAAAAACGGAATAGATCTCTTCGGCCGGACTCTTGTCGCAAAGAGCGGTGAAACCGCCCATTTTCTGCAGATGCTGCAGAAGTTGTTCGCTGAAATCAACAACTGCGCGCTGCCCTTTTTTCTGCAAGGAGAGGTCAATCTTACCATCGGGCCGCACTTGTTTGACGTAAGCCGTAACGCGGTCGCCGCTATGAAGCTGACAGAATATCTCGTCGTCAAAGAGCAAACCCGAGAAGGTATTGTCCACAATGACCTTGAAACCCAGATCTGTTTTCTGCCACACCAGACAATCCACTGCATCACCACCATGATAAGGAGGATAATCGCTGCTGAGATAGCGTTCTACCTTGGCAGAGGCCATAATACGATAAGTCTCCGGATCCAGATGAATATGCACCAGATAACTTTTCTCCTTCTGCATCTTCATCTTCTGTTCCCTGAAGGGGACAAAGAGATCCTTCGTCAGTCCCCAGTCGAGGAAGGCACCAAAATTATTCACCCATGCCACGCGCAACCAAGCAAAATCACCAACCTGTGCCAATGGTTTCTCTGTCGTGGCAATCAGACGTTCTTCCGAATCCAAATAGACAAAAACCTCGATTTCATCGTCAATATCTATTTCCTCCGGGATATATTTATTAGGCAACAATATATCTTCCGGGCCGCCCTGGAGGTACAGTCCGTGTTCTGCCCGTCTGAGCACTCTCAGACGATTCATTCTTCCAAGCTGTAGTTTCATGCGATATGTCCGTCTATAAGATGAATAATTCTGTCGGTGGTTCGGGCCAGTTCCTCATCGTGAGTGACGATAACGAAGGTCTGCCCCAACCGCTCCCTGAGCTCGAAGAACAATCTGTGGAGTTCCGCTTTATTGACGCTGTCGAGGCTTCCACTGGGTTCATCAGCCATCACCACTGCAGGATTATTGATGAGTGCCCGCGCCACGGCTACACGCTGTTTCTCTCCCCCCGACAGTTCCGATGGTTTGTGGTCCCCCCGTTCGCCGAGTCCCATCATCTCGAGCAGTTCCATAGCCTTCTGACGAACTTCCCGCCTGTTCCTGCCGCCTATCAGTCCCGGTATCATCACATTCTCCAAGGCCGTGAACTCCGGCAGAAGCTGATGGAACTGAAAGACAAAACCGATCTGCTGATTACGGAATCGAGCCAGCGCATTAGGTTTCAGTCGCGAGATATCAGTACCATTGATTACGATCGTGCCGGCGTCGGCAGAATCCAACGTGCCCATGATTTGCAACAGCGTTGTCTTCCCGGCTCCGCTCGGTCCCACGATACTGACGACCTCGCCTTTTGCTATTTCAAGATCAATCCCCTTCAGCACCTGCAGGGCACCGAAGGATTTCTGTATGTTCTGTAGTTTTATCATTATCTTATCTACGAATAAAACCCCGATGAAATCGGGAAAAGTTATTTCTTCAGTTTCTGAAGCCACTCCTCAAAGAGCACCTGCCTCTGCGTCACGCTCTGTCCGTTGGGAGCGAAGATAGAATGCGTCTCCTGCGGGTCGCCATATTGGTCGGGATAAAGGAGGATGAGATTCGTATGTGCGAAATTACGAGCGATGACCGATGGCAGGGAATTGAAAGCCGCCGTATAGGAGATGAATCCAGGGCGGGAGGAGATGATGATCAACAGGTGGTCTGCATTCACCTCATCCTTCAGCCCGAGGAGCATCGATCCGAATCCTTTCTCCACCCGGTTTTCTGCTATGACGACAGGGTGAGCCTGATTCAGATACTCCTTGATGAAGAATCCCGTGTTTCCACAGGTGTGGAAGCGCATCTGCTGCCCTGTCTGTTCGCCGATACGGCAAAGGTGCTCCAGCCACTTATAGAAGCCCACTTCGTACTCCGCTTGAGGCGGCACGGCAACCACAATGCGGCGCACCGTTCCCGGGGGCATACCTAATCGCACCAGCATCACCTCGCGGTGGGTGGTAGCCAGAATACTTTGAGTGATGACACCCAGTTTGCCGGCTGGCTGCCCCTGTGGTGTTTCGTGGAGTCCGAGGATAACCTCACCGGCGTCCACCTCGCGCATGGTATGAACGATAGCGCTGGCAACGTTCGAACTGACGCGACTCATCGTGGACATCTGCACATCTGCAGCTGCAGCAATCTGGCGGGCTCTTTCCAGGTTGTCCTGCCCCTGCATCCTCACGGCATCATCCGGATCATCGTCCATGGACACTGCCAGTCCCATCAGGCTGTCAGGAATATGAGGGTTCCGAATCATGATGGAGAGTTGCGTCAGAGTATCCACCGTCTGAGGATAGGCGTAAGCCGTGAGGCACTTACCGTGATAGCTGCCTCTGTTCCGTTCCGTCTCAGTCGTCTGCAAGGCCAGTCGGCGCGCCGCCATGCCGGTTTCCAGGGAACTGATAATACAGGAGAAGAGGATGAGCAACACCGTGGCGTTCAGCATCTGTGAGTCCATGAGCTGCACCTCTGGATCTGTGGCTATCATAACAATGGCCAGTGCTCCTGCCGCATGGGAGTTCGTAAGTCCGAACATCACGCGCCGGTCCTCGAGATTTCCTTTTATCATCTTCTGCATTACGACTGCCGCCAACCATTTGCTGGCCACAGCAGTTGAGACCACAACAAGAGACAGCCACAACGTGTCCGGTTCTCCAAACAGCACCTTCACGTCGATGATCATGCCGACTCCTATTAAGAAATAAGGTATGAAGATCGCATTTCCCACGAACTCCAGGCGCACCATCAGCGGTCCGCCCCTTGGAATAATACGGTTCAGCACCAATCCCGCCAGGAATGCACCCAGCAGTCCTTCGAGTCCGATGCACGAAGCCAGGAATGCACTGACGAACACGAGCACAAGAACAAAGACGAACTGCGTCACTGCATCCTCATTCCTGCGGAGGAACAACCGGCCAACCTTCGGGAAGAGATAACCGGTGAAGAGCACATAGGCCACAATAGCCAGAGCGAAGCCCACCCAGTGCCAGCCTCCGAAATCACCACGCACGCCACGCACTTCCACCGCCAGGAGCAGCAGGGCGGCAAAGGTGGCAAAAGCGGTGGCGACGATAGAATATACTACGCTGGGATGACGACCCAACCCGTAACGTCCGATGATGGGATAAGTCACCAACGTGTGGCTGGAGAGCAAACTGCTGAGCACCAAGGAAGAAGAAATGCTCAGGCCCAAGCCCCAATGTCCCACGACAAAGCCCACCAAGAGAGGGATGAGGAATGTCAACAAGCCAAACTGCAGTCCCTTGCGGCCGTGGCGACGGAAACTGCCCATGTCTATCTCCAGCCCGGCCAGGAACATTATATAATAAATACCCACTTGTCCGAACACCTCGATACTGGCGTCACGGGCAAGAACATTCAGCCCGCCAGGACCCACAAGAAGACCAGCCAGTATGAGCCCGATGATATGGGGCACACGCAGGCGGCGCAAGATGACAGGTGCCAGCAGGATGATGAGCAACATGACGAGGAATATCCACGTCGGTTTGGTTACAAGTGCATCCATTGCGGGGGCAAAGATACGGAAAAGTTTAAAGTTTAAAGTTCTGAAGGTAATTTTTTTGCACTTGCGCAACATTTTTCCCTCACTTTTCCGTACCTTTGCGCCCGAAAACACAAACTCTTCTCTTATCAATCATATTAGGAAACATGAAAATTGCTATCGTAGGCGCCAGCGGCGCCGTGGGTCAAGAATTTCTCAGAGTGCTCGACGAGCGCCATTTCCCCATCGACGAGCTCCTGCTCTTCGGCAGCCAACGCAGTGCCGGGCGCAAATACACGTTCCGCGGCAAGGAATACGAAGTGAAGCTGCTTCAGCACAACGATGACTTCAAGGGTGTAGACATCGCCTTCACCTCTGCCGGCGGTGGCACTTCCAAGGAGTTTGCCGAGACCATCACCAAGCATGGTGCTGTGATGATCGACAACTCCAGCGCCTTCCGCATGGATGAAGACGTGCCCCTCGTTGTTCCCGAATGCAATGCCGAAGACGCACTGGTGCGCCCTCGTGGCATCATTGCCAACCCCAACTGCACCACCATCATGATGGTCGTCTGCCTGCAGCCCCTGGAGCGTCTGAGCCATATCCGCCGCATCCACATCGCATCGTACCAAGCCGCCAGCGGAGCCGGCGCAGCAGCTATGGCCGAGTTGGAGCAACAGTACCGCGCAGTGCTCGACGGCAAGGAACCTCCCGTGGAGAAATTTGCCTATCAACTAGCATACAACGTCATTCCCCAAATCGATGTCTTCACCGACAATGGCTACACCAAGGAGGAGATGAAGATGTTCAACGAGACACGCAAGATTATGCACACCGACGCCGCCTGTTCGGCCATGTGCGTGCGCGTACCTTCTTTAAGAAGCCATTCCGAAGCGGTGTGGATCGAAACCGAGGAGCCCATCAGCCCCGAAGCCGCCCGCGCTGCCATGGAACAGGCCGAGGGTGTCACCGTAATCGACGACCCCTCACAGAAGCGCTACCCCATGCCACTCTTCACCGCCGGCAAGGATGACGTTTACGTAGGTCGCATCCGCAGCGATTTGGCCAATGACCACGGACTGACCTTCTGGCTCTGTGGCGACCAGATCAAGAAAGGTGCCGCCCTCAATGCCGTACAGATTGCTGAATACCTTATTAAGGTAGGTAATATCAAATAGTATTTCCACACTTTTTGATAAGTGCCTCCGCACGTCAAGACATAAAAGGAGATAACCACAGGCCCTCCATTCCACCACGCAAAGAAGGGCTTTGCATCTGCAAAAATTGTTTCTCTGGTCCATATAGCGCCATATTCCAATTGACAGAAGTCAAGGAATATGGCATTTTTCATGTTTTATAGCATAAGAATTAACCTTGTTCCGAGAAAAGTCCGTACCTTTGCACCGGCAAAACAAAAAGAAGACAACCTTTTCAACGGAAAAGGATTTTCATTTGAGATTTAGTTAGTTAGTTTATAAGGTAAATGATTTTGTCGAGCGATTGTCCGTGAGGATCATCGCTCTTCTTTTTTTTTGATAGCAGACTCCTCCAGTCTTCTTTTCCGCAACAAGCAGGAATAAGAGATGCTATATACGTGTTGGCAAAGATGTATATACGTGTTGACGAAGATGTATATACGTATTGACGAAGATGTATATACGTGTTGGCAAAGATGTATATACGTGTTGGCGAAGATGTATATACGTGTTGGCGAAGATGTACATACGTGTTGGCAAAGATGTACATACGTGTTGGCAAAGATGTATATACGTGTTGGCGAAGATGTACATACGTGTTGGCAAAGATGTATATACGTGTTGGCGAAGATGTACATACGTGTTGGCAAAGATGTATATACGTGTTGGCGAAGATGTATATACGTGTTGGCGAAGATGAAGCTTCGTGTTGGCGAAGATGAAGCTTCGTGTTGAAAAAAGCAATGTAGATTAGATTACAAGATGTTTATATCTTCTGCTCAAAAGATATATATCTTCGGTCCATAAGATATAAATCTTCGGTCCATAAGATATAAATCTTCGGTCCATAAGATATATATCTT
>JAILFY010000248.1 GCA_024697285.1 Bacteroidaceae bacterium
GTGGATATAAGACTGATTATCAATAGGCTAATTAGCTTAGTTCGTCCGCAAAAAAACAAAACATAACAAATTAACAAATTAACAAATTAACAAATTAACAAATTATCAAAATTGTTTTTCGGACTACATAGCGCGGAGGAGAGGATGTACCTTTATATTTTATTTTATATTATATTATATATTATAATATAATATAAAATAAAATATAAAAATATATTGTATTATTTTTTTCTATATTTATTCAAATACTCTTTTTTTCTCTTCTTTTTGCTTCTTTCTTTTCTCTCCCGCTATCCATTTTCCTCATTTTAATCTTTTTTTTTGTTTTTCAACTACATTTGCATCGTTTTCGGAGTTCCCCACTTCCCCACCCCTCGGGGAACAAAGAGGGAGAAGAGGAAGTGCGAAGACCTGGAGTTATGGATGCAAAAAACAATTTTGATAATTTGATAATTTGATAATTTGATAATTTGATAATTGGTATGTTTTATTGTGCGGATAAAAGTAAGGTAGTGAAATAGAGGTATTTATATATTTGCGCGGACGAACTTTGCATACCAAAATGAAATGGTATGCTATTGGTATGTGTTTTTTCCAGTGCGCATCTTGCGGAGCTGACGAGAGAGATATCAACCATTGATTATTAGGAAGTTGTGCGAAAATTGGATCGCAATTGGATGCCTATCACTTTTTTTTGCGGAGGAACGACCAGGGGAGTGAGGAAGTGACGCAGGGGCGGAGGCGGGGGGAGGAGAAAGACATACGGCACCGCAAGTCGTTATTTATTGGGGGAGTGGGCTGACACGGAGGCCGATACTTCAGTTGTACAACAAGAGACAAGAACGTAAATCAAAAGGCATTGAAAGTGAGAGCTATAAGGTAATAAAGTTGAAAATAAAATAGAACAAAAGGGCACAGGTGTTCCACATCTCAGAAAAAAGTTATACCTTTGCGAGCGAGAAGAGAGGGGCTGAAGAGGAATTGTTAAACCCTCTTAAACATATTAAACTTGTTGGGGCTAAATTTGGTCAATTCATAGAAAACAATTATTTTTGCACCAATTTAAATATACGTATCGCACGCAGGCCCTCAGAAGCCAGGCATCCTCAAAAACGCAGGCCCTCAGAAGCCAGGCATCATCAAAAAACGAGGGCCCTCAGAAGCCAGGCATCATCGAAAAACGAGGGACCTCAGGAGCCAAGCATCATCAAAAAACGAGGGACCTCAGAAGCCAGGAAACCCCTCGTGGACGACAAAATACACATATCGAAAAAACAATAGTAAACACATAAATGAAAAAAAAGACACTTGTAGCTGCATTAGCAGCAGTAGCACTCCTTCTGGCAGCACCTGTCTGGGCACAATCGGGCTGGACCTTGCAGCAATGCCTGGACCACGCCGTAGAACACAACATCACGCTGCAGAAGAGCCGCATCAGCCAGGAAGATGCCAAGGAGCAGCTGGCTCAGAGCAAGGCTGCCCTCTTCCCCAGCCTCAGCTTCAGCATGGGGCAGAGCGTAGGCTACCGCCCCTTCCAGGAAGCCACCGTAATCGTGCAGAACGGCATGGCAACCTCCACCAACAACAAGACCACCGAGAGCGGTAACTACGGGCTGAACGCCAGCTGGACCATCTGGAACGGAGGCATCAACCGCAAGAACATAGAGGCGCAGGAACTAAACTCCGAGCTCACCGAGGTGCAGGCCCTGCAGAACCTCAACAGCATCCAGGAGCAGATAGCCCAGCTCTACGTGCAGATCCTCTACACCATAGAGGCCAAGAAGGTGAACGAGGCGCTGAACGAGACTGCCCAGCAGCAACTCGCCCGCGGACAGGAGCGCTTCAAGGTGGGCGACCTCGCCAAGGCCGACGTGGCACAGCTGGAGGCCCAGGTGGCCAGCACGCAGTACGACGTGGTGAACGCCCAGACGCAGATAGACTCCTACAAGCGCCAGCTGAAGGCCCTGCTGCAGCTGGGCATCAGCGAGGACTTCGACATCGCCGAGAGCGAGATGGACGACAGCCGTGCCCTCGACCCCATCCCCGCGAAGGAGAACGTATATGCCGCCGCCCTGAACCTGCGTCCGGAGATACGCGCCGCACAGCTGCAGAGCGAAGCTGCAGACCTGCAAGTGGACATCGCCAAGAGAGGCTACCTGCCCTCCATAGGCATGAGCGCCGGAGTGGGCGCCAGCCACTACAGCGCCGACAGCCGCGGACTGGGCGAACAGATGAAGCGTAACCTCAACGGAAGCGTAGGACTGAACGTCAGCGTGCCCATCTTCGACAACCGCCGCAACAAGACTGCCGTGAGCCGCGCCCGCCTGAGCAAGACCTCCGCTGAGCTGGACCTGCTGGACAAGCAGACCACCCTGGGCAGCACCATAGAGAACCTGTGGCTGCAGGCCAGCAGCTCGCAGCAGCGATTCCGCAGCGCACAGGCTGCCGTGGCCAGCCAGGAGACGAACTACGAGCTCATCAACGAGCAGTTCAAGGCCGGACTGAAGAACATCGTGGACCTGCTGCAGGCGCGCGACAACCTCCTTCAAGCCCAGCAGAACCGCCTGCAGAGCAAGTACACCACCATCCTGAACACCCAGCTGCTGCGCTTCTACGAAGGCGGACAACTGACCATCTGATTCACCCCCCCACAATCCACCCAGAATACGGAAAAAAAGAGAAATACCACCCACAAAACAATGAAACTCCATAACCTTACGACCCGAGGCCTCGCCCTCGTCTCATCCATCGTCCTCCTTGCAGCCTGCTCCTCACGTCCGGAAATCGAATACGAATCCACCGTAGTGGAGAAAAGCAACATCTCCACCACCGTAACCGCCACGGGCACCATAGAACCCGTAACCAGCGTGGAAGTCGGCACGCAGGTCAGCGGCATCGTCTCCAAGATCTACGTAGACTACAACTCCGAGGTGAAGGCCGGACAAGTCATTGCCGAGCTCGACCGCACCAACCTCCTGAGCACCCTGGAGAGCCAGCGCGCCAACCTCACCAGCGCCGAGAGCTCGCTGGCCTACCAGAAGGCCAACTACGAGCGCTACAAGACGCTCTTCGACAAAGGCCTCATCTCCGCCAACGACTACGAGCAGGCACGCCTCTCCTACGTCCAGGCCCAGCAGCAGGTGACCACCGCCCGCCAGAGCGTGAAGCGCGCCGAGACGGACCTGGGCTACGCCACCATCACCTCTCCCATCAACGGCGTGGTGCTCTCCAAGGCCGTGGAGGAAGGCCAGACTGTGGCAGCCTCCTTCAGCACCCCCACCCTCTTCACCATCGCCCAGGACCTCACCGACATGCGCGTCATCGCTGACATCGACGAGGCCGACATCGGCGACGTGAAGGAAGGCCAGCGCGTGAGCTTCACCGTCGACGCCTTCCCCAGCGACACCTTCAGCGGACGAGTCACCCAGGTGCGCCAGCAGGCCACCACGGAGAGCAACGTGGTCACCTACGAGGTGGTCATCAGCGCCCCCAACGCCGATCTGAAGCTGAAACCCGGACTCACCGCCAACGTGACCATCTACACGCTGGAGAAGAACGACGTCCTCACCGTAGCTTCCAAGGCCCTGCGCTTCTCGCCCAACGAGGCCCTCATCGCCGAGGACGAGGTCATAGAGGACTGCCAGGGAAGGAGCAAGCTATGGGTGAGACAGGGCAAGACCTTCAAGGCCATTCCCGTGGAGACGGGAGTCACCAACGGCACCATGACGGAGATCACCAGCGGCATCGCAGCCGGAACGGAAGTGCTGGCCGAGATGCTCTTCGGCGAAGAACCCGAGCAGACCACCCAGAACACCAACCCCTTCATGCCCGGTCGCCGCAACAACAATAACAACAACAATAAGCAATCAACCAAGAAGTAATGGAGAGGAAAGTCGTCATCAAGCTGGACAACGTACGCCGCAACTTCCAGGTAGGCAACGAGACGGTGAAGGCCCTGCGCGGCGTCTCCTTCGAGATCGTGGAGGGAGAGTTCGTCACCATCATGGGCACCTCCGGTTCCGGCAAGTCTACGCTGCTGAACCAGCTGGGCTGCCTGGACACCCCCACCAGCGGAGAGTACTACCTCGACGGAGTCAGCGTGCGCACCATGCGCCGCAGCCAGCGCGCCCGCCTCAGGAACCGCAAGATAGGCTTCGTCTTCCAGAACTACAACCTCCTGCCGAAGACCACCGCCGTGGAGAACGTGGAGCTGCCCCTCATGTATAATAAGGAGTACAACGCCCGCCAGCGCCGGGAGGCCGCCGTGGCTGCCCTGCAGGCCGTGGGGCTGGGCGACCGCCTGGAGCACAAGAGCAACCAGATGTCCGGCGGACAGATGCAGCGCGTGGCCATCGCACGCGCCCTGGTCAACAACCCCGCCGTGATCCTGGCGGACGAGGCCACGGGTAACCTCGACACCCGCACCTCCTACGAGGTCCTCGTGCTCTTCCAGAAGCTGCACGCCGAGGGGCGCACCATCATCTTCGTCACCCACAACCCCGAGATTGCCCAGTACTCCTCCCGCAACATCGTCCTGCGCGACGGCAAGGTGCGCGAAGACACCTACAACCACAACATCCTCAGTGCGGCCGACGCCCTGGCAGCACTGCCTGCCCCGCAGGACGACTAAGCCGCGAAGGCAACCACTATTTCCACTAAAAAAAGAAGGCAAAGAGTAACGCTTTTTGCGGCCACTCTCGCAACCACTATTTCCACTAAAAAAGAAGGCAGAGAAAAAGGCCCTTTGCGGCCACTCTCGCAACCCCATATCCACTCAAAGAAAACACATGTCCTTCACCAATCTCATAAAAATAGCCATCAAGGCTATCCTCAGCAACAAAGCACGCTCCTTCCTCTCCATGCTCGGCATCATCATCGGAGTCGGGGCCGTCATCGTCATGATGGCCATCGGACAGGGCTCCAAGGAAAGCGTGCGCAAGGAACTATCCACCATGGGCACCAACCTCCTCACCATCCGTCCCGGAGGCAACATGAGAAGCGGAGTGCGCATGGACCCATCGGCCATGCAGACCCTGAAGATGGTGGACTACGAGACCATCCTCAACGAGGCCAAATTTGTGGCCAAGGTCTCGCCAGAAGTAACCACCAGCGGACAGGTCATCAACGGCGCCAACAACACCACCTCCACCTGCTACGGCGAATCGGCCGACTACCTCTCCATCAAGCTGTGGACTGTGGAGAAGGGCACCGGATTCACCGAGGAGGACATCAAGAAGTCTGCCAAGGTGTGCATCATCGGAAAGACCGTGGTGGACGAGCTCTTCCCCACCGGCCAGGACCCCGTGGGCAAGACCATCCGATTCAAGAACATACCCATGCGCGTCGTGGGCGTCCTCAAGAGCAAGGGCTACAACAACTGGGGCATGGACCAGGACAACGTCGTCATCGCCCCCTACACCACCGTCATGAAGCGCATAGCCGCCCAGACTCACTTCAACAGCATCCTCTGCTCCGCCGTGACCGAGGAACTGAGCGACGAGGCCATAGAAGACCTCACCGAGATCCTTCGGCGCACGCATAAGCTGCAGGAGAGCGACGAGGACAACTTTACCATCCGCTCGCAGCAGGAGATGATGGAGACCATGTCCAGCACCATGGACACCATCACTATCATCCTCGTGGTGGCCGCCGCCTTCTCCCTCCTCGTGGCAGGAATAGGTATCATGAACATCATGCTCGTAAGCGTCACCGAGCGTACGAAGGAGATCGGCCTGCGCATGAGCGTGGGCGCACGAGGTATCGACATCAGCAACCAGTTCCTCATCGAGAGCATACTCATCAGCCTCACCGGAGGCATCATAGGAGTGCTCTTCGGAGCGCTGCTCACCTGGGGCTGCAACACACTGATAGGCTATCCAGCCATCATCCCCGCATGGAGCGTCATCGTCAGCTTCGCCGTATGCGTGGCCATCGGAGTGGGATTCGGATACTTCCCAGCCCAGAAGGCGGCCAGACTAGACCCCATAGAGGCCATCCGCTACGAATAGTCATCAACAAATCATAAAAGAGAGAACTATGAAACACTATCTGATTGCACTTCTACTCTGTCTGCCACTCGTGGCCAGTGCCGCCTCGCGCGACGACAGCAAGTACCTCCGTGGCGCCGTGCCCGAGCAGGACGGCATCGTCACCTTCACCCAGACACTGAGCGTGGCCGGCAAGAGCCAGACCGAGATTTATGCCACGATCCAGGCCTACGTACGCCAGCTGGTTGCCTGCGGGCGCCAGGACCTCCGCACCCGAGTGGTCTCCGACCAGGACAACACCATCGTGGCCAACGTGGAGGAGATCATGACCTTCAAGAAGAAGTTCCTCAACTGGGACCACTGCTATTTCCGCTACTACATCGCTGCCGTGTGCACGCCCGATTCCCAGGTGCAGCTGACCATCACCAAGATTTCCTATCTCTATGGCTTCGACAACGAGGGTCAGGGCGGCGACACCTATCGCGCCGAGGAATGGATATCCGACGCAGCAGCCATCAACAAGGCCGGCACAAAGCTCTATCCCCGATGCGGCAAGTTCCGCCGCAAGACGGTGGACCGCGTAGCCGAGATCTTCGACGGCGTCCGCCAGGCCTTCGAGGCCCCCGCACCTGCCGCGCCCGCAGCCACAGTGGTGCACTAATTTGAAAGATAACAAGTTAAGAGGGAGGGATGTCACCGCCAATGACATCCCCCTTTTTTTTCATTTGGGTAGGACAGCCGGAGGACACTGGAAGCCACCGTCACCTACCGGAAAACACCGGAAGCTACCGTCACCTACCGGAATTAACAAATTAACAATTAACAAAACTGTTTTTTCATTTTTCACAAGTAATCTCCCGTAATTGCTTTGCAGAGATAGCAAAAGAGGGGTTTTCACACCAGTTACAACCCTCCCATGTGAAGATTTCCGCCATGCAAAGAGCATCTCGTCTTCAGCAAAAGAGGGGTATTCTCGCAAGTAGCACCCCTCCCCTTACGGGGAAAATCTCGCTTTTTCTTTGATTCACGTTAAGAACACTGAAAAAAACGGCAAAAAGCTATTTTATTACCTATATATTCTTTCACTTTTCACAAAATAGCAGTAACTTTGCGCGCAAAAAACTGAAAAGTGACTACGAAATCAGCCTCCGAGCAAGCAAAAATACTCTATGAAGAAGGCAATGCACATCGCAAACAACAGCGGTGGGCAGAGGCCTTGAATGCCTACGAACAGGCGGCTGCACTCGACCCCGAATCGCCCGCCGTGGCTGCCCGCAAGATGCTCATGGACATCATGGAGTTCTACTGCAAGGACTACTACAACCCCTGATTCGGAGGAAGGGAAACACCGCCGCTGTGAGAGCTCCCAGGGGCAGACAGAACGCAAGAAGTAAAAACCTTCATATTATACCAACTAGCATGTTGCCTGGCAACCTCTGCAACTCAAAAACGATCACACTATTATGGCAAAAATGAAAGGCGCCATCGAAATCAACACGGAACGCTGCAAAGGCTGCAGCCTCTGCGTCGAGGCTTGCCCATTTAATCTCATCGCCTTAGCCGACAAGATGGTCAACCGTCGGGGCTACCGCTATGTCGAACAGACCAACCAAGATGCCTGCACCGGATGTACATCCTGTGCCATCGTCTGTCCAGACGGATGTATCACCGTTTATCGCAAAAAAGTAGAAAGCTGAAAAGCAGCGGACAGCCCCCTTTTCTGATTCATAATCCAAAACATACTATGGCAGAACAAGAAATACTCCTTATGAAGGGCAACGAAGCCATCGCCCACGCAGCCATCCGATGCGGATGCGACGGCTACTTCGGCTACCCTATCACCCCTCAGAGCGAAATCCTCGAGACCCTCGCTGCCGAGAAACCCTGGGAGACCACTGGCATGGTCGTACTCCAGGCCGAGAGTGAAGTGGCAAGTATCAACATGATCTATGGCGGAGGCGGAAGCGGCAAGCGCGTGATGACCTCCAGCTCCAGCCCCGGCGTGGCCCTCATGCAGGAGGGGCTGGCCTACATGGCTGGCGCCGAGATCCCCGGGCTCATCGTCAACGTGCAGCGCGGCGGCCCAGGACTGGGCACCATTCAGCCCTCGCAGGGTGACTACTTCCAGGCCACCCGCGGCGGCGGCAACGGCGACTACTACCTCATCGTGCTCGCTCCTGCCAGTGTGCAAGAGATGGCCGATTTCGTGGACCTCAGCTTCGAACTCGCCTTCAAATACCGCATACCCGTCATGATGCTCTCCGACGGAGTCATCGGCCAGGTGATGGAGAAGGTGGTGCTGCCACCTTTCAAGCCCCGCCGCACGGAAGAGCAGATCATGGCCGAATGCCCCTGGGCTTCCACCGGAAGAAAAGGAATGCGACCCATCAACGTCATCACCTCCCTGGAACTCCAGCCCGAGGCCATGGAACAGCACAACCTGCATCTGCAGGAGAAGTACCGCACCATCCGCGAGAACGAGGTGCGCTACGAAGAGACGATGACCGAAGACGCTGAGTACCTCATCGTAGCCTTCGGTTCCGCTGCCCGCATCGCCCAGAAGGCCATCAGCGACCTGCGCAGCCAGGGCGTCCGCATCGGTCTGCTCCGCCCCATCACCCTATGGCCCTTCCCCACAAAGCGCATTCAGGAACTCAGCCAGCAGGTGAAAGGCATTCTCACCTTCGAGATCAACGCCGGACAGATGGTGGAAGACGTGCGACTGGCAGTGGAGGGACGCACCCCCGTCACTCAGTACGGAAAGATGGGAGGCATTGTCCCCACTCCCGACGAGGTCTGCCAAGCCCTGCGCAACGACTTCGACATCAAATAACGGACTCTCAGCCCAATAATCCTCACTCAACAAAAACAAACAAACAACAATGAAGAACAGAGAAGAAACCCGCAACATCCTCAACACCCTGTTCATGCTCCTGGCACTCATCGGCGTAGTCCTCTACTTCGCCTTCCCCGCCCATCATCTGATTGGCATGATCGTCATCGGAGTGGCCATGGTGCTGAAGATTGCAGAGTTCTTCATCCGATTCATGTTCTGATATGGAAAACATCATCGCACCCGAGAACCTCGTCTACCAGAAGCCAACTCTTCTGAACGACGTCGACATGCACTACTGCCCCGGTTGTTCTCACGGCGTGGTCCACAAACTCATCGCCGAGGTCATCGAAGAAATGGGCATCACTGAAAAGGCCATTGGCATCTCCCCCGTAGGATGTGCCGTCTTCGCCTACAAATATATAGATATCGACTGGCAGGAGGCTGCCCACGGACGCGCACCAGCCATCGCCAGCGCCATCAAGCGCCTGTGGCCGGACCGCCTCGTCTTCACCTACCAGGGCGACGGTGACCTGGCTTGTATCGGTACTGCCGAGACCATCCACGCCCTCAACCGCGGCGAGAACATCGCCATCATCTTCATCAACAATGCCATCTACGGCATGACGGGCGGACAGATGGCTCCCACCACCCTCATGGGCATGAAGACAGCCACCTGCCCCTACGGCCGACAGGCCGACCTCCACGGCTATCCCCTGAAGATCACAGAGCTCGCAGCCCAGCTCGAGGGAACCTGCTACGTCACTCGCCAGAGCGTGCACTCCGTGGCAGCTATCCGCAAGGCCAAGCGCGCCATCCGGCAGGCCTTCGAGAACAGCGTCAACCGCCGCGGCAGTTCCCTCGTGGAAATCGTCAGCACCTGCTCCTCCGGATGGAAGAAGACGCCCGTGGAAGCCAACAAGTGGATGGAAGAGCACATGTTCGACTACTACCATGTGGGCGACTTGAAGGACACCTCTAAGGAGGCGCAGTAATATGTTTAATTTTCAATAAGATACAAAACATGCCTCGTGGCATTTTATCATTATCACACAGACCATGACACAGGAAATCATCATAGCCGGGTTCGGCGGTCAGGGCGTTCTCTCCATGGGTAAGATTCTGGCCTACAGCGCTCTCATGGAAGGCAAGGAAGTGTCCTGGATGCCTGCCTACGGACCGGAACAGCGCGGAGGCACCGCCAACGTTACGGTCATCGTCAGCGACCAGCGCATCTCATCGCCCATCGTAAGCCGCTTCGACACCGCCATCATCCTCAACCAGCCCTCGCTGGAGAAGTTCGAATCCAAGGTGAAGCCCGGAGGAACACTCATCTACGACGGCTACGGCATCAGCATTCCACCCCAACGAACGGATATCACCATCCGCGAAATCAACGCCATGGACGTGGCTGCCGAAATCGGTAACCCCAAGGGATTCAACATGATCGTCCTCGGAGCCCTCCTCGGCATCCATCCCATCGTGGAGGTGGAGAACGTGCTGAAAGCACTCCGCAAGACCCTGCCCGAACGCCACCACCACCTCATCCCCGCCAACGAAGAGGCGCTGAGACGTGGAATGGCCCTCACGGCTGAGAAATAAACTCTCTCGGCTGAGAAGTAAATCTCACGGCTGAGAAGTAGTGAATCTCACGGCTGAGAAATAAACTCTCACTACAGATAATAATCGTCCCTATCCAGAAAGCAATCGTTTCCCATATGAGAACCAGCCGCTTCATACTTCTTCTCCTTGCCCTGTGCGTGCATCTCTCGGTGCACCCACAGAGTGTGCTCAATGGAGTGGACGACACCAGCGGCGGCTTCCTCAACTCCGGCGATGATTCAGAATACTACGATGCCAACGGACAGAAGCGAAGCACCTGGGGGCGAGATACTTCGAAGGTGGACAGGACAGTGCCCACGGAGTTCTTTCAGTGGCGCATCGACGAACGACTGGGCACCGTGCTGCCCGAGGAGTACAACGACACCCTGCCTCATCTCTTCCAGAACTGGAATGCCACCGACGGGCTCTACGGGGAATACAACTACCTCGGCAATCTGGGCGCACCGCGCCTGGCCCGCAACTTCCTCGACCGCGAAGCAGTAACCGACTTCATGTTCACCCAGAACTTCGATTACTACCACACCTCCCCGGGAAACTTCCTCTTCACCAACACGAAATCGCCGCTGACCAACCTCCAGTACCACTCCTGCGGTACGAAGGAGAACGGACAGGACCGCGTGCGGGCCTACTTCGCCACCAATATCAACAAGCTGGCGGGAATAGGCTTCAAGATTGACTATCTCTTCGGTCGAGGCTACTATCTCAACCAGCAGAACTCTCAGTTCGGAGGAACGCTCTATGGCTACTACAGAGGAGAACACTATGATATGCACGCCATGGCGTCCTGGGAGCACCTGAAGATGGGAGAGAACGGAGGCATAGAGGACGAGACGTATATCACCAATCCACAAAGCTTCCCGCAGAGCTATTCCAGCCGAGACATCCCTACCGTCCTCTCCGACGTCTACAACCGCAACGACCAGCAGACCTACTACCTCACCCATCGCTACAGCCTGGGCATCTACCACGATCTGGAGGTGCCCGACAGCCTGAAACCCGTGATGCCCCAGGACCAGGAACTGCTGATGCGAATAAAGTCCGACAGCCTGCGAGACGTCATCAAGGCAGACACCTTACTTCTGTCCGCCACCCTCGACAGCCTGAAGACGCAGTGGCAGAACGAGCAGGTCACGCCGCAGGAATTCATCCCCGTGACCAGCTTCATCCACACCCTCCATATCAAGCGGCTCACCCACAATAACTACGTCCGCAACAGCGGAATCCCCAGCACCTACCTCACCCACGACCCCTACTACCGCTCGTCCTACTCCAGTTTCTCCGACGAGACCAAGGCCATCAGCGTGAAGAACACCCTGGGACTGCAGTTGCGCGAGGGCTTCAATAAATGGGCCAAGGCGGGAGTCACACTCTTCGCATCCCACGAGTTCAAGCGCTTCAACCTGCCCTCCCTGGCCACCAACGACACTCTGGACGCCTACGAACACTACACGGAGAACCACCTCTCGGTGGGTGGCGAACTGCTGAAGTCCCAGGGCCACACCCTCCACTACAGGGCTGGCGCTGAGTTCTGGGTCGTAGGCCCCGACGCCGGCGACATGGAGCTCTACGGCAATGCCGACCTCAATTTCCGCCTCGGGAAAGACACCGTACGCTTCGAGGCCAACGCATTCATCAAGAATGTGGGGCCGGCCTTCTATTTCGACCACTTCCACAGCCAGACCCACTGGTGGGACAACTCCATGGACCGAGAGACCCGCACCCGACTGGAGGGGCGGCTGGCCATCGACCGCACCGCCACGAGCTTGCGTTTCGGCGTGGAGAACCTCACGAACTACACTTACTTCGCCTCTCTCCTCACCCCTAACTACGCATCCGACGGCACTACCATCAGTTCCTACGGACATGACGTGGAGGCGCGCCAGCACAGTTCTAACATCCAGGTCCTCAGCGCCACGTTGCACCAGGACCTCCATCTGGGCATCTTCCACTGGGACAACGAAGTGACCTGGCAGGCGTCCTCCAATCAGGACGTGCTCCCGCTGCCGGCCCTCAGCATCTACACCAACCCCTACATCGCCTTCCATATTGCCAAGGTGCTGCGGGTGGAGCTCGGTGCCGATATGCGCTATTTCACCCGCTACTATGCTCCCGACTACGCCCCGTTCGTTCAGCAGTTCGTGGTGCAGGACGCCACGCAGGAGCGCACCAAGATTGGGCATTATCCCATCCTGAATGCCTACGCCAACTTCGCCATCAAGCGCGTCCGTGGATATATCAATGTGAAGCATTTCAACCAGTCCACAGGCCATTATTTCTGGGCTCCCCGCTATCCTGTAGACCCCTTCAGCATCCATTTCGGTATCTCCTGGAACTTCTACGACTGAGGCGCACCCCATATCCCCTCTCTCCGCCATCACTCGAACTTTCAATCTGCCTTTCTTCAACCTCAGACTTATGGAACTCCCCCTCACCAGCAAACAGAATCCTCGCATCAAGCAGCTCCTTTCCTTGCAACAGAAATCCTCTGAAAGGCGCCAGAAAGGATTGTTTGTGGTCGAAGGCCGTCGGGAGGTCCTCCACTGCATGGAAGTAGGCTACGAGGTGACGGAACTCTACCTCTGCCCGGAGCTCTTCCAAGAACCCTTCCCTGCCTCTGCCCAGAATCAGGTGCCTCTTTGCTACGTCCTGCCCGCCGCCCTCTACGAGCACATAGCCTACCGGGGGACCACAGAAGGAGTGATAGCTATCGTTCGTACTCCCCATCGGGAGCTGGCCCAGCTGCAGTTGTCGGAAAACCCTCTTCTCGTGGTTCTCGAGAGTGTGGAGAAACCCGGTAACCTGGGTGCCGTCCTCCGTTCGGCAGATGCAGCAGGAGCAGATGCCGTAGTGGTCTGCGACCCCCTCACGGACCTCTATAATCCCAACCTCATCCGCGCCTCCATCGGCGCCATCTTCACGGTACCCACCTTTGCTTGTTCTTCCCAGGAATGCATCGCCTTCCTTCAGAAGCACGACATCCAGATCCTCACGGCCCAGTTGCAGGACTCCCATCTCTACTACGACACGGATATGCGCCGTCCCACCGCCATCGTCATGGGCACCGAATCCACAGGTCTCACCTCCCAATGGCGTGAGGCCGCCACCGCCCATATCCGCATCCCCATGCTCGGCCGCCTCGACTCCCTCAACGTCAGCGTCTCCTCCGCCATCCTGCTTTATGAGGCGGTGAGGCAGAGGAAAGGATAAAAAGGCAAGGATAGAACAGGCAAGTGGCAAGAAACGAGGCCACTATAAGTTTACTTCAAACCACTCGTTACTTACGTAAAATGATTGGAGGGGCGTCATCTGGCACCCCTCCAACCATTTATATCTATCTCTTCCATCTCATCTATTTCCTCTATTTTCTCTATTTCCTCTATTTCCTCTATTTCCTCTATCTCATCTATTTCCTCTATTTCCTCTATCTCATCTATCCCGCCATCTACATTCCCTTCAACCTCATCTCCTTCCCTCTTTTCACCTGCAACTCATACTCATAGAGCCCCAAATCCTCGTACCTCTTGATCAGCACACCTTTATCCAATGGACAACGGCAGCGCAGTCGCAAGATTCCGGTCCGTGAGGGGTAGATGGTGGCGGTCTGCAATTTCCCTTCCAGCCATGTGATATCCACTTTATAGCCCCCTCTCGCCCGGAAACCTCTGATGCAGCCCTGCGTCCACGCGTCGGGCAAGGCGGGCAAGAGGTTCAGAGCTCCGTCGTGGCTCTGGAGAAGCATTTCGGCAATGCCTGCAGTGACGCCGAAATTGCCATCTATCTGGAAAGGCGGATGGGCATCGAAGAGATTGGGATAAGTGCGTCCGTCGGGGAAGTCCCTCACCTTGCTGTCGTCGGGCAGGAGGCGAAGCAGATTCGATATGATCTTGTAAGCGTGGTTGCCATCGAACATCCTTGCCCAGAAACAGGTCTTCCAACCCAGGCTCCAGCCCGTGGCCTGATCGCCTCGTTGCTGCAGAGTCACCCGTGCGGCTTGCCACAAATCGGGCGTGAGGAAAGGAGTAATCTGCGCCGAGGGATAAAGGCCATACAGATGAGAGATATGGCGATGCTCATCCCTTGGGTCGTCGATGTCCTCTCGCCATTCCTGCAGTTGTCCATACTGCCCCACCTTCATGGGAGGCAGTTTGCCCAGCGCATTCCACAGTTCATCTTGCAGTTCCCTGTCCTCCTTCAGCTGCACAGCCGCCTGAAGAGCATTCGCTAAGGCGTCTCTGACAATCTGATTGTCCATCGTGCAAGCAGCACAGATGGGCGAGTTCTTGCCCCGACCGCCATGTTCGGGAGACACGCTGGGAACAACCAGCAGCTGCCCGTCCCTCTCCACCATATAATCGAGATAGAACAGCGCCACGCCGCGCAAGATGGGATAATACTTCCGCAGGAAGTCACTATCCTGCGAGAAGAGGTAATGCTCCCACAGATGTGTGGACAACCAGGCGCCCCCGTTGGGAAACATCCCCCAGAAGGCGCCATCCACCGGACCCGCTATCCTCCAGAGGTCCGTATTGTGGTGGGCCACCCAGCCTCGACAGCCATACATCACTCGAGCCGTCTCTGCGCCCGTCACACTGAGGTCCCTAATCATATCATACAAGGGTTCTGCGGCCTCAGTCAGTCCACACACCTCTGCCGGCCAGTAGTTCATCTCGGTGTTTATGTTTATGGTGTATTTTGAGTCCCACGCCTCGTTGGTCTTGTCGTTCCAGATTCCCTGCAGGGTCGATGGCTGTGTACCGGGTTGCGAGGAACTGATGAGCAAGTATCGACCATAGTTGAACATCAGTTCCACGAGCCCCAGGTCTTTGCATCCATCATCGTAGAACTGCGCCAACCGCTGAGAGGTCTCTAAGGCAGAGGCAGCCGCGGTCAGGCGGAGAGCCACACGCCCATACTGCTCCTGATAGCACTTCGTATGACGTTTCACCAACTGATTCAGGCTCAACCGCATGGCTGCTTCCAGGCGGCTGCGGTTCCGCGCCTCCGCATCGCCACTGACGTCATGGTAGTTGACGAAATTGGTGGCGGCAGAGACATAGATGGTGGCATACGTTGCCGCATGGACAGTCAGGGAATCCGCCGCGGCCGTCACCTGCCCGTCTGTTTTCACCACCATCCGGCACTCGGCAGTAAGTGCCGAAGCAATGCCCTCGTGCTCCACTCCCCGAATCCGGCTGACCAGCAGCCCACGACCTCGGTCGTCCACCGAGGCCGATCGCTGGGCGGGCAACAGCGGACTGTCGTGGCGCAGGCCAAAAGACAAGGCGCCCCGCTGGCTGGACTGAATGTGCAGGACGAGGATGCTGTCGGCAAGCGAGGTGAAAGCCGTACGGGTGAAATGCACTTGCCGGTAGTCGTAGGATGTGGTGCACACGGCACGCTGCAAGTCCAGCTCGCGCCGATAGTCCGTAGCTGCCTCATGTCCGAAATGCATCTTCAGCGACCCCAAGGTCAGATATTTCATCCCATGGGGTCCTTTTATGAACTCACGGTTGACGAGGTCTTCCGCTTCTTTTTCCTTTCCGTCAAATATCAGTCTGCGCACCTCCTCCAGATGCTGCAACGCGGTGGTACTGTTGTTGTTATGTGGTCCTCCACTCCAGAATGTCTCCTCATTGAGTTGTATCTCCTCTACTCCTGTGCCGCCATAAACCATGGCTCCTAACCTGCTGTTACCCAGCGGCAATGCCTCGTGCCACACACGGGCAGGCTGGGAGTACCACAACTGCTCGTTGCCACTTGCCTTTTCCCCTGCCCGTGCATCCAGTGTCCGAAAGGATACACCCAGAAGAAGTACACACACAAATGCTCTCATGATGGAAGGATTATAGTTTTGTAGTATCATGGAAGAGTTTTTAGTTTAATTTTCTATATGATAATCAGTTATGAAATAAATTGTAAGATATATTGCTATGCAATAATCTGTATATAGGATGTAGATTTCTGCAGCAAAGGCTGTATAGGATATAGGTTTCTGCAGCAAAAGGCTGTATATGAAGTTGGTTATCTGCGGCAAAAGGCAATATAGGAAGTTGGCTTCTGCAAAAAGGCAGTATAGGCAGTTGGTTTCTGCGGCAAAGGTAATAAATAAAAGGCAGACAGAGTTTCAAATGTTGTTTCAAAAAGACATAAACCAGGTCTCAACGTGCAAATAATCCCCTTGAATCCGCATTTCTGTCCTCCATCGGATGCTACTCTTAGTGCATTGTTCACCATCCTAACCCGAGTCCACCACGTCTTCAAGACAAACGGCAAGATCTGCCGTGACCGGAGATCGGGCTGGCACGGGGGCCTACAGACCCACCCCCCCAGACCTCTCCCATCAGGGAGGGGAGAGCCTGCAGCGGGAAAGTGGGTGTAATCTTTCCGCCTGTCGGCGGTTCGGGTTGGCACGGGGGCCTACCCCTACAGCGGATGCATTCGCTCCGTCAGGAGTTTTCTGTCTGCGTTGCCTGCCTTTGTAGGCGGCTACGGCACCAGACGAGTCCGTATACTTATTTTACCGGACAACTATATTTAAGAATAGGCGGCTGTGATGTTCTTGGCGATTCGGCGGGCCAGGGCCATAATCGTAAGCATGGGAGGCAGGCCGAGGGATTGCGGCAGGATAGAGGCGTCACAGACATAGAGGTTATCGGGCAGAGAAGAGGAATGCAGGGAGGTGGCCTCGGCTGCCGTCAGCGGCAACATCCCTCCTGGGTGACCCGCATTGAGCGTTCCCAGGAACACCTCCTCCTCCCGTGCGCCCATCCTCACCAACACCTCCCGGCACTCCTCCACTCCCTGCTTCAGGCGTTGGTGGTCCAGTGGTGTCAGCACCTTCTGCATCTTTCCCCCATGCACATCCCCTTGTTCCACGTCGGCCAACTTGATCATCAGGCTGACCATTCCGTCCATGGGCTTTCGCCAGGAGCTGTTGAAGAAGAAGCTGAGCCAGTCCATGTAGGGCGAGAGGATATACTTCTCCCTGCGGCTCACGAAAGGCATAAGTAGCTGCCGGTTCTGGCGGGCTCCTGCCATAGTAGCTGCCACACAGAGCACGGGGTCCACGAAGAGGGTGGGCTGACAAGGAATTCCCGAGGCACGAAGCACGTCGGGGGTGCCGTAGCCGCCAGCAGCCACTATGATGATATCGGCTTCCAGGGTCTCGTGCTGCAAGCCCTTCTCGATATGCACCTTCTTGGCTAATCCGTCGGCGATATCGATGCGCGTGACCCGACAACCGGTCCGAACAGCGATGCCCTCGAGCAACTCGCGGGTGTCCCATTTGGCCCGCGTGGGACAACCGATGGAACAATGGCCACACAACCGACACTGTCCCGGCCGCAGGAACTTAGCCATGGGCTGAGGGTCCAGACCCATCTGCTGCATCACCTCAAACGTCTTTCGGGTGGTGGCCGACCAATAGCGTTGGTGGTCGGTAGTGATAGGCAGTTCGCGGTAGAGTTCCTCGAACTCCTCGTCCAGCTGAATGCCTATACGCCGGAGTCCCTCATCGGCCCTCACTGCATTGCCCGTGGCCAGGGTGGTGGTTCCTCCCACCCCACGGCCATAGACCATGATCATCTCCTTCTGCTTGTCTATCCTCATGGCAGGCAACAGCAGTTGAATCATTCGCTCGTCGAAGTAGAGTCCTGTCTTGCGGAACATGGACAGTTTATCCAGTGGCAGTGCCAGCGGTCTGAAGGCATGTCCTTCCTCCAGCACCGTTACTTCGAAATGGCGTGCCAGCGAGTGTGCTGCCATGGCTCCTCCGGCGCCGCTTCCTATGACGATGACTTTCTTCATATCTCTTCTTGTTCTATGGGTTTCTGGAATGTGGCCAATTCTATGGGTTTCTGGGATGTAACCAATTCTATGGGTTTCTGGGATGTGGCCAATTCCATGGGTTTCTGAAATGTGGCCAAACAGTTGCTACACCCTTCGGTAATGCGCTGAGTGAAATGCAGTCGGCGCTCGGGCCGCCCCATGATTCCCCGAATGATTCCGTCGTCGAGGGCCGAGGCTGCCCGGCAAGCAGCTGGTGTGTAGTAGGCACTGAAATAACAACGGTGGAAACAGAGGTGCTGTCCGGCAGAGAAGGAGAGTCGGATACCGATATTCCGATAGAGAGCAACGATGAGCCGCTGGGCGCGGGCCTCGCTCCTGACCAGCAACAACCGGCGCAACCATCGTCCCAGCGAGTAGGCCCGGCTGTTCATGCGCAGCAGCTGCGTCTCGCTGGCGCCCTCGCTCAGCTGACTGCCCGTGAAGCGGGCATAGCGTTTCAGGGCCTCATCAGCAGACCTGAACCAGATGCGCTGCGATGGCTGTCCTAAGGCTCTGGCTGTGAGGTCCATGAGCACTTGCAGTTCAAGGCGTCGGAAGAGGGGACTTTCTATCATGGGTGGTCGGTGTGGTAGAGGGCTTCTATTTCTTGCTGGTAGTGCTCGAGCACAACGTTTCGCTTCACTTTCAGATTGGGTGTCAGTTCACCTCGTCCGATGCTGAGAGGAGTGTTTATAATGCGGAAACGTTTCACCTGCTCGGGGTGAGAGAGCTGACTGTTCATGTGCTCGATGTCCGCGGCCAGATTGTCTGTTGGGCCACTAACCCAGAGCAAGGCCGTACAGAACGGGCGCTGCTCGCCCACCAGCACGGCTTGCTCCACGCAAGAGATATCGCAGAGGCGCTGCTCGATCTTGGTGCAGTTGATATTCTTGCCGTAGGAGGTGATGAGCATATCTTTCTTTCGGCCACTGATATATACACTTCCGTCGGGCCCCACCCTTCCCAGGTCACCCGTGTGCAGGAGGCCGTCGCGAAAGGTGTCCGACGCCAATCGATAGTAACCCAGTGCCACCTGCGGACCGCCCACGACGAGTTCGCCATCGGCAGCGGTGCTCACGGTCGTATCGGGCAGAGGAGTACCTATACTTGGAATGACGTTATGTCCCAGGCGGTTGAGGGTGATGAGCGGTGCCTCTGTCTGTCCGTAGGCGTTGTGCAACTCGATGCCCAGACCACGGAAACGCAGCAACAGCTCTTCGCTGATGGGAGCAGAACCCACCAGCAGCTGTGAACACTTGTCCAGACCGGCCTTGCGCAACACTGCCTTGCGGAGCAAGCGCCCCATCAGACGTTTGCCCCACCCGTCGCGGGCCTTCAGATAGCGTCTACCCAAGGGGTTCTGCTCTATCTGCTCCCAGAGTTTCTCGTAGAAACGGGGAACGGAGAAGAACACCGTGGGTCGCACCTGTGGCAGTGCCTTTGTGAGCATCTGGAAATCATTCAGATAATAAATCTTCGCCCGGCAGAGCATGCAGTAGGGTGCATAAGCTGCCAATATTCCTTCCACCACGTGGCTCATGGGCAAGAACGAGAGGTACCGCATTTCGCTGTTGCGGTCGTGCCAAGAGAGCAGATTTGTCAGCACCTCCCCCATCCATTTCAGTTGGCTGTAGCTGAACATCACGCCCTTGGGCTCGCCGGTGGTGCCGGAAGTATAGCGAATAGTGGCTAAGGCGTCGCTGTAGGTGGTGTGAGGGAGCGC
>JAILFY010000062.1 GCA_024697285.1 Bacteroidaceae bacterium
CTGTTCTGCTCTTGCAGCAAAGTGGGGATTCCAAGGCTGTTGGCAGCTCCCAGGGCGGCACTACTGGCATAACCTCCTACTCCTACTGCCACCTGAGGTTGGAACTCTTGCAGCAGTTTCTTGGCCAGGCGTTTGCTGCGCAGGTAATCCAGGGCTACACCGATATTGGCAGGTTTCCACAGAGGGCGGAAGAAGCCGCGGATGGGAAGACCGACAATACGATAGCCTGCAGCTGGAACGCGGGTCATTTCCATGCGACCTTCGGCTCCTACGAAGAGGATTTCTGCTTCCGGAACCTGACTGCGGATGGCGTTCGCTATGGAGAGGGCAGGGAAGATATGTCCGCCCGTGCCGCCGCCGCTGATGATTACTTTGAGAGATGTTGACATAACCTTGCTGAATTTCTGTGCAAATATACGAATAATTTTCCGACAATGAATGCTTTAGGCCTTCTTTTTTTACTTAAATCTTCAACTTTCAACTGTTTGAGACTTGTAAGTCTGGTTGCAGTTCTGTTTCGGCTTCGTTTTTCAGCGAGTTCCTACTAATATTTATTATCAGTCCGATGTAGAAACAGTTTACCATGATACTGGTACCTCCGCGGCTCACGAGGGGCAACGTTTGTCCTGTCACGGGGAGTATGCCTACAGCTACACCCATGTTGATCAGTGCCTGCATCACGATGAGTAATGTAAGTCCCAGCACCATATAAGATAGCATCGTCGATTCGCAATGCCGGGCAATGCGTGCCGCTCGGAAGAGCAATATGATGTAGAGGAGCACGACGATGAATCCTCCTTCTAAGCCCAGCTCTTCGATAATGATGGCGTAGATGAAATCGGAGTAGGCCTGCGGCAGGAAGTCTCTCACGCGGCTGTTGCCCGGTCCACGTCCAATGATATTGCATGTGGCAATGGCGATATGGGACTGGGTTATCTGGGGGTTGGTATTTTGGTCGTAATCTTTTGGATCTTCTGGGAACGAGGCTTGGTTCTTCAGACGATGGGACCAAGTCTTGACGCGCTCCAGAGGGGTATCCTCGAATTTATCGAGCACGTTTTCAGGAGCGAAACGCAGGGCGGAGTAGCCGAGAGAGGCTGCGATAGCCAGTATACCCAGTAGGCTGCCATATAACTTCCACGGCACTTTGGCTATGAACATCATCATGAGGATGATGATGAAGGTCAGGACGGCCGTCGACAGGTTTTCCGTGAAAATCATGATGCAGATGATGATGGATATTATCAACACCCACTTGAAAGCGGTGCCCGTGGCGCCTTTCTCGTCGCGGAAGTAGCTGAGGAGCACAGCGGAAAGCATGACCAGAGAACCTTTGGCAATTTCCGATGGCTGGAACGAGAAGGACCCGTAGTGCGCCCAGCGAGCAGCGCTATTCGTGGTCTGACCACTTAATTTCGTTAATATAAGCAAGATGACACTTGCGATAATACCGATGACGGCAATATATCCAAAGTACCGCTGCGGTATCTTGTGGGTGGCCCAGGCCAGGGCGCAACCTACTGCAAGGAAAATCCCATGGCGAAGGACAGGGGCCCAGTAAGCTCCCATTTTGAAGGTCATCGTGCTCGAAGCACTATATACTTCTAATACGGAGATGATGCACAGCAGAAAGAGTATCATCCATATTACTTTGTCGCCCTCAAAGAGGTTGCTGGTGTTGATGGTCTTGTTGTGTAGGGTCATGGGAAGTTGGATGTTTGAGCCATTGGGCGTTGTTAGACTATGCGAATGGGGAAATATGGAGTCGTACTGAGTATTTGTCTCTCAGAAGGGGATTGTTCCTTCAGAGTAGTATTTTGTATTTATAGATTATCGGGGCTCACTTATAGGGAGCGGGCGAGATCTTTGAACTGCTCGCCGCGGTCCTCCATGTTCTTGAACAGGTCGAAACTGGCGCAACAGGGCGAGAGCAAAACAGTGTCGCCTGGTTGAGACAAACGATAGCAGGCGTCTACGCACTCCTTCATGGAATGTGTCTCGGCAACAGGTAATCCCAAGGGGTCGAAGAAATCGTGAAGCTTATGGTTGTCCACTCCCAGGTATACCAGTGCTTTGCACTTCTGCTTTACCAAGTCGCGAATGGCTGTGTAGTCATTGCCCTTGTCCAGTCCTCCGAGGATGAGGATGGTGGGTTGAGTCATGCTCTCCAGGGCATACCAACAAGCATCGACGTTCGTGGCCTTGGAGTCGTTGATGAAGGTCACTCCGTGCACGGTGCACACGAATTCCAGACGGTGCTCTACACCCTGGAAGTCGCTGAGGCTCTCGCGGATGACATCATTGGAGATGCCGCTGAGGTCGGCGGTGATTCCTGCTGCCAAGGAGTTGTACATATTATGCTTGCCCGTGAGGGAGAGTTCTTCTTGCTCCATGTTGAAGGGAGTAGGGCGCTCGATGATATACTCGCCATCGGCGATGTAGCCAATCATTCCATGTTTCTGCAGAATGCTGAAGGGGCACATGCGGCTTTCGATGTGATATTTATTCAGTTCCTGGGTGATGACGGGATCGTCGTTCCAGAACACGAAGGCATCGTCCTTGGTCTGGTTTTGGATGATACGCATCTTGGCATCTGTGTATTCCTGCATGGAGTTGTGGTACCGGTCGAGGTGGTCGGGAGTGATGTTCAGCAGCACGGCGATGTTGGCGCGGAAGTCATACATGTTGTCCAACTGGAAACTGGAGAGCTCAATGACGTAGTATTCATGGGGTTCCTCTGCCACCTGCAGGGCCAGGGAATTACCGATGTTTCCGGCCAGGCCTACGTCGTAGCCAGCCTTCTTGAAGATATGGTATATGAGGCTTGTAGTGGTTGTCTTGCCATTGGAGCCTGTGATGCATATCATCTTCGAATGGGTGTAGCGGCCAGCAAATTCTATCTCGCTGATAATGGGGATATTGGCAGCGTGCACCTTCTGCACCATAGGAGCTGTCTCGGGGATGCCGGGACTCTTGATAATCTCGTCGGCATTGAGGATGAGCGCCTCGGTATGTTGGCCCTCTTCCCAGGGGATAGAGCGTGCATCCAGCATCTCTTTGTAGTGAGGCTTTATTTTGCCCATGTCGGTGACGAAGACATCGAAGCCTTCTTTCTTGGCCAGCGCAGCTGCACCTACTCCGCTCTCAGCGGCGCCGAGTATGACGATTCTTTTCATCTTCATAAGATCTTTTCAGTCGATTTATCTTCTATTCAGTAGGTTTATCTTATCTTTAAGGTCACGATGGCGAGAGCACACATCATGATGGTAACAATCCAGAAACGGGTGGTTATCTTCGACTCCAACCAGCAACCTTTAGGCCAGTTGAGGAGTACTCGGAAGTCCGATGGCAGTTGACCGGGGGCCACACGGAAGGTGTCGTGAAGCGGGGCACGCTTGAAGAAACGGAGTTTCAGTCCTCGACGATTGCCATATTTGGCATAGTTGGTCTGAAGGATGACGCTGACACTTTCTACCAGAAAAACGAAACAGATGAGTGGCAACAGCAGTTCTTTGTGAATGATGATGGCGGTCACGGCAATGATACCTCCGATGGCCAGCGAGCCGGTGTCGCCCATGAAGACCTGAGCCGGATAAGCGTTGTACCATAGGAAACCGATGAGTGCTCCCACGAAAGCCATCAGGAAGACTACCAACTCCTCGCTGCCTGGCACAAACATTATATTAAGGTAGGCTGCCAGGTTGATATGCGACGAGACGTAGGCAAGGATTCCTAAGGCAAAGCACATGATGGCGGAGTTGCCGGCACACATACCATCCATACCATCGTTGAGGTTGGCACCATTAGACACCGCCATGACTACGAATGTAGTGACGATGACGAAAAGTATCCATCCAGCTGCTGTGCGATAACGTCCCAACCAAAGGAAAGCGTCGGAATAGCGCAGGTTGTTGTTCTTCA
This sequence comes from Bacteroidaceae bacterium, assembly GCA_024697285.1. Taxonomy (GTDB): domain Bacteria; phylum Bacteroidota; class Bacteroidia; order Bacteroidales; family Bacteroidaceae; genus Physcousia. The sequence continues at coordinate 3,922 of JAILFY010000062.1, forward strand.
CAAAAGGTATTGTGGTCACGGTACTCTTGACGGGCTCACTGGTGTGTACAACAATCTCTTGGCCATTTTGCTTGTCTAATCTCACATTCTCATGTACCACTGCGTCGGGACTCTGCCAAAGCACGAGTCCGACGACCACTCCCAATAGGGCTTGGCCTATCAACTTGTAGATGGGTCGGATACCGTTTTTGTTTTTTGTCATCTTGGTCCAGTCGTCTATGAAACCGAGCAGTCCCAGCCAGATGGTGGTTCCAAGCATAATCAACAAATAGATATTGCGGATTCGTCCGAAAAGCAGGGCTGGAATCACTGTGGCCACGATAATGATGATACCACCCATTGTGGGTACTCCCTTTTTGGTGACACCATATGGGTCGATAGAAGGGTCGCGTTGTTCTTCGTTAAGATTGCGTTTTTTCATCCATTTGATGAACCACTCTCCGAACCACGCTGAGATAATCAGGGAGAGCACCAACGTAAGTATCGCACGGAAAGAGATGTAGCTCCACATGTGGGAACCAGGGATTCCGAACTCGTTCAGATAGCGGAAGAGATAGTATAGCATAGTCGTCAGAATTTATAGTGGTTATGGGAGGGGGCTTGCAGGTCAGAGTCCGAAGGCCTGACGGACAATCTCGTGGTCGTCGAAATGATGCTTGACGCCCTTTATTTCCTGATAATCTTCATGTCCCTTGCCAGCGATGAGGATGACATCGCCGGGCTGTGCCAAGGCGCAGGCTGTGCGAATGGCTTCGCGACGATCGACGATAGAGAGGACCTTGCTCCGGTCCTTGTCTGATGTGATGCCTGCTAGCATATCGTTGATGATGTCCTGAGGCTCTTCGTTGCGGGGATTGTCTGATGTGATGATGACACGGTCGCTGGCGCGGACGGCGGACTGAGCCATGAGGGGGCGCTTGCCTTTGTCGCGGTTGCCACCGGCGCCACATACGGTGATGCATTGTCCCGGCTTCTTCAGTATCTCATTGATGGTTGCAAGCACATTGTCCAGCGCATCGGGAGTGTGTGCATAGTCCACGATAGCTGTAACACCTTCGCGGGAGCGGATGGTCTCGAAGCGTCCATTGACAGGATGCAGGGTGCTCAGTACTACCAGTACCTCCTCGGGCTTGCGGCCCAGGGCGATGGCAGCGCCATAGACGGCGAGCAGGTTAGAGACATTGAAGCGTCCGATGAACTGCACACAGACCTCCCGTCCGTTGATCTCCAATGTCATGCCTTCGAAACTCTCTTCGAGGATGCGTGCATGGTAGTCGGCCATGGAACGCAGACTGTAGGTCTTTACCGTGGCAGCAGTGTTTTGCGTCATGAAGAGTCCATTCTTGTCATCGGCGTTCGTCACCGCAAAGGCGCCCTTAGGCAGTTGGTCGAAGAAACCTTTCTTGGCGTCGCGATAGGCCTCCACAGTCTTGTGATAATCCAGATGATCACGTGTGAGGTTCGTGAAGATACCTCCTTTGAAGATCAGTCCGGCTATGCGCCGCTGGGGAACGCTGTGGGAACTGACTTCCATGAAGACAAAGCGACAGCCTTCATCTGCCATGCGTCCGAGAAGGCGGTTGAGGGTGATGGGATCGGGGGTGGTGTGGTCGGTGGGCAGGGGGGCGTCCTCTATATAGTTGCAGACGGTGCTGATGAGGCCACACTTGTAGCCGAATTGGCGGAACATCTTAAATAATAAGGTGGCAATAGTCGTCTTGCCATTGGTGCCGGTGACTCCGATGAGGTCCAGTTTCTCCGTCGCATCGCCGAAGAAGTGGTGTGCCAGCGGGCCTACGGCTCCTTCCGTATCGGCAACGACAACGAAGGTCACGTCCTGTGAGTCGGCAGGAATGGTATAGGTGTCTTGGCATAGGATGGCAGTCGCTCCTTGCTCTATAGCTTTCGGGATAAACTGATGGCCATCAACCTGGGTGCCAGGAACGGCTATGAACAGATGACCGGGACCAACCTTACGGGAATCAATGTCGAGGTCTGTTATTTCCACCTCAGTGGAGCCTTGTATGCACAGCGGTTCAACGACGCTGATAAGTTCTGATAGTTTCATATCTTATTTCCTTTCTTGTTAGCATTTCCTTTCTTGCACTGCAATTCTTATTTCCTTTCTTGTTAGTCATTTACTTTCTTGCACTGCAATTCAATCACCTGCCCCTTTGTAACCTTGGAGCCAGCTGCCACGCTCTGTCGGGCCACTCGTCCTTGGCCGCTAATGCGTACTTTCATCCCTTGAGCCTCCAGTAGTCCCACAGCTTCTCTGACCCCAAGGCCCGTCACTGCGGGAACTTTGCCCATAATGGTATCGGGCACAGCGGTGGGTTCTGGAGCCATGAAGATAGAGGTGCTGTCAGACGCGTCTGAGGCCGGACGGTACACTCCTTTGGACATCACATATTGTGCCAGTTCTCTGAAGACAGGTCCAGCCTGACTGCCTCCTGACGCTGGTAGTCCGCTTTTCTTGATGCAAACTATGCAAGAGTACTTTGGATCTTCGGACGGATAGAAACCTGCAAAACTCACCATATAGCGTGCTGGTGACGAATGATAACTTCCACTTTCGTCGGCTATTTGAGCGGTGCCCGTCTTGCCGCATACTTTGAATTGCTTGCAGCCGGCTTTCCTGCCCAGTCCATGGGGGTCGTTGACCACTCGTTCCAGTATCTCGTGGATGTCGCGTAGTGTGGAAGGAGAGCAAATTCGCTCTTTTACTACTTCGACGGGGAATTCCTTCAGTAGTTTGCCATCTTTCTCTATTGCTTGGACGAAACGTGGCTTCACCATACGCCCATTGTTGGCAATGGCGTTATAGAAGGTCACTGTATAGATAGGTGGTATCTGGGTCTCATAACCTATTGACATCCATGGCAATGCTGTCTTACTCCAATTTGAGCCATCGGGTTTGGGACGTCGCACATTGGGCTTTCCAGCACCAGGGAAAGGCAGGTCGAAGGGCACGCCAACACCCTCCCGATAGAGTCCATCCACAAATTTCTCAGGATGATCTCTGTAGTTTTCGTCGATGAAACGGCTGACGCCCACATTGGATGAGAACATCAGACACTCATCCACGGTAATGGGTCTGCCGTAGCCCCCCCTGCGCCAGTTGTGATCCTTCATACTTCTGCGGTGCATCATATAGACTCCGTTGCCTACATCCATTACGTCGCCACGTTTGATGACGCCGTCTTCCAGCGCCACCATTATCGAAGCCGTCTTGAAGGTGGACCCCGGTTCCCAAAGGTCTGTGATGGCATTGTTCTTCACTTCGGCATAGCGACCGGGCTCTATGCGAGTGAGGTTTACGATAGCTTTCACATCACCTGTCTTCACTTCCATGAGCACCACGACTCCGATTTCTGCATTTAATTCCTTTAACTTTCTTTCCAGAATCTTCTCTGCAGCATCTTGCATGCCGATATCGATGGTCGTGATCAGGTCCAGACCATTGATGGGTTCTATATCGGTGCGGTCGGTCCACCTCCTGCGCACTTTCTCACGGTGTTTCTTTCCATTAACACCTCTGAGGATGCTGTCGAAGGCAAATTCCAGTCCGTTGCGAGCAGAGTCGTTGGTGCCCATCAGCGAACCCAAGGTACGTGTGGCCATGGAGCCGTAAGGTTTCTGACGTTGAGGTATCTTTTCTCCATAGAAACCAGTCTTGATTCTGCCATGTCTGACGTAGGGCAGTTTGAGAAAATCCTGGAATTTGATATACGAAACGTTCCTGACAATAGGTTGGTCACGACGTTTATTTCTTTTCCCTTGCAGTAAAATATCCCGATACTGTCCTGGGGTGCGTTGCGGGAATAATTCATGCAGTCCCAGACAGAGGCTGTCGAGGTCTGCTGCGAAGGCGCTGTCGCGCCATTCTTTCAGTTTCCTTTCAGCTATGCTGTCGTTAGGGTCATCGACCACGAAGTCTGCACGCAACGTGTAGACAGGCATTGAACCTACCATCAGTTTTCTGTCAGCGGAATAGATGTTACCTCGGATGGCGGGAATGTCATTCTGGCGGATGGAATGCTGTTTCTTGACCGCTTCCCAGTAATCTTTCTTTATCACGGCCAGATAGGTCGCCTTCCCCACAATAGCCAAGCCAAACAGAGCTGCCAGGATGACGATGAAGAGGTAGCGTGATATCGTATGTTTGCTATTTTGTTTCATATGTATATATATATTAAGGTGGGGAGAGGTTTATTTTTCGATGATGAAGGGCGGTTCATTAGGGGCTTTGAGCAAAGTGTCGCCGCAGGCACGCAAGCGCTCCTCAATACCGCTTTGGCGACTCATCATGGTAAGTTCTGCATACTGTGTCAAGGCGAAGTTCTTCTTCTCCACCAGTTCCTGACGTAGCTGCCCTTCCTCGATGATTTCCTGTTGTGAGGCATAGCGGTTGCTGATATAACAGATGCACAGCACAACAAGGAAGAGGATATATTTTATCTGTTTTCGCAGGAAGGTGCCCAGGATGAAGTCTCCGAAGAGGAACTCGCGCAGCGAGATTTGGGAACTATTCTTCTTGCTTTGTGCTCCTGTCGGGGATGTTTTCTTCTTGCGGTTGGAAGAGGCTGAGCGGGGGGCGGGGGCGGTTGTTGCATCGGAGTTCTCTCCCAGCGAGTCGTTTGTCTCGTTGGTGGCGGAAACGTCTTCTTCTGCAATAACGTCTTCTTGCGCAACAGAATCTTCTGTGCCTGCTTTGCTATCTGCCACCTCTTCCTCCTTGCCTATTTCGATGGCAAAGGGGATGTCATTGGTTTCTGCGGGACGCAATACGTCCGGATTTTGGCTATTGTCCTTGCTCATAAATCGTTTCTACTCCTATAAATGGTTCTTCGCGGGGGGGGGGCCCACGTATAATAACAATTCGAAATATCATGTCGAGCCTTCGTGCTGTCCGTTTCTATTCAGTATGTGGCTCCGTATCTGTTTTTTTATGATTCTTCTGTTTTCTCTGCTACTCGCATGGTGACGCTTCGGCTTCGCGGATTAGCCTCTTGTTCCTCAGGAGTAGCGTTTTGGGCTTTTCCTACCGGCTTCAATGTAGAATCTATATGTCCGTAGATGTTCTGATGAATATCACCTTGAATATTTCCGGAGCGCATCAGGTTCTTCACCATTCTGTCCTCCAGGGAGTGGTAGCTGAGAACTACCAGTCGTCCTCCGGGTGCCAAGAGCTCCGTGGCTGCTTCTAACATCTCGCGCAATGCGTCCATCTCGTGGTTTACTTCGATACGCAAAGCTTGAAAGATGCGAGCGAGGTCTTTCTTCTGTGCTGCCGGTGCCAGTGCAGGGCTCAAGAGTGAGACCAATTCCCCCGTTGTCTGAATGTCGTGCTGTTTGCGTGCCTTGACGATGAGTTCTGCCAGCCGATGTGCTTGGCGCAGTTCTCCAAAGACCCGAAAGAGTGATGTCAGTTGCTCAGCACTGTAGCTATTCACGACGTCAGCTGCCGATTGACCGGAACGCTGGTTCATACGCATGTCCAGGGGAGCGTCGTTTCTGAAACTGAATCCTCTGCTGGCTTCGTCGAAGTGATGACTGGAAACACCCAGGTCAGCCAGCAATCCATCGATGTGGTCTATATCATAGTAGCGCATCCAGTTCTTCAGGTAGCGGAAGTTCGATTGAACGAGAGTCCATTGCGGTGCAGTAGTTCCCTCGGAAGCAGCGGTACGACCGTCGCAGAAGGTTATTCCAGACCTCTCTGAGTCGCTCTGCACTTGTTTCAGGGCGTCTTGATCCTGATCAAAGCTGAATAGTCTGCCTTGGGGACCAAGGCGGCGCAGAATCTCGCGACTATGACCACCACCGCCCAATGTGACATCCACGTAAGTCCCCGACTGCTTAATGTTTAATCCGTCCACTGAGGGAAAGAGCATGACGGGAATATGGTATACGTGGGATTCCATGCCGCAAAAGTACTCTTTTTATTTTATATCGCCAAATACTTTTGCGTATTTATTTCAAAAAATGTTGTAAAGCACTTAAAATAGGTGCTTTATGTGCTTAAAGTATTAGTTTAACTTCAATAACTCATCATAAGTAGCTCATAATCTCGAAGATATGAATAAAAAGAGCCAGTTATGATTCATCATCTATACCTTATTATATATAGGTTCTCCTGTTATTATGAGGTTCTTTTCACAGACCTTTGGGCGACTCCCTTCGGCGGGGAGCAAAGGAAATTCCCTAATGTTTGTTCTTGTAGTTGATAAATATCGTCATCGCAGAGAAGGAGGTCAGCTCGCTCTCTGCGATGACGTAGTAGTTTTCGAGTTGTGTATTACTTCACGTACTCGGCCAGGTCTGTCAGCCTCATGTCGCCCTTGCGGAGGAAGGTGTCGTGCATGGCAAAGGCCGCGCTGAGGCAGTGGTGAGTGTGGCCGCTGTACTTCTCTGCGTACTTCAGGTAGTCGCGGAGCAGGGGCTGGTAGTCGGGGTGTGCAACGCGAATGAGCTCCTCGGCCTTCTCCATGGCACATTTGCCACGCAGGTCGGCGACGCCATATTCCGTGATCACGGCGTCCACAAAGTGACTGGTGTGGTCGATATGGCTGGCAAAAGGTACGATGGAACTGATGGCGCCACCCTTTGTGGTGGAACCGCAGGTGAAGATAGAGAGATATGAGTTGCAGGTGAAGTCGGCAGAACCACCTATACCGTTCATCATCTTTGTGCCGCATATCTTAGTGGAGTTGACGTGTCCATAGATGTCGGCCTCGATAGCAGTGTTCAGCGAGCAGACGCCGATACGGGCGATGACTTCGGGGTTGTTGGAGATCTCGGAGGGACGCAGCACCAGCTTGTCCTTGAAGAAATCGATGTCGTCGTAGATGCCCTTCAGACACTCGTTGGTCACGGTCAGTGAGCATGCGCTGGCGCTGAGAACGCGGCCTTCGCGCATCAGCTGTACGGGAGCGTCCTGCAGCACTTCGGTGTAGATATTGAAGTTGGGAACCTCCGTGGAGTGGCCCAGAGCGCCGAGGACTGCGTTAGCACCGCTGCCTACTCCGCTCTGCAGGTTCAGGAAGGTGGGAGGAATCTTGCCTTCGCGCATATTCTGAACGAGGAAGTCGGCCACATTCTGTCCGATCTTCGTAGTGATTGGGTCGGGATCCTTGAAGGAGCGAGCCTCATCGGGAATATTGCATTCGATGACACCTACTATGCGGTCTGCGTCCACTTCCACGTAGGGCTTGCCGATGCGGTCGTTGGGGTGGCAGATGGGTATAGGAGTGCGGTTGGGATGATATTCTATCTCGTAGACATCGTGCAGGCCCTTGCTGTTGGGACTGTGGAAGGCGTTGATCTCCACGAAGATACCTCTCTTGGCCATACGGCAGGCTGTGGGGCTGATACCTCCTGCAGCGGTGAGGAAGATATGGGCCTTGGAGCCATGAATCTCCACGTCGCAAGCCTCGATGATAGCCCAGTCGATGTCTCCAAGATAACCTTGGCGAATCTGAGTAGCCATGTTGCTGAGGTTCAGGTCGGTATATCGAATCTCATTGAGGTTGACATGCTTGCGGAAATCCGGATTGGTGGTGTAGGGTGCACGCAAACCCAGAGCATGCTCGTTGGCCAGCACACCATCGCAACTTTGTCCCGTGGAAGCACCCGTGAAGATATTCACCTTGAAAGGTCTTCCTGCTTCGTGTTCTACGTGTGCCTTCTTGGCAACTTCGGCGGTCACGCTCTTGGGAACGCCGGCGGGTGTGAAGCCCGAGAGGCCCAGAGTATGGCCGTTCTCGATTAATGCTGCGGCTTCTGCAGCAGTGATACGCTTAAGCATTACTAATGATATTGTTATATGTATTTATGGTTGTCTCTGATTTAGCGGGGGCAAAGGTACATAAAAAATTATAGTTAAGGGATTAAAGTGAAAAGTTTTTGTCCTTTTTAGCAAAGATTTTTGTCTTTTTACTTGACAAGGGCTTTTTGAGGTTGTATCTTTGCACCCGATTTTGGATAATTTGATGAAAAAACTTCTTATAGAGACTTATGGTTGCCAGATGAATGTTGCCGATTCCGAGGTGGTGGCATCCATCATGCACATGGCAGGATATGAGGTTGTTGACACGTTGGAATCAGCGGATGCAGTCTTCCTCAATACGTGCTCCGTCCGCGACAATGCAGAGCAGAAGATCCTTTCGCGTCTGGAGTTCCTGCAGAGTCAGCGCCGCAAGCGCCCATTTATAATAGGTGTACTTGGATGCATGGCCGAACGCGTGCAGAACGACCTGCTGCAGCACCATGGAGCAGACCTTGTCTGCGGCCCTGACGCCTACCTCACCCTGCCGGATCTTATAGCTCAAGTAGAGACCGGACATCGCGCCATCAACGTAGAACTCTCTACAACAGAGACCTATCGCGATATTGTTCCCCGCCGCTTGCATGCTGGTGCCATCAGTGGCTACGTAAGCATCATGCGAGGCTGCAATAATTTCTGTCACTATTGCATCGTTCCCTACACTCGTGGTCGTGAGCGGAGCCGCGACGTGGAGAGTATCCTTCGTGAGGTTAGGGACCTTCGCGACCGTGGTTTCCAGGAAGTTACCCTGCTCGGACAGAATGTCAACAGCTATCGCTACGAGGGTCCAGTTCCGGCCCTCGAGGCAGAGTCTTCTGCCGAGGAGTCTGCGCCCGAAGGAAGTTCCAGCGCGTCTGTCTCCGGCGTCATCACCTTTCCTCAGTTGCTCCGTATGGTAGCCCGGACGGCTCCCACTATGCGCATCCGTTTCACTACCAGCCATCCGAAGGACATGTCCGACGAGACTTTGCACGTCATAGCAGAGGAGCCTAATGTTTGTCGCCACATACACCTGCCGGTGCAGAGCGGGAGTGATGCTGTGCTGAAGCGCATGAACAGGAAGTACACCCGTGCATGGTATCTCGATCGTGTGGCGGCTGTCCGGCGCATAGTTCCCGACTGTGGGCTGACCACGGACATCTTCGTGGGCTACTGCGGCGAGACGGAAGAGGACCATCAGCTGTCGCTGTCGCTGATGCGTGAGGTGGGCTACGATTCCGCTTTCATGTTCAAGTACAGCGAGCGTCCAGGCACCTACGCTTCTCACCATTTGCCGGATGATGTGCCTGAGGACGTGAAGCTGCGTCGACTCAACGAACTTATTGCTTTGCAGACACAGCTCAGCGCCGAGGCTGCTCGCAAGTGCGAGGGCAGAACCTATGAAGTGCTCATCGAGGGAGTATCCAAACGCAGCCGCGAACAGTTCTTTGGCCGTACGGAGCAGAATCGCGT
>JAILFY010000083.1 GCA_024697285.1 Bacteroidaceae bacterium
GGGGTGGGTCTTTTATTGTTGCTCCGTTATCTGCACGAAGATGGCGGAAGTGGGCAGGGGAGTGAGGGGACGACTCACTTCGTGCTCATTGCGCGCCTCGGTCAGGCGCAGACGGTAAGCTCCTGGCAGCACCTCGGAGAAAGCTACGAGGATTGTGCCTTTGTTGGTGGAGTCCTTGTCCACAGCAAACAAACACTCCGCAAGGTCAGCGACCCAGTGGTCGTCCTTATCAAAGAGGGAGAGGGTGATGAGACGCGTCTGCTCGGCCCCGCTCTGGTTGGTCAGTTCGAACTCCAACCGAGCTTCTTCTCCGGCGCAGAAGGTGACTGCCTGTCGGCCTCCGACTTCCCGCAGCTGGGCGCCCACAAAGGCAAGGCTCTTGCAGGCAATGTCCGCACGCCCTCCAGCGTCCTTCGCCGCCACGTCGTCTGGGAACTCCTCGAAAGAGGCATCGCCCTCAGTCTGATTGCCGGCCTCCGGCTCGTCGTCCCAGAATCCATCGTCTATCAAGTATTCCGACTGCTCCTCCGCAGCTGCCGGCGCGGCAAAAGCCATGCCTGAGTCCCGGAAACTGGCTTCGGAGTGACCGCCCACATAACTCATGTCTGTGGACACGCCGCCGCTAATATTAAAAGGTACTGAGGCAAACGGCCCCGTGGCCTGAGTCCAGCGGCCCTCGTCGTCGGTGTAGAAGAAGAAGGCGTAGTAAGTGCCCGGGGGCAGACTGATGACGCCTGTGAAGTTGATGGTCACGGGCTGACCGCCTCCGAAAGCCACGCTGCGTGTCTGCAGGGTCGAGAGGCACCTCTGTGGGGTGCTGTCGTAGAGGAAGATAGCTACTTTCCCGCTGTAGTCACGCTCGGATTGGAGGTTTACTTGCAACGTCTGATTACCGCTGGTGACGTCGCTCTGAACAAAGGTCATCGTCTGAGTGACGGCCACACGATCGGTGCTGCCGGGAGAAACAGAATTGGTCGGAATAATAGTACCCACTCTTCCGTCACTCACTCTTCCATCACTCACTCTTCCGTCACTCACTCTTCCATCACCCACTCTTCCATCACCCACTCTTCCATCACCCACTCTTCCATCACTCACTCTTCCATCACTCACTCTTCCATCACTCACTCTTCCATCTCCTACTCTCTCGCTATCAGCATTTCCCCCTCCGCTGTTGCTTCCCTCCAGATGGACATTTCCGTCGAAGCCATTGGCCGGAAGGTCACAATAGTGGGTGTTGTTGTTTTGCGCCAAGACGTAGTTGCCCTGTTCGTTCACGTCCAGGTCCACGCAGTTGTTGAACCTGTTCAAGCAGGCCCGCCAGCTATCATCGCGCTGGTCTTTGCTTACGACCACCAGTTCATAGTGCCCCGCCGCAAGGTTCCGCGGCAGTTCCACGGGGACTTCCACCTTGCTGGTGCTATACTGGCTCAGTAGCGCCACCGGCACAGCCGCCAGGATAGATTGCTTCTGCCCGTTGCAGTAGAGGGCCACTCCCACCTGTCCGTTGAAATCGAATAGCGAGCTGTTTCTGAGCCCCGTCAGTTCGAACACCCCTCTGCCTCCAGCGCTCCTGCTCACGCTCTCGCTCATGGAAGCGAAGGAGAGGAAACGCACCTCCTGCGAACCTGCTTGGGCCGGCTGAATACATCCGTAGACCTCAATGTTGTCGCTGAAGCCGCCGCCGGTGCCGCCGCCGGTGCCCAGGGCGTAGGGGTTCAGGTTGCTGAGCTGGAAATATCCGTTGCTCATCCCGTTCCAACCCCAGTTGATGTGGAAGAGTCCGTGCTCATCATATCCGTCGCACACGAAGCAATGGCAACCGCCGGCCCCGTCGCCCACTACCAGCACGGGGCGCCCGGCGTTCAGTTCGCGTTTCAGATAGAACGTGAACTCTGCTTCCGTCATGTCGCTACGGACGTAGGGAACGAGCCCTCGGTCGTAGCCGAAATAGTTCACGAGAGCCATCGCCATCTCGTGGGTGTTGGCGCCGCTGGCACTGGGCGAATAAGCGGTGTTGCAGGAGAGACCCGCGTCGGCCATCAGTCGTGCCACTGCCAACTGCTGTTCGCGGCTTCCCGAATAGGCGCCGTAGGTAGGAAGGATATTCTCCCAGTCGTAGGCAGTGTCGAAGGTCACGGCTTGCTGCTGTCCGTTGGATTGGTAGCTGTGGCTCTTGCCTGTGGGCGCCACCGGATATTGCCAGTAGCGCATGATTTGTGCGGCGCCCGTGGCCACACACCCAGCCACACAGGGCTGTCCGCCCACTTGCGGACAATAGGCGTTGTAGGGAGCTTTCTGGGAGAAATTGATGTCTCGCAGCAGCGGCTTCACGGCCGGCGCAAAGGACTGAGCCCCCTTGGCGCGTGCCTTGCTCAGCACGTGCTGACTGCGCAGGCTCTTCATCAGCGAGTCGGGCGTCAGCGCCAGCTCCTGGAGCTCACCCTGGTAGATGCGGAGCCATTTCTGCATCTCGGGAGGTACGTCGTCCACATTGAAGTGGCCCGTGTCGCTGTAGCCCAGTATCTGCTTGCTGCGTGTGTCGGCGCTGATGATCACGAAACCCTGGTCCTCTCCTCGGTTGAAGACATAGAAATAGGGGTGCTGGTCCGCGGAGTCCGTCTGGGTGAACACCATCTCAGGAGCAGCGCTGTCCAGCGCCTTGGAGCGGGGCCAGAAGCCGTTGGCCAGCTGTTCCGCCTCAGCTGCCGAGCGCGTTTGTGCCAGCAGCGGCAGCGTGTTCAGCCCCAGGAGCAGCAGGACCGTCAGTAGTTTTCGTACCATATTATTATTATCGGGTTTCCACGGCCACCTCTTTCAGGCCATTCTGTTTCTTGCAGTTCTGGTTGTTCTCTGTTTTCTTGGCAGCGCTCTCTATGGTTTTGCTGATGAGCGCGTCCCACGAGGGTACCTCTTGGTTCAGTGCGCTGATTTGGCTGCGCAGATTCTCGAAGAAGCTGAGCAGGAAGAAACCGCCATTAGTGCCGCACCAGGAGTACTCGCCGGGACTGGCTGCCGTGGCCAGTACATTGCCTCTCGACTGCAGGAACAATCGGTTCAGTTTCGCCAGGTCGAAGTTTGTGTTGGCTCGCGAGAAGAGCGAGTTGCTCATCACCAGGGGCTGCTGCTCGCTCACCTCGCTGTTGCAGCAGTCGCTGAGCACCACGGTCAGTCGGGCGCCCAGGGCCGTGAGCTGTCGGTGGATATCATGCAGCGGCAGGTAGTTCTCGTTGAGCTTGTCGTAGGCCGTGGCTGTGAGGTCCAGGCAGGGGTAGTAGTCTTGCTGGTTCTTGAACCGGAATCCGTGGCCGCTGTAGGCGAAGACCACCACGTCGTCCCATCCCACCTTGAGCTCGCCCAGCACCTTGGCCACTTGTTCCTTGCTGTAGTTCTCTCCGGAGACTACGTGTTCGTCCAGCGTGAGTCCCAGAGCCTTGCTCACGCCTCCGAACTCGCTACGGATGCGTCGCAGGTCGATGGAGCAAGCCGGTCCGATATCGCTCACATTGGTGTTGGCGGCTATGATCAGGTGCAACGTGGCTTGGCTGTCTGTGGGGGCGGCCGCGGCGCTGCTCTGTTTCTTCATGGTCCGCGCGCCCTGCAGCAGCAAGGCATATTCCGGTTCGTCCTCGCCGTAGAACTGCCCCACGTATTCTTCATCCATGTCCGCCAGCGTCACTTCCTGGAAGGACTCTGTCTGTATCCACGAATCCACGTCCTCCAAGTCGAAGGCCAGATAAGGCGCCTCACACATATCGGACTCATCATCTTTCTCCCAGTACCAGATGAGTGTGGGCATCTCCTCGTCGTCGGGAACCATCAGCAGTGTACCCACGTCGTCGGCATTCTCCTTCTCCTCGCGGATACTCGTGTAGTTGGCTTCGTAGCAACTGTTGGTATCCACCGCCTCGCTGTCCACAATGCGCATTTTGCAATGTTCGTCGTCGGCGTAGATGAGAAGTCCCACGAACTCTTCGCGCTCTTCGCCGGCGTGGAATGTCAGTTCGTAGAACGTCTGTGCCTTTCCGGCCAGCGCGGTCAGCAAGAAAGCGCCCACCATCACCAGCCATCTGCATACCATGTTTTGTCTCATACGGGTTTTCAATGATTTGTTTGCCCTGCAAATATATAGGAAAAAGATGAGAGCCCGTTCCTCTGCCGATATTATTTCACATTATTTCACGATTAGAAGTGTTTAAGCGCCCGATGGGCACGGTTTAAGAAGCAGCCTTTGGCTGCGGCTTAAAAGGAATAAATAGGAATCCTCTTTTTCACACGAATGAACATTTATTTATGGTTCATTATATATCCCTGATGGCATTCGTGTGAAAAAAATTTGACTACAGCCAGTTTCGGGCTGGCACGGGGACCCGCCCCTACAGCGGGTGTTTTCAGAGGATGTGCACCTGAGCTGCCTTGACACAATGGAGGTATCGGTAACCACCCCCTCCCTTCCGAGGGGTGAGGTTGGGTCTTTATGCAAACAACTCATCCATGACTATCTCCTTCTGTATCATGTTGCAGTTGTTATTGTGTGCAACGCCGTTCGTTGTCACGATCACCAAATGCAGGGTTCGTTTGTCTTTCGAGAGGACTCGATATGCATCGAGCTTGTTTTGCAAGTCCCTGGCGTAATCACTGTCTATGTGGAAGATGTTTGCGGAATGCTTCATCTCACAGATGTCCGTGAAACCGTCGGCCCGCTGCAAATATGGTGAAAAATATCCTTATAATCAGCGAAAACGTCCCATTTTCTATATTTCCGCTGGAAATAACGATATTTTAACAAACGCACATCCGTTTCTTTAATTCCACAAAAGGTATACGTTTCTTTAACTCAACAAAACTTTGTCCGCTGTTGCCCACAGAAAACCGTGCCCAACGGCGCACCTTAAACCGCAGCCAAAGGCTGCTCCTGATCCCGCACCTCAGAAATGCTGAGTGACGCCCAGCCGGACTTCGAAGGTCTTGGCCTTCACGTTGTCGAGGTACTTGTAGTGCGTGTCGCGAATGAAATAGGACATGGACGACTGCAGGCTCCAGCCCTTCTTCAGGTCCACCTCCACAATAGGGTTGATGACGAACAGATGTGCGTGGCCGCGGTCGCCCTGCACATTCAGGTAGAGCGGGTCTACCGTTGCAAGGTCCTTGTTCTCATATCCTTTCCAAGTGTGGAGCTGGAAATACTTGGCATGCAGAATCAGTCGGCTGATGTTCTTGAACTCCAAGTGTGTCTTGGATTTCACGCTGAAGCCGCTACCCATATTGTAGTCGCGGTCGATGATGTTGTAGTAGTCGCTCTTGGTTCCTCCCAGCAAAATGCCACTGAGGAAAATACGCTGTTCCAGGCGCTTCAGCACTCCCACTTCGGGAAAACTACATATCAGCCCAGGCCCGGCTGAGGCTGCTTCGCTGATGCGGTAGGGGGTGAGGTCCGAACCATCCTTCACGGGCTTGGAGTCGTAGTAGTTGAAGTGTTGGTAGAAGCCGAACTCCACTTGCACTCCCTTGCGCCTCATCACTGTCTTGCTCCAGAGATCCCCCAGCAGGTGCAGGCTATTGATGAGCGGTTGGTTGCCGCTGAGCCCAAAGGTCACTTCGGCGTCGAAGAAGTCATAAGGCTTGCTGCATCCTTCCTCGCTGATGGCTTGTCCGTATTCCAGATAGATGTTCAGCAGGGGGTTGTGTTCCCCTCGAAACAGCGCTCCGTTGTCTGCCAGGTAACGGCTGCCCAGCGAGATCGCCAGGTCGATGGGTGTCTTCTCGTAGTCGTGGTAGAGATAATGGTCGCGCCGCACCCTCCAGGCATCGCCGCTGAGGATACGATTGAGGCCCTGCATGGGGTTTACGATGGTGGCAGTGGCCTCCCGCAGAAAACGGTTGACGCCACGCGTGTGGTCATCGAGTAGCATGTTGCTGATTCGGTGGGTGATCTCGCCAATGCAGATACCTCCTGCCGTGGTAGCTATGAGGTCGTTGATGGCGGGAGGCTCTTTCTCGCCCATGAACTCCCACATCAGCGAACCGCCCAGGGCGAAGGGAGCCGACTCCCAGAAGCTGAGTCCGCTGGAGCGCGCCGCATTGAAGTAGAGGTTTCCATGATAGGGGTGGGCAAAGAGGTTCGTGTGGAACTTGTCGTTGTCCCACACCATTCCGTTCTCGAAGTTATGACCGATGGAACGGAAGGTGGTCTTGGCGAACTCCTCGTCGAGAACGAAGCGGTCGAAGCAATGCACCAGCACGTTTATGCCCGTAGCCTCTGCCGCGGCCTGCCACGGATGTTTCTGCGGCACCAGGGCTATCAGCGAATCCGTGGCCTCGGCCACCTGCTCGCGGGAGTGATAGCCCAGGGCTGGAGTAGTGTTGCGGCTTTGGCGCAAACTCACTCCCGCCTCCAGCAACATCCCGTTGCGGTAGCGGCGGGAGTGGCTGAAATAGCGCGTGTTGCCATATCCCACCGAGGCAAAGGCCCCCAGGTGCGGGGTAATCTGGAAATCCACGTTCAGACGGGCCTGCAGCGAGTACAGGCGCTCTGGCTTGTTGGCATTGTTATGCTCGAAGGTCTCTATGTGGTGATAGCCCACATCCCCTCCCACCGACCACTTCGGGCTCAGATGGAAGTACTGTCCAATGCGGTAGAACAGCGAGCCGGAGAACTTCTCGTCGAGACCCATATAATGGGTGCCTACACCTATTATATTATAGGTACTGCGGTTGCGGAAGCGCAAGGCGAAGTTTGCCTTGTTGGCGCTGCCGCCGAAGAACATATAGTCGATGGTCGTGCGGGGATTCACGTTCACCAGCCCCAGCTTGTGGGCTATCGTGTCGCGCGTCACATTGATGAGTCCCACCTGCCAGCCCCTGGGGTGGGAGCGCGCGATGTTGAGGAGACCCACCTGCGAGCCGTTCAGCGAATCCGCGTAGTTGATGAGACCTGCCTGCAAGCCACGCATATATCGCGAGGAGACGTTGAGCAAAGCGGAGAACTGGATGCCGCGCTCCACACCCGAAGAGATGTTGCTGACACCACTCACCTGGAAGCCGCGCAGGGGGCCGGCACTGAGATTAGAGAAACCGGAGAGTTGCAGCCCCCGGCTCTGTTCCAGGGCAATGGAGGAGATGGCGCCAAACTGAACCGAAGAGACGCTGTCGAGGGTGCTGACGACACCGATGGGAAAATGCTGAGAGTAGAGTGTCACGGGGAGAAGCAGTGAGCACAGGAGGACAAAAAACTTTCTCAAGATATGCGTGAAGATTGAATTAGGCCGGCAAAGGTACATTATTTTACTGTCATTCCAATACTTACGCCCATAATTTAACTTTTCTCAACTTTCGTAAGCTCAGTTTCGTCAGTTTAAGGTGCGAGCACTCAAGACCTCTGTTGGGAAAGGTAACAACTTGTCAACTCGTCAACTTGTCAACTCATCAACTAATAAATCAACTCATCAACTTGTAACAACTCGTCAACTTGTCAACTTGTCAACTAATTAATCTGAGCATTAAGCATAAGCAAAACTTCAGTAACTATTTTGTCTGCCCACGCACTTACCTCTCCTCTCTGCCCCGGCAGGCAGGAAAAACGGCAACAGGAGATGAAAAAGTACGCCGCACTTGCCCCGCCTCTCCGCCCCGGCTGCAACGCCTTTTCTGCCTTTTTCACTATCTTCCTGCACGTTTCACTCCATTTTTTGCAGGAATGTCGCGCGCATTGAACATTTTTTTGTAGCTTTGCGCTGCCATTATCAATAAACCACCTAAAACAGATCCTCTAAGATGAACTTCCTCGAAGAGAAAATACTGACCGACGGCGTCATCAAGCCCAACAACATCCTCAAGGTAGACAGCTTCCTCAACCATCAGATAGAGATAGATATCATCCGGCAGATAGCCTACGAATTCAAGAGGCGGTTCCGGGGTGTGGAGGTCAACCGCGTACTGACCATCGAGGCCAGCGGCATTGCCATAGCCACCCTGCTGGGCGATCTCTACGACGTCCCCGTGGTCTTCGCCAAGAAGAGCGAGACGGCCAACAGCACGGACGACAAATACATGTCGCAGGCCTACTCCTTCACCCACAAGCGGATGAACAATGTCTTCATCTCGCACCCCTATCTGCGGCCTGGGGAGAAGGTGCTGATCATCGACGACTTCCTGGCCGACGGACAAGCCGTGCACGCACTGATAGACCTGGTGCATCAGGCCGGCGGAGAGGTGGCGGGAATTGGCATAGCCATAGAGAAAGGCCAACAGAGAGGAGGCCTCGAGCTGCGGCAAGAGGGCTATCACCTGGAGTCCATAGCCATCATCGACAACATGGACTGGCACACGCAGACCATACACTTCCGCCCGCAGCCGCAGCAGAAACTGGAGAACACCCCTATCAAAGCACAATAACCTACTTACCCCCCACCTCTTTTTATATTATGGCAGACAACACTAACCTCTATCAGCTCGACGGCCGCGTGCCTCTCCTGCAAGCCGTTCCCTTCGGCCTGCAACACGTCCTGGCGATGTTCGTTTCCAACATCGCGCCCATCATCATCCTCGCCAATATCGTGGGCACCGACCCCGCTCTGAGCGCCGTTCTCATCCAGAACTGCATGATCATAGCAGGCCTGGGCACTCTCGTCCAGCTCTATCCCATCTGGCGAGTGGGCTCCCGCCTGCCCATCGTCATGGGTATCAGCTTCACCTTCCTCTCCGTGTCCATCTTCATTGCCACCACCCAGGGTATGGGCACTCTGATAGGCGCCGTCATCGTTGGCGGTGTCCTCGAAGGCCTGCTGGGCCTCTTCGCCCGCTACTGGATTCGCATCATCTCCCCCATAGTGGCCGCCACGGTGGTCACCGCCATCGGTTTCTCCCTGCTTCCCATCGGTGCCAACTCCTTTGCGGGCGGACAGGGGGCTGCCGACTTCGGCGCCGCCCACAACTGGATCGTGGGCACCGTCACGCTGCTCACCTGCCTCGCCTTCCAGGTCTTTGGTCGCGGCCTGCTGCGTTCGCTCAGCGTGCTGATGGGACTTGTCGTGGGATACATTCTTGCCGTTTGCATGGGTCTGGTGGATTTCTCCGGGCTTCAGCATGCAGGTATCGTCTCCCTGCCCACCTTCCTGCCCTTCAAACCCGAGTTCCATCTGGGCGCCATCTTGTCGGTTGTGGCCATCTATTTGGTGTCGGCCACCGAGACCATCGGCGACACCAGCGCCCTGTGCTCGGGAGCCCTGCATCGCTCCCCCACCGACAAGGAGCTGGGCTCCAGCATCTCCTGCGACGGCTTTGTCAGCACCGTGTCTGGCCTCTTCGGTTGCACCCCCATCACCTCTTTCAGTCAGAACGTGGGACTCGCCAGCCTCTCGGGCGTCGTCAATCGTTTTGCCATAGCCACCGGCGCCTGCATCATGATACTTGGAGGCGTCTTTCCCGTTGTGGGAGTGCTGCTGACGACCATTCCCCAAGCCGTGCTCGGCGGTTGCACCATCATCATGTTCGGTTCTATCATGTACGCCGGTTTCGGGATGATTGCCAAATGTGGTTTCTCCGACCGCAATATGATCATTGTGGCCCTCTCGCTCAGCGTGGGTCTCGGCTTCACCCAGTCCCGTGGGCTGTTTGCTATCTTCCCGCAGATCATCCAGACCGTCTTCGCCGAGAACTGCGTAGCCGTAGTATTCCTCCTGGCTGTTATCCTTAACTTGGTCCTGCCTCAAGGCAAAAAAGGATAAGTCAGAATGATTATGAATGGTCCCACCGCCGAACGTCAGCGTCACGTCATCCTCGACCTCCTGCGAGGCCTGGCCCTGCTGGGTATCGCACTGGCCAACTTTCCGGAGTTCGCCTTGTGGACATTCCTCAGCGAGGAACAACAGGCGGCCTTGCCCACGGCCTCGCTGGACCGGGTTGTCCGCTACCTGCAGTACCTGCTGGTCGACGGCAAGTTCTACACCATCTTCTCGCTGCTGTTTGGTATCGGTTTCTCGCTGATACTGGCACACCATGGGAGGAGACTCTTCCTGCGCCGGATGCTCATCCTCGTCGTGATCGGTTTCCTGCATCTGATGTTCATCTGGAGCGGCGATATCTTGTTGCTCTATGCGGTGGGCGGACTGCTGTTGACCTTGATCGTGAAGGTTTCCGACCGGAACCTGCTCGTCGTGGCACTGCTCCTGATTCTGGTGCCCGTGGGACTCGATGCCCTTACGGAATACCGTGAGCTGGACTTTGCCCGTCCCTTCTACGAACGTTGGTGGCAGGTGGCGACCTCGCAAGGCATCACCGAAGCGAATTTCGCCACGTGGCTGCGCGATGCTCAGAGCTATCCGCAGATGTTTGCCTTTCTGCTGCAAGGCGCTTGCGAACGGATGTGGGAATTTGTGGAAGGACATCGGTTGCCCAAGGTGGTGGGCTTGTTCATCTTAGGTTATCTCATCGGGAAACGTCAGCTCTACGCCCGTCTCCCGGGCCTCCCCCTTCGCCACATCGCCCTCTGGTCCTCGCTGCTGGGCTTCCCCCTCTCGGCCCTCTACGCCTGGAGCGCCACCAGCGACCGTCCGTGGGGCCTCACCCTCCACTCCCTGCTCTATGCCCTGAGTGTCGTGTCCTTGGCCGCAGCCTACATCGCAGCCGTGTGCCTGTTCTATCTGCGCCGTCCCCAGGCGCCGGTGCACCGCTGGCTCGCGGCCCCCGGACGAATGGCCCTCACCAACTACATCTCCCAGTCGCTGACAGGCATCTTCTTGTTCTATGGCGTAGGCCTCGGCTTCGGCACCTCCGTAGGGCTCATCTACGTAGAAGCTATCGCCCTCTCCGTCTTCCTCTGCCAGATACTCCTCAGCCGCCTTTGGCTCCGTTATTTCCGCTTCGGGCTGCTGGAGTGGATATGGCGCTTGCTCACCTACGGACACTATTTCCCCCTCCGCCGTACCGCCACCCCATCTGCTCGTCAGGAAGGGTAGCCTCCACGCGAAGAACAGGAAGACGCCACACCCAGCGAGGACGTGAAGTGCATCACCATTACTCGCGAAGGACTAAGACAAAGCAAGAGACAAATCACCAGTAAGCACGTCCTTGAGACACGAAGCTTCGTATTCCCCAACACGTATATACGTATTGCTCCACACGTATATACGTATTGGCTCACACGTATATACGTATCAGCCAACACGTATTTACAGCGCATCAAACGCCACCAAAATACGGAACACTTTACCGGGGTTCTCGCTCCACCAGCGCATGGTGGCGAGGGCCTCTTCAGGACGGATGACACGTGTGATGAGACTATCCACCGGACAAGTACCACGCTCCAGGTAGTGGATGACGGCACGGAAGTCCTGAGGCATGGCATTGCGCGAGCCGCGGATGTCGAGTTCTTTCTGCACGAAATACTTGGTCTCGAACGATACCTCGGCCTTCGCATAGCCGATGCATACCACACGACCCGTGAAGGCCACGGCATCAACAGCCATCTGGTAGGTAGGCGTACTGCCCACGGCCTCGATCACCACATCAGGACCAAAGCCGCTGGTCATTTCGCGCAGTCGTTGCTGCACATCCTCCGTACGCGTATTGATGGTGTAGGAGGCACCCATCTGTCGGGCCAGTGCCAGCTTGCTGTCGTCGATATCGGCAGCCACGACGGTGGCCCCACGCATGGCCGATCGCACCACGGCCCCCATGCCCACCATGCCACAACCGATGACCAGCACCACGTCGATATCGGTGACCTGCGCACGGGCTACGGCATGGAAGCCTACCGACATCGGCTCGACCA